>JAJEAI010000193.1 GCA_022824205.1 Candidatus Binatia bacterium
CTCCTGCCACAGCCCCCGCCCAGCCCGCCCCCTCAAATCCCCCTCCGATTCGCTTAAAATTTGTGGGACAGCAGTGATTATCAGAGGTTTTCATCAAACCGGGACGCGGACGTGGATAGGGGCAGTAAGGTCATGGGTGCCGTCACGTCGCATGGCGTCCGGCGATCTGTTACACAAAGAGAGGCCCGGATACGAAGCCCTTGCGGACCCCTGCGTTCCGGGGCGCTGGCCTTTGGAACGCCCACGCATGACCGACGATTCGATCCTGCCCAAGTTCGTCCACCAGATGGAGCGGGCACGCGCGTGCCTGGCATGGTCGCTGGCCGCGGTATTCGTTCCGTTCGTCCTGGGCTTTCTCCTCGCCCCACAACTCTTCGAAGTCCTGGTGGAGCCCCTCAAGAGCCGGCTTGAACCGGGACAGAGCCTCATTGGCACGGGCGTCGCGGAGGTCTTCTTCGTCGAGATCAAGGTGGCGTTCCTCGCCGGCGTGCTCGCCGGAAGTCCGGTCATCTTCTGGCAGTCGTGGCGCCTGGTGGCGCCGGTGTTCGGCGCCGAGGGAAAGACCCGCTACATGGCGGGTTTCGTCGGTGCCACCACCGTGTTCTTTCTGTCCGGCGCGCTCTTCTGTTACGAGACCGTGCTGCCGGTGGCGTTTCTGTATTTCCTCGACCAGTACGGTTCCCTGCAGGTCCACCCGGAGATCCGTGTCTCCGAGTATTTCTCGTTCTTCTTCCGCATCCTCGTCGCTTTCGGCGTCACCTTCCAACTGCCGGTGTTCTCGTTCTTCATGGCGCGGGCGGGCATCTGGAACCATCGCTTCCTGTGGCACCATTTCCGCTACGCCGTCCTGGTGATGTTCGTGCTCGCGGCCGTGCTGACGCCGCCGGACGTGGTTTCGCAGGTGCTCCTGGCGGGGCCGCTCATCGGCCTGTACCTCTTGAGCATCGGGGTGGCGTATCTGTTCGGGCGCAAGGCGTAAGGCCGCAAGACGGCTGCCCGCGGCGAAACCGCGTCAGTCCGCGTAGTCGGGCTCTTCCCGGTCGAGAATGCGTTTCAGGGCGGCGAAGTGGTGCTCGGCCGCCAGATTCTCGCCTTCACCCCGTTGGCGCCGCAAAAGGTCGGCGGTTTCGTGAGTGATGCGCTGGAGCGGGTGCCCGCCCGTTTCCGCCAGCACCTGGATTTTGCAGGCACGTTCCAGGAAGTAGAGCCGGTCGAAGGCTTCCGAGACGGTCCTGCCGGCGGTGATCACGCCGTGATTGGCCATGAAGAGCACGTTCTTGTCGCCCATCACCCGCGCGATGCGGTTCCCTTCGGTGCGGTCGAGCACCAGGCCGTTGTAGTCCTCGAGGTAGGCGACGTCGTCGTCGAACCGGCTGCTCACTTGGTGAACCATCTCCAGGCGTCCGCCCTGGCGGCAGGCGATGGCGCTGGCGTAGGGCATGTGGGTGTGCAGCAGGCAGCGAAAACCCCGCGGGTTGGCCTGGTGCAGCGGCGCGTGTATGTGCAGCGCCGTGGGCTCCACTTCGTGCGCGCCCTCGATGCGGTTGCCCTCGAAGTCCACCAGCAGGAGGTTTCCGGCCGTCACTTCCGTCCAGTGCAGCGGATAGGGGTTCAGCAGCATCAGTTCGTCCTGGCCGGGCAGGAGCAGGCTGAAGTGGTTGTCGATCGCTTCGTGAAAGCCGTGCCGCACCGCGAGCCGGTAGGCCGCCGCGAGATCCACCCGCGCCTGACGCGCGGCCTCCCGATCGTACCACCGTGTTTCTTCAGGCTTCGCCATGTGTGCCTCCTTGCCACCGGCTTGACCCATGTGTTGACGCAGGGCCGTGGAGGTGATTTGTAACAAATCGGCCGCACGGCGCAAACGCATCGGGCAGGACCCCCGCCCGCGGCGCGCACAACGCCGCCACCGCGCAAGCCGACCAGGGTTCATCCATGCACACGCTCGAACAGCTCTACACCAGCTCCCTGGCGCTCCTCACGGACCTCTACCAGCTCACCATGGCGTACGCCTATTGGAAGTCCGGTACCGACTCGAAGGAAGCGGTGTTCCATCTCTCCTTCCGCGAGAACCCGTACCAGGGAGGCTTCGCCGTGGGTTGCGGGCTGGGACACGTGGTGGGGGTGCTCACCCGTTTCGGCTTCGACGCCAGCGATCTCGAATACCTGTCGCGGTTGCGCGGCAACGACGGCGAGCGGATGTTCGAGGACGCCTTCCTCGACTACCTGCGGGAGGCCCGTTTCGCCTGCGACGTGGACGCGGTGCCCGAGGGAACGGTGGTGTTCCCGCACGAGCCGCTGGTGCGGGTGCGCGGCCCCATCCTGCAATGCCAGATCCTGGAGACGGTGCTGCTCAACATCATCTGCTTTCAGACGCTCATTGCCACCAAGGCGGCGCGCGTGTGCCAGTCGGCCCGCGGGGAGCCCGTGCTGGAGTTCGGGCTCAGGCGCGCCCAGGGTTTCGACGGCGCCCTGGCGGCGAGCCGGGCGGCCTACGTGGGTGGTTGCGCCGGCACCTCCAACGCGCTGGCCGGCAAGCTGTTCGACATTCCCGTCAAGGGCACCCACGCCCACAGTTGGGTGCTGTCCTTCAACGACGAGTTGGAAGCCTTCGAGACCTACGCCGACGCCATGCCCAACAACTGCCTCCTGCTGGTGGACACGTTCGAGAGTCTCAACGGGGTGCGCAAGGCCGTGGAAATAGGGCGCAGGCTGCGGGAGCGCGGCCACGAGATGGTCGGCATCCGGCTGGACTCGGGCGACCTGGCGTTTCTCAGCATCGAGGCGCGCCGCATCCTGGACGAGGGCGGTTTCCCGGACGCGGTCATCGTCGGCAGCAACGACCTGGACGAGCACCTGATCGCGTCCCTCAAGGAGGAAGGCGCGCGCATCAACGTCTGGGGCGTCGGCACCCGGCTCGCCACCGCCTTCGACCAGCCCGCCCTCGGCGGTGTTTACAAGCTGTCTTGTGTCCGGTCCGCGGGTAGCGGCAACGAGTGGGTCAACAAGGTGAAGCTCTCGGAACAGGCGGTCAAGGTGTCAACGCCCGGCATCCTCCAGACGCGGCGTTTCCGCCAGGGCGACCGGTACCTGGCGGACGCCATCTACGACGACAACCTGGGTATCGCCGACGGCTGCACCATCGTCGACCCCATGAACATGACCCGCCGGAAACACATCGCCGCCGGCACCGAGTTCCATGACCTGCTGGTGCCGGTGTTCCGCGGCGGCGAGCTGGTATACGACGTGCCCTCGGTGCACGCGGCCAGGGAGAAGACCCAGGCCGAGCTTTCGCGTTTCCACAACAGCATCAAGCGCCGGGTCAACCCGCACGAATATCCCGTCGGGCTGGAGACGCGCCTCCACGAGATGAAGACCCGGCTCGTGCTCCAGGCCCGCGGCGACAACGGAGTGGCCGGCCGGTGACGGCGGGCGGGACGCCGCTCCAGGGACCCTCATGAAATCGCTGGAACAGATTCGCGGCCTGGCCGCGCAAGTGGGCCGGGAACGCCTCCGCTTCCTGGGGTTCATCACCCTGGCGCACCTCGCCATCCACTGGTTCATGCAGCTCATCACCATGCTCCTTCCCACCCTCAAGGCGGGCATGGGGCTCAGCGACGTTCAGGTGGGCGGCCTGTCCTCCATGCGCATGTTCGGTCAGGCCGCCCTGGACGTCCCGTCCGGTATCATCGCCGACACCTGGGTGCGCCTGCGCGGGCTCATCGTAACTTCCTCGCTGGTGTGCATGGGCCTCTGCTACTGGGTGCTGGGGGCGTTGCCCGGGTATGGCTGGGCGCTGTTCGCCGTGGCGCTCCTGGCCACCGGGACCACCCTCTTCCATCCCGCGTCCGTGGCCTCGCTGTCGAACCGGTTCCCGGAGAGCCGGGGAACGGCCGTGGCGCTCTACGGCATGGGCGCCACCCTGGGCAACACCGTCACCTACCTGACCGTCGGCTTCCTGCTGGCCAGCTTCTCGTGGCAGGCCCTGGCGGAAAGCCAGCTCCTGGTGGCGCTGGCGTGCGCCGGCCTGGTGTGGCTGTACGGCGCGCGCATGTTCGAGGGCGACGAGGTGCCGACCAAGACGCCCAGGCCGTTCCAGGAGCTCAAGGTGCTCGCGCGGAACCCGGCGATCCTGGTGGTGACGCTGGTGCGGAGCTTCAATCAAATGGCGCGGCAGGTGGCGATTACCTTCCTGCCCATCTACATCGTCGAGCACCTGGGCCTGTCCAATCCCGAGATGGGAATTTACCTGACGCCGATGGCGGTGTCGGGCCTCATCGCCCAGCCCATAATGGGTGTGCTGTCGGACCGGTTGGGCCGCAAGGTGGTCCTGGCGCCTGCGCTGGTGGGCCTTGGGCTCACCTATTTCCTGCTGCGATGGGCGCCCCCGGGCCTGGCGCTGGGGGCCGTCGTCTTCGCCATGGGGTTTCTCTTCTACACCGTGGCCAACGTGACCACCACGGTCGCGCTGGACGTGGCGGACAAGGACAGCCAGGCATCTTCCTTCGGGCTGGTGTCCCTGGGCACGCACATCCTGGTGGTCCCGGCGCCCACGCTGGCGGGATATCTCAGCGAGCGTTTCGGCATCATGGCGGCGTTCTTCTTCCCCGGTGTCTGCCTGCTTGTGGGCGCGTGCCTGGTCATTCCCCTGAGGCTGCGTCGAGATTGACTTGTAACCTGCTGGTTCATGTGACTAAGTTCCTCAGGTCAGAGACGGGTAACCCCAAGCCCACGGGAGGTTTGCCATGAGCGAGATTACCGTTGTCGATGCCGACGGCCACCTGATCGAGTCCATACCGGAGATGGCCGAGTACATGGTGGCGGATGCCAGGGAGTACGCGCTCCATCCGCCGCGGAACCGGGCGGGGGTGTTTCCGTCCATCGACGGGATGCACTACCCGGAGACCGAGGAGATGACCGCGGAGAGCCGCGTCCACCCGGTGCGCGCCAGCGACGAGCGCGCGGGTTCGGGCGAGGACATCTTCGAGTTCGTCAAGAAGGCGGAGATCACCGACTCGGTCCTCTACGCCACCGAGGGGTTGTCCCTGGGCTTCATCCAGCAGCCGAGCTACGCGGTGAAGGTGTGCCGCGCCTACAACGACTACGTGACGGAGCGCTACCGCGGCATCAGCAAGCGGCTCCATCCCATCGCGCTGCTGCCCATGCAGGACCCCAAGGCCGCGGCCGCCGAGCTGCGCCGGTGCGTGAAGGAGTTGGGACTGCTGGGCGGCATGCTTCCCTCCACCGGCCTGGGGCTGCATCTCGGCCACGAGTTCTACGCGCCCGTCTACGAAGAGGCGGCGGAGCTGGGCTGCGCGCTGGGCATTCACGGCGGCTCCAACCGCGGCGTGGGCCTGGACTCGTTCAGCAGCCGCCTGGGCTCCCGGCTG
This sequence comes from Candidatus Binatia bacterium, assembly GCA_022824205.1. Lineage (GTDB taxonomy): Bacteria > Desulfobacterota > Binatia > UBA9968 > JAJDTQ01 > JAJDTQ01. The sequence goes on from JAJEAI010000193.1 coordinate 5,388, forward strand.
TTGCATCACCCGGTGCCGCTGATGATCGCGCTGGTGGCGTTCATCTACCATGGCTGGTTCGACCGCTACCCGACCCTCAAGGTGGCGTTCCTGGAGGGCGGGTGCGCCTGGCTCACCTGCATCGCCGACCGCATGGAGCGGGACGCGGAGCTGGAAGGGCTGTCGTGCAAGCCGCTGCCCGAGTACATCGCCAGCGGGCAGATCCTCATCGGCTGCGAGGGCAATGACGCGAGCCTGCCGTACCTGGCCCGGCGCGTGGGCATCGAGCCCTTCGCCTACTCGTCGGACTATCCCCACGAGGTGGACCTGCCCGCGGCCCGGAAGATGATCGAGGAGACCCGCGGCCACGCGGAGCTGTCGGAAGGGGACAAGGTCGCCGTCCTTGGGGACAACGCGCGCCGCTTCTACGGCCTCAACTGAGGCTCCGCCCTTCGCCCGCGGCTGGCGCGAGATCGTTCATCTTTCCCGCGTCACCAAGCGCTTCGGTGAGCGGGTGGCGGTGGACGAGCTGACCCTGAGCGTCCCCGCGGGGGTCTGCTTCGGCCTGCTGGGCCCCAACGGCGCGGGCAAGACCACGACGCTCCGGATGATCTACGGCGTCACCCTTCCCACCAGCGGGGAGGTTCGCGTCTTCGGCATGGACGTGGCGCGCCACGTGCGCGCGGTGCGGCGGCGGCTGGGCGTGACGCTCCAGCAGAACGTGCTCATCGAGACCATCTCGCCGCGCGCCAACCTCACCGTCTTCGGCCGCTACCACCTCATGGACGGCGCGGACCTGGCGCGCCGGGTGGAAGAGTTGCTGGACTTCCTGGAGCTGCGCTCCCACGCGGACGTGCCGGTCAACAAGCTGTCCGGCGGCTACCAGCGCCGGCTGGCCGTGGCCCTCTCGCTCATGAACCGCCCGGAACTGCTGATTCTCGACGAGCCCACCACCGGGCTCGACCCGGCGGTGCGGCTGGCGCTGTGGGCGCGGGTGCGCGAGTTGCGCCAGCGCGGCACCACCGTGCTCCTGACCACCCACTACATGGACGAGGCCCAGCGGCTGTGCGACGTCGTCGCCATCATGTCCGCCGGCGACGTCATCGCCCTGGGTGCGCCGGAAGCGCTCATCGAGCGCCATCTGGCGCGCGAGACCGTGGAGCTCGACGCCACCCCGGAGGAGGAATACGCGCTCCTGCGCGGCCTCGACGAGAGCCCGCCGCGCTACCGCGCGGGCAACCGCACCATGCTCTACACGGACGACGCCGGCCCGCTGCTGGAGCGCATCCGCCGGCGCGCCGGGTTCGAGGACCGGGCGATGGTGGCGCGCCCCACGAACCTGGAGGACGTCTTCCTCTCCCTCACGGGAACGCGCCTCGAGGACGACCGGTGACCCTCTCCTGGCGGCACGCCCTGTCGGTGTGGCGGCGCAACGCCACCATGTACCGCCGCACCTGGAGATGGAACATCCTGCCCAACTTCTTCGAGCCGGTGCTCTACCTCGTCTCCCTCGGCGTGGGCCTGGGCGCTTACATCACCACCATGGGCGGCACCTCCTACATCCAGTTCCTCGCTCCCGGGCTCGTGTGCGTGGCCGCCATGAACGGCGCAAGCTTCGAGGTGACCTACAACATCTACGTGCGCATGAACATCGAGAAGGCCTACGACGCCATGCTCACCACCCCGATCCAACCGGTGGACGTGGTGGCCGGCGAGCTGCTGTGGGCCATGACCCGGTCCTGCACGTACGGCCTGTGCTTCGCCTTGGTGGTGGCCGCGGCCGGGCTCGCGCCGTTGCCGCAAGCGCTCTGGGTGCTGCCGGTGATTCCCGTCACGGGCCTCCTCTTCTCGGCCATCGGGCTGGCCTTCACCCTGCGCATCGTCACCATCGAGCTTTACAGCTTCTACTTCACTTTGTTCCTGACACCGTTGTTCCACTTCTCGTCGGTCTTCTTTCCCCTGGAAGAACGCCTGTCCGCCTCCTGGCTCTGGGTCGCCGAGTGCCTGCCGCTGCTGCACCCGGTAAGGCTCGCCCGCGCCGCGTTCCACGGCCAGCCGTCCGCCACGCTCATATGGGACGTGGTCTACATCCTGGGCCTCTCCACCGCGCTGGTGGCCTACGCCACGCGCCTGATGCGGCGCAGGCTGACCCAGTGAAATACCCACCCGATCCGCCGCCCATCCCCCCCTGGATTCCCGCCTCCCAGCCTGCGTCAAAACACATGGGTAGAGACCCCTCGAATCGTCATTCCCGCGAAACGGGTTGTGTCAAAACGTCGCCCAGACAAGAATAGGCGCCAAACCCTCAAGTCGTCATTCCCGCGGAAGCGGGCATCCAGGGGCGGAGAGGCGGGGAAACGTCGCCGTAGTGCCACTCTCCCGCCCCTCGATTCCCGCTTCCCAGGCTGTGTCAAGACACGATTCAAGAGAGGCAACAATCCCCTGAATCGTCATTCCCGCGAAAGCGGGAATCCAGGAGCGGTGGCGGGGTACTGCAACGGCGTTTCCCCGCTCCACCCCTCCTGGATTCCCGCTTTCGCGGGAATGACGGATTGGCGTTTAGTCGCCAGGAAACAGCGTTTGCCGTGAAACAGAAACGGACACAAGGCGAGGGTGTTCACGCGTGCCCCGGGCTGGGGTTGGCTATTGACGCCGGGCCGGGTGGCGGCAGGAGCGGGTGGGCTTCCCCGATGTGGCCCGAAGCTCCTGAGCG
>JAJEAI010000163.1 GCA_022824205.1 Candidatus Binatia bacterium
CCCTACCCCTGGACTCCCGCCCCCGATCGGGGTCGAGGGTGAACTTTCGCGGGAATGACTCATTGGGGTGTAGCGGGGCTCCGTAACTACCAGAAATCATTGAACAAGATTTCATTTTCATATCAATGACGTATTGGCTGAGGGGTTGTCGCCTGTAGGACACCGCCTACGCGTGCGCCTCCGCCCAGTTCTCTCCCGTGTGGACGTCCACCACCAAGCCGCAGCGCAGCTCGGCGGCGCCCTCCATGCATTCCCTGACGAGCCCGGTGGCCTCCTCCAGCGCGGCGCGCGGCACCTCGAACACCAGCTCGTCGTGCACCGTGAGCAGCATGCGCGCCACCGGCTGCTCCAGCAGCGCCTCGTCCACCGCGATCATGGCGCGCTTCATGATGTCGGCGGCGGTGCCCTGGATGGGCGCGTTGAGCGCCATGCGCTCGCCCACCGACCGCATGCGGTAGTTGGACGACTGGAGCTCCGGCAGGTAGCGCCGGCGCCCGAACATGGTGGTGGTGAAGCCGTCCACCTTGGCGCGTTCCACCTGGGCGTCCAGGAACGCCTTCACGCCCGGGAACTGGGCGTAGTAGGCGTCGATGAACTCGCGCGCCTCGCCCACCTCGATGCCCAGCCGCTGCGACACGCCAAACGCGGACATGCCGTAGGCGATGCCGTAGGAGAATTGCTTCACGCGCCCGCGCATCTCGGAGGTGACCCCGTCCACGGGCACGCCGAACACCTTGGCCGCGGTGGCGGCGTGGAAGTCGTGGCCGTGGGCGAAGGCGTCCAGGAAGCTCGGGTCCTCGGACAGGTGCGCCAGCACCCGCAGTTCGATCTGCGAGTAGTCGGCGGACAGCAGCACGCTGTCCGGCGGGGCCACGAAGGCGCGCCGGATCTGCCGGCCGAGGTCCGCCCGGATGGGGATGTTCTGCAGGTTCGGCGCCGACGACGACAGCCGTCCGGTGGCGGCCGCGGCCTGCTCGTAGGTGGTGTGGATGCGCCCGGTCTCCGGGTTCACCAGGCTCAGCAGCGAGTCCGTGAACCCGGTGCGCAGCTTGGCCACCTCGCGGTACTCCAGCAGCGCGTCGATGATGGGATGGCGCCCCGCGAGCTTCCCCAACTCGGCGGCGTCGGTGGAGTAGCCGGTCTTGATCTTCTTGGTCTTGGGCAGGCCGAGCTTGTCGAACAGGATGCGCGACAACTGCGGGTGCGAGTTGACGTTGAAGGTCTCGCCGGCGTGCTCCCGGACCTTGGCCTGGAGCGTGTCCATGCGCTCGCCGAGGTCCCGGTTGAGGCCCCCGAGGTAGCCGTCGTCCACCCGGATGCCGGCGTGCTCCATGCGCGCCAGCACCTCCGTGAGCGGGAACTCCAGGGTCTGCGCCAGCTCCCAGCTCCCCGCCTCCTTGAGGCGCGCCTCCAGCACCGTTGCCGCCGCCTGCACCGCCGCCGCCTCGGACGCCAGCCGGCGCACGCCGCGCCCATCCTCCGTCTCCACCCCGCTCGCCGTCCCCCCTTCAACCCCCGTTTGCCCTCCAACATCCCCAGCGTGTTCTCCACCAACCCCGGTTCGCCCTTCAACATCCCCGGCGTGGCCTCCATCGCCCCCGGTTGGCCCTTCAACATCCCCGGCGTGGCCTCCACCGCCCCCCGTTCGTCCTGAGCGTAGCGACGCGGAGCGGCGCGAAGTCGAAGGACGCAAACCCGGCAGGTCCCCCTGCGCCCCCTCGTCCGCGGACCCCCCGTCCGTCTCGCCCTCCAGCTCCGCGTCCAGGTGGCGGCGCACGATGTCCTTCAGCGCGTAGCCGCCGCTGGCGCCCGGATCGAGCAGGTAGGCGGCGATCTTGAGGTCGCAGCGCACGCCGCGCAGCCGGCCGCCGTTGCGCAGCATGGCGCCGTGCAGCGGCTTGGCCTCGTACACCGCCTTGGGCACGTCCGCGTCCGCCAGCACCTCGGCCGCGCCCGCCGCGCCGTCGAAGGGGAGCATCCCCACCTCGCCGGACCGGGCGCACAACGCCGCCATGCCGTCGTCCCAGGCCACCGCCACCGACTCGCCCGCGGGCACGTCCGCGCCGGAGGCCCACCGGGAGATCGACGCCGGCCGGATCACCGACTCGGCCGCGGCCGGCGCGGCGCCGGGGGCCGCCAGCGCCAGGAAGCGCTCGTACAGGGTACGGAACTCCAGCGAGGTGAACAGGCGACGCACCGTCTCCGGGTCCCACGGCCGGCGCTCGAACAGGCTGGCGTCGGTTTCCAGGGGCACGTCGTCCAGCAGCCGCCCGAGCTTGCGGTTGAGCTTCACCTGGTCGGCGCACTCCTCGATGCCCCTGCGGATCTTCGGGGTCAACTCGTCGGCGTGCTCGATGATGCCTTCGATGTTGCCGTACTTGTCGAGGAGCCGGGCCGCGGTCTTGTCGCCCACGCCGGGCACGCCCGGCAGGTTGTCGGCCTGCTCGCCCTTCAGGGCGGCGAAGTCGGTCCAGCGCTCGGGGCCGACGCCGTAGCGCTCCATCACCATGGCCGGATCGTAGCGGATCATGTCGGTGACGCCGCGGCGCGTCATCAGCACGGTGACGTCGTCGTTCACGAGCTGGAGGCAGTCGCGGTCGCCGCTCACGATGATCACGTGGTGGCCCGCCTCGCGCCCGCGCCGGGCCAGGGTGGCCAGCAGGTCGTCGGCCTCGTACCCCTCCAGCTCCACCACCGGCAGGCACAGCGCCTCCAGCACCTCGCGGATGAGCGGGAACTGCCCGCGCAGGGTCTGCGGGGTTTCGCTCCGCCCCGCCTTGTACGCCGGATACTGGTCCAGCCGGAACTGCGGCTCGCCCTTGTCCATGCACGCGATCACCGCGTCCGGCCGCTCCTCGCTCTCCAGCTTGAAGAGCATCGAGGTGAACCCGAACACCGCGTTGGTCACCTGCCCCGAACTGGTCACCAGGGTCTCCGGCAGAGCGAAAAAGGCGCGGAAGGCGAGGGAATAGCTGTCCAGCAGGAGGATGCGGCTCTTGGCCGGACCTCCCCTGGACGCAGAACTCGTTGTTGTCCCGGACTTGTCACCCTTCGCGGCCATTTGGAGAGTCTACTCCGGGGCGGGAAGGAGGGTCAACCGGCACCCGCGGGCACAGGCATTCTCACCGGGGCCGCTAGTGGGCGTGGCTTCGGTACGCGAACCTACCGACAAAATGCCAGATGACTCATCATCAACAGAGCTGCAAGCCAGATCCAAACGTTCACCAGATCCATCCAGAACCATAGCCGCTCGCGCCTGGCCTTCGTCTTTTCCCTTTTCGTTCTTTCCAACTCGACGATTTCATTTTGCATGACCGTCTCCAAACCGATTGATTTTTGTCTATTATGAACCGATGTTTCCATAATGGACAACCGGCCAGCTTTGTTACAACTCGTGCGACACGGCCACGCCTTGTCGTCATTCCCGCTTTCCCCTCCGTCATTGATATGAAAATAAAATCTTGTTCAATGATTTCTGGTATTTATGGAATCCCGCTACACCCCAATGAGTCATTCCCGCGAAAGCGGGAATCCATGGGCGGTGGCGGGGCGCTGCAGCGGCGTTTCCCCGCTCCACCCCTCCTGGATTCCCGCCCCCGATCGGGGTCGAGGGTGAACTTTCGCGGGAAT
>JAJEAI010000199.1 GCA_022824205.1 Candidatus Binatia bacterium
TGGAGGGTGCGGCCGTCCTTGCGGCGGAAGGTGGCGGTGACCCGGTGTTGGGCGTGGAGTATGCGGCGCAAGGTGGTCCAACTATCGTTCTGGCCCGAGGCGGCGAGGCGACGGCGGATAATCTGGACGAGTTGGTAGGCGATGACGGTGATGAACAAGTGGCCGTCGGAGCGCTGCTGCTTTTGGTGGAAGATGGGACGGAGGCCGAGTTCGGACTTGAGGGAGCGGAAGACGGCTTCGAGATCGGTGAGCATGGTGTAAGTACGCCAGAGGTCTTGGGGGTGCCAGTCGGCGAGGTTGGTGCGCAGGCAATAGACGCCGGGATGAGTGAGCATGGTGCCCGGGCGGGGCTGGCGCTCCCAGGTGACGGCCACGGCCTTGTCGCCTTGGGGGTCGGCCACCACGTGGACCTGGTAATGCTGAGCGACCCCACGGCTTTGCTCCTGGATGCGCCCGATGCGCTGCCAGACGTGGTCGAGGGTCTTGCGGGTGCGGGGTCGGGAGAGCCCCTCGTGGAGTTTCTGCAAGGCGTCTTCGAAGCGTGCGGCAAAGCGTTCGGAGATGCCTTGTTCTTTTTTGGCGCGAGCTTCGGAGTAGCAGTAAAGCCGCACCTCGTCGCGGTCCTCGTCGACGACCCGGTGCATGTGGACCTTGTGGTGGGAACGGGTCTCGATGGCGGTAGCCAGTTCGGGATCGAAAAGGCGGGGGCGTTGGCGGCTGACCACCAGATGGCGGTAGCCGTGGGTGCGCAACCATGCGATGTTTTTCTCGGTGGCAATGCCCGCGTCCATCACCACCACCGCATGGTGGGGGGCCTGGAGGGCTTCGAGCATGGTCGCCAGGGTCTTGTCTTCGTCGACGTTGCCCGAAAACACTTCCGAGCGGCGCACGAAGCCGGAACCGTCGAGCACCAGCCCCAGGGTGAGCAGCGGACAGTCGCTGCGCTTCTCTTTGGAGTGCCCCCGCCTGGCCTTGGGCTGGCCTTGAGCTTCGCCCTCGAAGAAGGTGTTGGTGAGGTCGTACAGCGTCACCGTCTGCCCCACGCCAAACAACTCCGTCACGCGCTCGAACAAGTGGCTCTCGATGGCCCTGCGATGAGCCATCAGTGCATCCGAAGCACGGTAGAGCCGCATCGGGCTCAGGCCCTCGAAGTCTACCCCGAGCAACTCGCCGAGACCGCTGCGGTCGCACAACCACCGCCAAGTGGCCCGTTCCGATCCGGGCTGTGCCATGCGCCCGATGATCAACGCCTTGGCTGCCGCCCTTTGGCGACCGTTGAAGCCCAACCCTTCCAGAAACTCCTCCAGCCCCACCTGCCCCATGGCCCACAGTCCCACGTGCTCCACCCCCACCGAGCGCGGCCGCACCAACTCCAGGGAGTCCACGTCCACCGCCTGCACATCGCCACCCCCGCCCTCGGGCGCGCGGTTCACCAGTTGCATGGCGATCCGTTGCGCTTCCCGTTCCACGGCTTGCGGACAAGCCAGCTCCACCAGCACCGCCTGCGGATCGATCAACTGCTCGACGCGGGTGCACAACACCGGCCAATATTGCGGGGCCACGGCGAAGTCGCTGCCGAGATTGAGCAGGGTGCGCTGCCGCACCCGCCCGCCGTTGCGCTCGGAGCGCACCAGGCGATGGGTGAAGTAGCTCTTGCCCCGGTCGGCGCCGCGGGTTTGGGTGCGGCGGATGAACATGGGTGGAGGATATCAGAGGGCGGGGCGGGAATCAACAGAAATCCAACAATTATGGCACTACATTTGACTTCTCAAACCTCAACCTCAATAAATACAAGGGGTTAGACGCTATGGCCCCGCCCAATTACCCCGAAATCCCCAATTGTGTGTTAAAGATGGGCTAACCCTCACCTATAATGACATTTCCCAACAATCCCCTCCGCCCTTCCAAACCCCATCCGGCTTGTCTCCCGGCCTCTCCATGCTTCCAGTTTCTGCAACATCGAGGTTAGCCTCAATGTTGCAGATAAACCGCCCTGGGTTTACCGGAGACGGAATAGTTTGAGTCAGGCACCATGGCCGACTCACCGCATTGCCGATAGAACCGCTCTTCGAGTTCAGCCGGCGGCACATTGAGGTGGTCTTGGTTTGTAGGACAGGGAGGCGGCGGAGTTAAGGTGTATTCCTGATAATGGATCATGCCGTCAAGGTCCTGTTTAACACGTCATGCGGTTGAGGTTGAACCGGCCGTGATGGGGTAGACGGCTGGGGGCCGGAGGGTCCCGTTGGGGGCATGGTGGACTCAACCGCATCGGGCAGGGTCCCCTCGGTTGGTTGGGGGTAGTCAAGAGGGGGCCGGACAGAAGGCCGGAAGCCCGCTTCCGGCCATGGGTACTCTTGAGCAGGTGCGGACAGGGAGTCACCCGGAGGGCCGGAGCGAAGCGGAGGAGGCGCGTAGCGCCTTGACTCCTTGGCTGCACCTGCTACTCCGGGGTTCTGTGTGTTGCCTGCGGGCGGTGGTTCAGAGGGTTGGGTGCGGTGCGGGAGAGCGTGCAGGTAAGCCTCGGCGGGGGTGGCGTCGGCGAGGGCGGAGTGAGGTCGTTGGGTGTTGTAGAAGGCGAACCAGTCGGAGATGAGCCGCTGAGCCTGGAAGCCGTCGGAGAGTTCGTGGAGGTAGACGGCCTCGTACTTGAGGGAGCGCCACAGGCGCTCGATGAAGATGTTGTCCATGCACCGGCCCCTGCCGTCCATGGAGATGGCGACGCCGGAGTCCTTGAGCACGGAGGTGAACTCCAGGCTGGTGAACTGGCTGCCTTGGTCTGAGTTGAAGATCTCGGGGCGGCCGTAGCGCTCCAGGGCGTCTTTGAGGGCATCGGTGCAAAAGTGGGCATCGAGGGTGTTCGACAGCCTCCAGGAGAGCACCCGGCGACTGGCCCAGTCCATGACCGCCACCGGGTACAGGAAGCCCTTCTGGACAGGGATGTACGTCACATCCGCACACCAGACCTGATTGGGCCGCTCAATGGCGACACCCTTGAGCAGATAGGGGTATACCCGGTGTTCGGGGTGCGGTCGGGTGGTCCGAGGCACCTGGTAGATGGCCTCCAAGCCCATCAGGCGCATCAAACGCCGCACGCGGTGACGCCCCACTCGGATGCCTTCCCGCCGCAGATGACGGGCCATCTGGCGGCTGCCGTAGAAGGGGTACTCCAGAAACAACTCGTCGATGCGATCGGCAGGTCGCGGAGTACCTTGCAGCGCGCCATATCTCCAGTCGCCAGAAGCTGGCCTTCGTCTCGACCTTGCCATTGAAGGCATGAAGGGTTGCCACATCGACCTGGATATTCTTCCATCTGGCTTCGAGCAGATAGGCTTGATCACTGAGCACAAAACTGCCGTCGATCTGCTCGCCCCTGAGACGAAAAGAGGAGCGCGCGGACATCCTGTGAGCGTCTAATACGTCTTTCAGGGAGGTTTCGAAGGCATAGCCGCGGGCGTGCGGATCCATGGTGGAGACTTCGAGCAGACGGGCGGCAAGGGCGGAGGTTGCGGCCGGATCGATAAGTCGATCTTGCTGCGTTACAGCGGGCGCCTTGGGCTGCCTGCCCCCGAGGTGTTGGATGACCCGGAAGTAGGCGGTGCGCACCGAGTCTCCGAGTTCCGAATAGTTCGAGGTGACGCTGCTTCGCGGTATTTCCAAAACGCCTTGAGAGTTTGGAGCGCTGTGCGGCGTTCTGCCCGCCGAAGGTAGCAGCGAAGGCGGTTGGCCTTGTATTGCATTGAGTCGCCCACCGGTCATCGTAGATGTCGACGCGGAACTCCTCGTGAAAGCAGTTCGCGAAGGTCCGGTTGGAGAAGTTGAGCACAATGCCGCTCTCCATGCCGGACACTCTGTCGATGATCGGTATGTCCATTGAGCGGATCCTGGCATTCGGTGCGGCAGCCACGGCTCACCTCAAACCCAGTGCCGAGAGCCAAGCGTCGACCTGACCGAATGCGTCCTGCTGCCATTGGTCGGCGGTGCGCTCTTCGAGCATGTCGGGCCGGTCGACAAACTGCCGCACGCTGGTCGGACCGAAATCGTCCGGGTGGCGGAATTTCTCCGAAATATGGAGATAGCCAGTCCTCGCCGTCTCGAATTCAAGGAGCGGCTCAGTTGCTGCGACGAGCGCCTCGACGCCGCCTGGGAAGTTGCGGATGCTGTAATGGATATCGTAGGCGTCCTTCTGCTTGAGCCGGTTCGCGATGGCGTAGCCCTTCATGGCCAGCAGCGCGGGAATGGACGCGACGGCGATTTGGATGCGGTTACCCCGGCCGTTGGGCATGTCGCCGTCGATGGCGACTAGCTGATAGAACCGCAATGCGAGATCCACGCCGTGGGCGCGCTGAACCGCGAAGTCGGCCACGAGCGGAGGAGTATTTTTTGCGATCGTGGCGTCGCGTGGCATCAGGAAGTCGACGATGATATCGATGTCGTCTCCGCCGTCGCGGGCGGGCACGGTGCGCACCAACTGAAAGCGGGGCCGATTCTCGGGTTGGTGGTAACCCTGACTCAAGAGGGACTGGACGAGTTGGGCGTACTCGCCGTCGCCCAAGGCTTCCGCATCCAAGCTGAGATCCACGTCCAGGGTTCCGATATGCGGCATGTCGGACTCGTTGAGCAGCAGCCAGGGAACTGCGCCGCCGATTACAGCGAACTTGCCCCGGTAGCTGCCGAGGATCTGACCGATTTCGACGAGCACCGACTTGACCGCAATAGTTGTGCGGTCGTCGTAGTCGGAGGCGTGTTGCGGTTCTAGTTCAGCCATGGGAAGAACTCGCCGGCCAGGTGTTCGGCCGCTTCACGGTCGCGGTCGCTGCCGGTCCAGAGATCGAGATAGGTCACGATGGGATTGGTGCAAAATACGTTCGGACCGGGTTCGGTGGCGTCGTGAAACAGGCTCTCGTCCATCGGGACGAGCAGCACCACGTTCGCGCCCCTTGCGGTGTGCGTCAGCTTCAACACCTCTTTCAGCGCTTCGGCACCCGGCTGGTCGGCGTAGAACGTATGAGTAGCGCTCCGGCCGAAGGGCGCAAGCCATTGCGCGGCCGAGTGCAGCGCGCAGATGGCGCGCGGGCGCACGGGGTGCGGATTGAGTGTGCCCCGCAGCCGCTCGTCGAGCTGCTTTCCATGGAGATGGGTATATCCGGTAATTAACTCGCCGACCGGCCGACGATAGCTCTCGCGCCAGGTTTGCAGCAAGGCGTCCGGCTGAACGAGGACGACGCCGTCCTCCCCGACCTCGATCCATTCGCGTGCCAGCAGAGCCTTGCGGACATTGCTCACATGGCCGTAGCTCGCGCGAGCCTGCGCCGCCAGATCGGCGACATGCCATGCGCGTCCCGGTTCGTGAAGCATGGCACGCAGGATCGCTGCCGCCTTCGGAGAGAAGATCGACCGCAGCGAACGGGTCTCCGAGGCGGGGCTTTCAGCGACGGCGCGCTCGATGTAGACGGTGTCGAATGCGAGCCTCGCGTTCCCGACCAAATCGAGATAGGCGATATCATGGTCCAGGCAAATGGCGCGCGACTCCGGGGACAGGTAAGGACTGACGATCATTGGAATGAAGATCTTGCCGCCATCTGGCTCGCCGGATCGGCGCAATCGAGCCACGCAACTCTCGAGCTGATAGACCCCGGAGCGGACGAAGCGGGGGGCGCCGTTCGACCTCACCTCGACGACGAGTGTGTAGTTGCCGCCGCGGTGGGCAAATGCGACTAGTCCGTCCATGCTATAGTCGCGGCCGATTTGTCGTTCATGCTCGACAGTCTCGACCTGCACGCTCGGCACGTTGCGGAGTAGGTCGCGAACCGCATCGATCGCGCGGACCTCCAGTGTTTTCACTAATTTTGCGCTTTTCATCACGCGATGAATATAGCCATAAAAGTGAAAAATGCAAGGGTGGTCGCTGCTGGGTACGTGTGATTTTGGAATCCGGCCGCACCTGCCCCCCGGTGGTAGCCTGATTGGGCCGCTCAATCGCGACACCCTTGAGCAGATAGGGGTAGCCCCGGTGCTCGGGGTGCGGTCGGGTGGTCCGCGGCGCCTGGTACATGGCCTCCAGGCCCATCAGACGCGTCAGACGCCGCACTCGGTGACGCCCCACCCGGATGCCTTCCCGCCGCAGATGACGGGCCATCTGGCGGCTGCCGTAGAAGGGGTACTCCAGAAACAACTCGTCGATGCGGCGCATCCACGCCCGGTTCTCCTCACTCTCCCCCTTGGGCTCGCGATACAGCGAGGACCGGCTCACTCCAAGCAGGTGGCATTGTCGGCTCAAGCTGAGCTCGGGATGGCCGGGCTCGATCAAGGCCCGGCGCTCCCCCACGCTCATCACTTGAGCCCACGTGCCAAAAAATCCCGCTCCACTGTAAGCTCCCCGATCTTCGCGTGCAGGTCCCGAACCTCCGCCTCGTGGTCCCCTCGACCTTGCTCCGCACCCTTGGAGAACACTTCCTTCATCCCCGCCACCGCCCGCTGCTTCCACGTGCTCACCTGGTTCGGATGAACCTTGTGCCGCGTGGCGATCTCCTGGATCGTTCTGTCCCCCCTCAGCGCCTCCAGCGCCACCTTCGCCTTGAAGTCCCCGCTGAACCGTCGCCTCGT
>JAJEAI010000129.1 GCA_022824205.1 Candidatus Binatia bacterium
ACCGTTCGTCCTGAGCGTAGCGGAGCGCCGGCGGAGCGAAGTCGAAGGACGCCATTCACCACGATTGCCCTGGACCGCCGGTTGCCATAAGCCATGTGCCGCTTGCTTTGCGTCAAGAATCAGAAGCCCTTCGACATCGGCGACCGGCTGTCATATCTGGCCGACATCGCCCGGAACAGCCCGGAATACCAGGGCCACGGCTGGGGCTGCGCCTACATCGTCGGCGGGGAGTGGAGGGTCTATCACGACATCAAGCCCATCTGGGAGGACGACCTGACCCGGTTCGGCGATACCACGCTGCTGTTGGGCCATGCCCGCAGCGCGTTCCGGGACGAGAACATCGTGGTGGAGAACAACATGCCGTTCTCCGACGACCGTTACGTGTTCGCGTTCAACGGCGAGTTGCGCGGGGTGCGCATCAGCGCGGAGGGCCGCATCGGCGCGGAGAAGGTGTTCAACTTCGTCAAGCGTTTCGACAAGGGCGACATGGCCGCGGCCATGCGCAAGGGGATGGACGTCATCGTCCGCAGGACGCGCTACGTGCGCGCCATGAACATGATCATAGCCGATAGAGAGAATGTCTACGTGGGATCGCTCTTCAACGAACAACCCGAGTATTTCAGGCTGCGCGCGCTTCAGAGCGACGGCGGCTTCACCGTCAGCTCCGAAACCGTGCCGGAGCACGGCGGCTGGCGCGTCATCCCCAACGACACGGTGGAGCACCTGCGATGATCCTGGTGAAGATCGGCGGCGGCGGCGACATCAATCTGTCCGGCATCGCCGAGGACCTGGCGGCGCTGTCCGATCGGTTCATCGTGGTGCACGGCGCCAACGCGGTGCGTGACGCCATCGCGGCAAGGCTGGGCACCCCCACCGAGGTGGTCACGTCGGTGTCGGGCTACACCAGCGTGCTGTCGGACAAGGACGCCCTCGACGCCATCCTCATGGGCTACGCCGGCGTCCAGAACAAGCGCATCGTGGAGCTGCTGCAGCAGAACGGCGTGAACGCCGTGGGCCTCTCGGGCATCGACGGCCGCGCCATCCAGGGCCAGCGCAACAAGGGCTTCCGGGTGCGCAGGAACGGCAAGACCCTCATCGTGCGCGACTTCTCGGGCAAGCCCCGGAGCGCCAACAAGGAGCTGTTCCAGTTGCTGCTCGACGGGGGCTACGCGCCGGTGCTCTCAATCCCCATCATCGACGAACGCCACACGGCCATCAACTCCGAGAACGACGACATCATCAACGTGCTCCAGGCCGCCTTCCACGCCGAGGTGGTGCTGCAGCTCATCGAGGCGCCGGGTTTCCTCGCCGACAAGGACGACGAGAGCACGGTGGTGCCGCATATCCGGGCGGGCGAGCTGGAGCAGCGGGAGGCGCAAGTGGAAGGGCGCATGAAGCGCAAGATGCTGGCCCTGCGCAAGCTGTTCGAGGACGGCGCCGAGAAGGTCATCATGAGCGACGGCCGCACGGAGCATCCGGTGCGGGACGCCCTGGCGGGGAAAGGAACGGTGATCCAGTGACGGACTTCAAGGAGCTGCAACGGCAGCACGAGTTCGACGTCTATCCCAAGCGGGACATCGTCCTCGTTCGCGGCGAGGGCGCCAAGGTGTGGGACGACCAGGGCCGTGAATACATCGACTGCGTCGCAGGCCACGGCGTCGCCAACCTGGGCCATTGCCACCCCAAGGTGGTGGAGGCCGTGACCGAGCAGGCGCGGACGCTGGTGAGTTGCTCCGGCGTCTTCTTCAACGACGTCAAGGCGCGCCTGCTGGAGCGGCTGGCGGGCATCGCACCCGGCAACCTCACCCGCGCGTTCCTGTGCAACTCCGGCACCGAGACCATCGAGGCGGCCATCAAGTTCGCCCGCTTCGCCACCGGCAAGCAGGAGTTCGTGTGCGCCATGCGCGGCTTCCACGGCCGCACCATGGGCGCGCTGAGCGCCACCTTCACCAAGGAGTACCGCGAGCCCTTCGTGCCCGTCGTGGACGGCTTCCAGTTCGCGCCCTTCAACAACTTCGCCAAGCTCGCCGACAAGGTGAACGACAACACCGCCGCCGTGATGCTGGAGATCGTCCAGGGCGAGGGCGGCGTCAACCTCGGCAAGGCCGAGTTCTTCGAGCAGGTGAGCGAGCTGTGCCGGGAGCGGGGCGTGCTGCTCATCATAGACGAGGTCCAGACCGGCTTCGGCCGCACCGGCAAGATGTTCGCCTGCGAGCACTTCGGCCTCGAACCCGACATCCTGTGCCTGGCCAAGGCCATGGCCGGCGGCCTTCCCATGGGCGCCGTACTCTGCTCCGACAAGCTCGAAGTCCCAGTGGGCCGCCACGGCAGCACCTTCGGCGGCAACCCCCTGGCCTGCGCCGCGTCACTGGCGGCCATCGACGCCATGGAGGAGGAAGGGCTGGCCCAGGCGGCAACGGAGAAGGGCGCCTACCTGATGGAGCGCCTCCAGGCCGCGGACCTGCCGAAGGTGAGGGAAATACGCCAGCTCGGCCTCATGATCGGCATCGAGCTCAAGGAGAAGTCCCAGCCGCACCTCGTGAGTCTCATGGAGAAGGGCGTGCTGGCGCTGCCCGCCGGCGCCACCGTGGTGCGCCTGCTGCCGCCTCTGGTCATCAGCCACGAGGAGTTGGATACCGTGGCGGATTGCCTCATTGATGTGCTGTCCGCGGATTGAGGGCGTCGGAGGAGTGCACGGCTCGCACCTTTGTGTGTAGGAGCGCGAGAGGCTTAGTGGAGAATGTCGGCGTAGAAGGCCAGACGGCGACGGATTTCAAGCTTGGGAAGACGGCAACGCGGATGCCTGGATATTTTCGCCAGGCCGTCGTAAAGCTCCTGGACACTCGCTGCCGCAGCGGTGTGCATCTCGTCGATAACCCAAAGAACGCCGTGGCACTCGACACCCTCATGTTCCGCGAGGAGGCGAAGTGCACGATCACCGCTCAAGAGAATCCAGGATCGGGTTCGCGCAAGCGCGAGGGCGAAGCAATCCGGGAGGGAAAGAGCCCGCACCCGCTGCCGGTAGGCGAGGGCGCAGGTTACTGCGTCACCATCCAGTTCTTCCACGGCAAGTCCCAACCGCATCAGTTCGGGGCCACGCCAGTTTTTCAACTCGCGCTCGTAAAGCAGGTCGGGAACAGTGAACCGGACCGGAAGGCGGAAACTGGCCTCCAGCAAGGACCCCTGTTCGAGATCAATGAGAACAGAGGTGTCGGAGACCAGCACATGCATTGGACTCACTCAGCCCCTTGCCAAAGTCTCTGACTCGATAGCGGGAGGCTCTTCCATTCTCTGGTTCAACTCGTGCACTGACATGCCGAGCAATTCCGCCGCCTTGGGTTCCGAAATGGCTCTTTCAGCGACAGCGCGGAACGTAAGGCGCTCGAAACGCATTGGTTGCTCGCCGTCCATTGCATGAGGCTCCTGGTAAGGCGGGGCACGCCACCCACGATGGGTGAACTCGTTGAAGAGGCGGCGATACAGCGTCTCGTTGAAAATACCAAGGTCCTTACAGCGATAGGTGACGGCCTGGACGCTCGCGCCAAAAAGCCGTTTCAACCCGAACAATTCCTCCCAGCCCACCGATGTACGGTGTTTGCCGATCGCCGCCCACATGGCTTCAGCCGGCATGAGGAAGGCTCCGCCAAACCGATAAGCGGCTTTCTCTTCGTCCACTCTAGCTGCTACGTCCATAACCAGATGGCCGAGTTCGTGTGCAAGGGTCAGACGCTGTCGTTCGCCCCGGTGGGTACGGTTGACCACGATAACGGGCACCGTGCCTTTGCCTGCACGGCGAACGCGTGCCATTAAACCGTCGATGTTGTTCAACTCGACGGCAAGCACCTTTATCCCTTGCTCTTCCAGCAATTCGACGAGGTTCGGGATTGGGTCGCTACCCAAACCCCAGTGGTCACGCAAACCGCGGGCGGCACGGTCGGCCTCCGACACGTCGCGCACGACCGGGTAAGGCGCCTCGCGCGGACTGTGCCACTCCACGCTTCGGAGTTGAAGCAACTCCTCGACCATCAGGTAGCGCTCCAGAAGATCCAGGACCTTGGCCTCGACCTGGGATTCCTCGCGCTTGCTGGTGAGCGCCTTCTTCCTGAAGTCAACCGCCTCCAACACCATTTCCTGGTCCCCGACCAGATAATCCACCGATACGCCAAGGGCATTGGCCAGGGCGATCAGGACGCCGGACCCAGGCATGGATTCATTGCGCTCGTATTTCCCGATCGCTTGTGCTGTGACGCGGTTGCCGATTTTGCTCTCCAATGCTCTCAGAGACAGGCCGGAGGCGGCGCGGGCGATCCTCAGCCTTTGTCCTATCATGAGTTCCCCTCCTGTCCTGACAGTTTACAAATTGCCCTATAGGATAGCAAATGTAAACTATCAGTCGCCATAGACGGAAACAGCCGGCACAACAATGCTCTCGTTCAGGCCGGTTTGTTGATCGGTGCGGAAAGGATGATATCCTGAGTGTAGGCTCGATTTCGCGGCCTGCCTACCCTTCGACGCCAAGTCTTTGTGGATCAGGTTTCGCCCACCAATTGCCGCCACGCCGCGATCTCGCGCTCAGGGTTTACCAGCGGGGCCACCTCGGCGCAGTGATGAGCCAGACTCTCGTAGAACGGCAGGTCGTTCTCGGCCCGTAGCAGCAGGCGCTTGAGGCCGGCGGTGTCGCCGAATTCGTAGTAGCCTGGGTAGTCGTCGCCCAAGGTGCCGATCAGCCCGGATATTTTCGAGGCGGCCACCGGGACACCGGACGCGAGCGCTTCGCAAAGCACGTTGGAGCTACCCTCCATGCGCGAGGTGATGGACACGAGGTGGCTGCGGGCCATGAACTGGCGCGTCTTCCAGTGGGGCCACTCGCCCACCCAGCGGTAGCGCGGATTTTTCTCCATCTCCTGCCGGGCGCGCCGGGCGAAGCTCTCCTCGAAGGCGGCGCCGATGTGCACCACGCGGATGCGCGATGCGGCGGGCAGGGAGCGCACGGCCGTGGCGGTGCGAAACGGGTCCTTCTCGGAGCGCATGTGGCCCACCGCGGCGACGGTGAAGCGGCGTTTCCGGTCACCGGGGCGGCCGGGTTTCGGCTCGGCGGACTGGTAGATCACTCGTGTCTTGTCGTGCAGTTCCGGATCAAGCTCGTCGAACCCCTTGCGCTGGAGCAGCACCAACCGGTCAGCCAGCCGCAGCGACTCGCGGGCGTTCTCGTCCACGTGGATGTCGTGGTACAGGTCCGTGCCGGTGAGCACCACCACCACCGGTTTGTCGGGACGGAGTTGCCGGAACCGGCGAACCGATTCGTGACTGCGCCGCGCGTGGAGGGCGATGAGCAGGTCGCATCGCTCGCCCTCGTAGCGGTCCAGGGCCTTGACGCGGTACCCCGAGGCGCGGAGGATTCGCGCCCACCTTCCCCCGGAAATACGATTGCCCGTGCGCCGCGTGGGGCCGGTGGGGGTTACCAGGGCGATTCTGGTTGTTGACGTGTTGTCTGGTGCCAAGTCGTCTTCCAATCTGATAGGGAACCCTGACGGGTCTCATCGCCAATATGGCGTCCCTCGACTTCGCTCCGCTGGCACTTCGCTACGCCTGTCCCGAGCCCGTCGAAGGGCTCGGGACGAACGGGGACTGGTTTCAGGACAGGTTTAGCAGAGCGCGGTCGAAGGGCGCCACCTGCGGCGATTGCACGGCGAGTACGCCTGCGCAGATTACTGTGCCGATTGACGAGACATCACACTAGTGTTGCGTTCCGCGAAAACGTTGACGAATCTGCTTGTCCTTCTTGCCGTCGGCTGCGTTACGTCACCCCGGGCTTGACCCGTGGTCCTCGCGTGGTACCCGCCACTGGGGCGACCGCGGGTCGCCCCTACGGGTCATCGCGTCTTGCCGACGACAAAAATTCCCGCGCATCTTCGTCAACGTTTTCGCGGAACGCAACACTAGTCCCGCGCACACGTGCGGAACCCGGCCCACACGTCCCGCCGGTCGGGCTTGTAGAAGTTGCGCCAGGTGTTGCGGATGAGGTGAGAGCGGGTGGTCCAGCAGCCGCCGCGCAGCACCTTGTGGTCGCCGAACCAGGGTTCCGAGTACTCCTTGTAGGGGTCCCGGACGAAGCCGGGGTAGGGGTGGAAGGCGTCGGCGGTCCACTCCCATACGTTGCCGATCATCTGGCGGCAGCCGGCGGGGCTGTCGCCCGCGGCCAGGGCGTCCACCGGCACGCGTCCGCCCGCGGCCCAGTCGAGGTTGCCGCGGTCGGGGTCGGGCGGCGCCTCGCCCCAGGGGAAGCCGCGCTTGGCCGCTTCGCTGTTCGCGGTGGCTGTCCCCGGTTCCACGGTCGCGGCCATCTCCCACTCGGCCTCGGCGGGCAGCCGGCGTCCGGCCCAGCGGCAGTATGCCCCGGCCTCGTGCCAGTTGACGTGGACCACGGGGAGATGGGGGTGCAGCGGCAGCCAGCGGTCGAAGATGCGTTCCAGCCAGCGGCCCGGCGCCTCGCGCTGCCAGTACACCGGGTGCGCCGCGCCCGCGTCCTGGCGCCAACTCCAGCCGTCCTCGCTCCACCACCGCGAATCGTCGTAGCCTCCGTCGTCGGCGAACGCGGCGAACTCGGCGTTGGTCACGGCGGCGCGGGCGATGCGGAACGGCGCCACGGTGACGGGATGGCCCCACTTCTCGTTGTCGAAGACGAAGGGCAGGTCCTCGGAGGCGCCGAGCACGAACTCACCTCCCGGCACCTCCACGTCGCCGGGACACGGGGCGCCGGCCGGCGCGGTGCCGCGGCCCACGAACGCGGGCGGGGCATACGCCAGGGTCTGGCGCGTGTAGGTGATGGCCTCGGCGTGCATGTCCTCGTGAAGGATGCCCAGTCTGTGGAAGTAGGTCTCCTCCGGGTTCAGCCGCTCGCCGGGCAGTCCCTCGGCGATCTCGTGGAGAACGCGGTCCATGTAGGCCAGGGTCTCTTCCCGCGAAGGGAGCCCAAGGCCCCAGCGCGTGTCGTGGAGCACGGCGGCGGAGTCGTAGAGCGCATCGCCGTCGCGCATGATGGGGTCGTGGCCGCGCAGGTGGCGCAACGCCCACTTCTCGTGGAACCAGGCGACATGGCCGATTTCCCACAGCGGCGGGTTGACGATGGCCAGCAGCGGGACCGAGAGTTGTTCGTCGGACAGGTCCTCGATCAGGCTCAGGGTGCGGGAACGGACTTCCTCCAGGGTGTCCAGCACCTCGCGCGCGGATGCGGTCTTGTCTTCCATGCTTGTGCGGAGTTCTAGCGGAGCGCTTGCTCCAGTCTCTGTTGCCATGGCGCGAACTCCCGGCACCACCGTTCGCCCCGGTGACCCAGGAGGTAGACGTGGGCGGCCACGAGCGCGCCGCGTTCGGATTCCGCGATCGTCGCCGGCGAATCCGGCGCCGCATCCCTTTCACAAAACTGTCGCAGCGCTTTCCAGTGCCCGACGTTGGCCGCGCCGAACCGCTCGGTCACCGCCGCCTCCCAGCTCCTCTCCGGGTCGTAGGCCGCGGGCGCCCGCGCGTAGTCGAAGCAGGTGGCCAGCGGGACGAAGCTCAGCTCCTCCTGAAGCAGCGGGTTGGCGAGGTGTCCGTGCACCCGCTGCGGCAGCCGCGGGTCGCGGCCGGTGAGGGGGCCGATGTGCATCTCGTCCTTCATGCTCAGGTCGTTCACCGGGTAGTTGTCCCACAGCAGCAGCCGGTGCCCCATCCTTTCGGCCGTGTCTTCCATGTGCGCCAGCGTGATGCTCCGGGGCACCACCTTGGGGCCGGTCCAGAAGCAGGCCACCGGCGCCGGCAGGTACCGTGCCACGGTCTCGGGGAAGCCCGGCTCGAACTCGCCGAACACGTCGGCCAGGTAGGCGTCGGGAGTATAGTACGAGGGACAGAACCACCACTCCGCCGCCCAGTCCGTGGGCTGCCGCTCCAGCACGGCCTCGACCCAGAGGGATTCGGCCTTGGCCAGGCTGCCGTCGAACTTCTTCACGTCGCCGGCGTCCGTGAGTTGGGAAGGGATGTCGTCGAACAGCACCGCGAAGGTGCGCACGCCCCGGTCGTAGAGCCGCGCGGCCTTGTCGAGCAGGACCCCCACGGGTTCCGAAGCCGCGAAGCACAGGTCCTTGCCGGGGTGGAAGCCGTAGACGAAGTCGACGCCGTGGCTCTGCGCCGCGCTGATGAGCCGGCACAGCTCGCGCCACTCCGCATCGGGGTAGGGGAGTTGCCAGCGCTCCCGGTGGTAGGGGTCGTCCTTGGGCGCGTAGAGGTAGGTGTTCATGCCGCGCGCGGCGCCGAACGCGAACATCGCGGCGCGGTGCGCCATGCTCCACGGGGGACCGAAGAAGCCTTCCACGATCCCCCGCCGCTCGAATGTCGTTGTGGAGCCCGGAATGTCTACGGAGCCCGGAATGTCACTGACCCATGTTGTACAGCCGGGCGCAGTTGTCCCACAGGTACTTCCGCTTGGACTCGTCGGAGAACGGCATCTCCAGGAAGGTATCCAGCGAGTGGGGATACTTGACGTCCAGGTGCGGGTAGTCGGTGGAGAACACCACGTTGTCCTCCAGGCCGAACTCCGGGATGTGCTTGGCTGTGATCTCGTCGCACTCGACGGCGCCGAAGCACTGGCGCTGGAAATACTCCAGCGGCTCGAGCTTGAGGTCCGGGTACTCGGCCTTGCCCACCGATTCCATGTAGTCCCCCATGCGGTACAGGAGCCACGGGAGCCAGGAGCAGTTGCCCTCCAGGTAGGCCACCCGGAGCTTGGGGAAGCGCTCCATGACGCCGCCGTAGATCATGTCCGCGCACGCGAACATGTTTGCCAGCGGAAAGCTCAGGGTGTTGAACATGGAGAAGGACGGGATGAACTGCGAGATGGCCGGCTGGGGCTGGTACACGCGCCCGGCCTCGTGGAAGCCCACCGGCACGTTGAGGCTCTGGCACACGTCCCACAGGGGGTCGTAGTACGGGTCGCTCCAGCACTTGCCGTTGGTCTGGTTGGGACGCATGAAGACGCCCCGGAACCCCATTTCGGTCACCGTCCGCCTGGTCTCGGCCACCGCCGCCTCGACGTTCTGGGGCGGCACCATGGCGACGCAGACCATGCGGTCGCGGTCGGCCTGGGCGAAGTCGTAGAGCCAGTCGTTGTAGGCGCGCGATATGGCCGCGGCCAGGTCCGGGTCGAGCCCGTCGATTCCCAACACGAAGAGCCCGCGCGTGGGGAACAGGAACGCCACGTCGAGGCCTTCCTTGTCCATGGCCATGACCTGGCTCACGCCGTCGAAGTTGCGCGCCGCCACGTCGCTGTACTTTTCCTTGAGGGTGTTGAGCCGGTAGTCCCTGAGCCCGGGGTTCTCCGGCCGCCTCGGGACGGGGAGGATCTTTCCGTCCACCTCGACGCCGAGGTCGCGGAAATCGCGCTGCAGACCCTTGGGGGCGCGGTCCTTGAACTCCGGGTCGATGTAGTTCTGCCACAGGTCGTGGGGCTCGAACACATGCATGTCGGAGTCCATTGCCTTGAAGCCTTGTTTGGCCATGTCTTTCTCCTCCGCGGACGGGATTTTGCCTATCCCGAGATTCGCACGTCTTGTCTCGTACGGAACTCGGAAATCCTAGGCCGTGGCCCGAAGGCTGTCAAGCGAGGTGAGAACACTCGGGCGCGGTCACGGCCTCTGGGGAACGAGTGACTGTCCTTCGACTGGGCTCCGCTGGCGCTTGTCCTGAGCCTGTCGAAAGGCTCGGGACGAACGTGGGTGCCAGTTCTCCGTTCGTCCCGAGCGTAGCGACGCGAGGTCGAAGGACCCTATCGCCACCGCAATATGGTCTTCTCCGCCTTGCCGATGAGCCAGCTCACGGTCAGGCCCATGACGGACAGCACCGCGGCGCCGGCGATGAGCTGGTCGGTGGCCATGAGGTTGCCGGCCAGCAAGATGTAGGCGCCTACCCCGTACTCGGCGCCGATCATCTCGGCGGCCACCAGCAGGATGATGGCGATGGACGTGGAGATGCGGAAGCCGGACAGGATCGCCGGCATGGCGCCGGGCAGGATGATCTTGCGCACGATGGAGAACCAGGTCAGGTCGAACGACTGTCCCATGCGGATCAGGGTGCGGTCGACGTTGTCGACGCCGCCGTAGACCGAGATGACGGTGGGGAAGAAAGTGCCGAAGAAGATGGTCGCCACCTTGGATTCTTCGCCGATGCCGAACCAGATGATGAACAAGGGCAACAGGGCGATCTTGGGAATCGGAAAGATGGCGGCCACGAACGGGACGATGCCCGCCCGGGCGAGGGAGAACAGTCCGGCGGCGAAGCCCAACAGCAACCCGGCGGCCGTACCCAGGGTCCAGCCCAGCACCAGGCGCTGGACGGAAGCCGTCAGGTGCAGCCAGATCTGGCCGGTCTGCACGAGGTCGACGAGCGCCGCGAACGCCAGGCTGGGCGCGGGCACCAGGATCGCGCTGATCCAGCCGGCGCGGGAGGCGATCTCCCAAAGGCCGATGAGGCCCGCGAAGACCAGCGGGCCGACCACGCCCACCGGCCTGGGCTGAAAACCGCCGCCCCGATAGGGTACCGGGGCGCCGCCGGTGTCGTCAGACATGGGCGATCTCCTGGTCCGCGGCCAGCGCTTCCTCGCGCATCAGCTCCCACAGGTAGCGCTGGCGGTCCCACAACATGCCGGACTGCCCCTTGCGCTCCTCCACCGGTAGGTCCACTTCCACGATCTCGCGGATGCGGCCGGGCCGCCGGGACAGCACCACGATCTTGTGGCCGAGCCGGACGGCTTCCTCGAGGTTGTGGGTCACGTAACAGGCGGTGAAGCGTTCGCGCAGCCAGAGGTCCAGGAGGTCGTCGAGGAGCAGTTCCCGGGTCTGGCCGTCGAGCGAAGAGAGCGGCTCGTCCATCAGGAAACAGGCCGGCCGCACCGCCAGCGCGCGGGCGATGGCCACCCGCTGCTTCATGCCGCCGGAGAGCTGTTTCGGCAGTGCGTCGCGGAAATCCGTGAGCTTGGTGCGCTCGAGCACGTCGTCGATGATGGCGCGGGCCTCGGCGCGCGCGAGCCCGTGTCTCTCCAGCACCAGCGAGATGTTGCCGGCGGCGGAGCGCCACGGCAACAGGGCGAAATCCTGGAAGATGTAGGTCAGCGGAACGAGGCTGTCGGGCGGCGGAGGGCTCATCTCCAGGACCGAGCCCCGGGTGGGGCGTTCGAGCCCGCCCAGGAACCGCAGCAGGGTCGACTTGCCGCAGCCGGAAGGTCCGATGATGCACACGATCTGTCCCGAGCCGATGTGCAGGTCGATGTCCCGCAGGACTTCGGTCTGCCCGTACCAGTGGCTGATGTGGTCGACGTGGATGTCCATCAGCTTGTGGCGGCCGGTGCGGATGGAGGCGGGTCGGGCCGCTTCCATCCGCATCGGGATACCATCGCTACTTCTTCAGGAAGCTCGCGTCGATGTAGGTCTCGGTGGTCATGGTCTTCGGAGCGAAGCCCTGGGCCTGGAACCAGGCCAGTTGCCGCTTCAGGTCCGGGACATCCAGAGCGGCGTCCTCGGTCATGTAGACGGCCCCCGCCTTGATGGACGGCGCCGCCTTTTCCCGCGGCCGGGAAGTGTAGACGTACTTGTGGATGAGGTCCACCATGGCCTCCGTGGCGGCCGGGTCCTTCTTCTGGTCCAGCATCACGGCCCGGTAGTCGGCGATGCCCTTGCGGTAGGCGCGCAGGAAGCCCTCGACCTTGCCGCGATGATTCTTGGTGTTGTCGGTGGAGGTGAAGATGGTGGTCACCTGGTAGTCGCCGAGGTCGCGGATCCAGCCGATGATCTTGGCCGCGCCGGCCCTTTCGAGCGGGACCGCCACGTGCGGCACCATGGCCATGGCGTCTACCTGGCCGGACTTCACCGCGCCGATCATGGCGCCGACCTTCTGAAGCGGCTTGACGTCGACGTCGGCGACGCCGAAGCCGTGCTTGGCGCCGATGACCCCGATCATGTAGTGGAAGGACGAGCCTTGCTGCGTCATGGCCCAACTCCGCCCCTTGAGGGCCTCGGGCGAGGTGAGGCCGGCGGCGTGGGCCTTGTTGGAGGCCATGATGGCCATGCCGGGGTGGTTGGGGGCCTCGGTGTAGAGGCCGCCGATGACCTTGAGCGCACCCTTGTCCGCCAGGTTGTAGAAACCCCCGGTGAGGGCGGTGACGCCGAAGTCGATGTCCCCCGAAGCGATGGCCACGGCGATGGGCTGGGCCGCCTGGAAAAACTTGAGCTCGACTTCGAGCCCTTCCTTCTCGAAGTAGCCTCGTTCCTTGGCGATGAACGTCGGCGAATGCGACGTGAAGCGTAGCGCGCCGATGGTGATCTTCTCCGCCGCGGCCTGACTCGTCCACAGGGCCGCGAGGCCGAGCAATACGACCCCGGCGAGACTTGCCGCGGACCATCGCCAACTTCTCTTCTCCGTTCTGTTGAACATGTAACTCCTCCTTTGGAACGAAATTGCGGATTTTACGGTTGACCAGCGGGCCACTACAGGGCCGTCGGCCATTTGGCGTCCTTCCAGTTCGCTCCGCTGGCGCTTCGCTCAGGACGAACGGAAAAAGCCTTCCAATAACGGTTCTTCCTGAGCCAAGGAAGGCGTCAGCCGACCGAAGTCGAAGGACGCCAAACCATTGTCATATCACGAGGATCGCGAGTTAGCCGAACGCTCCAGGACGGCGCCTTGGTCGGCCAGCGTCCGGCGGACGTCGGCGGCTTGCCAGGGACTCCCGCTGGCCACGTGGGCCGCCGCCACGCCGGCGGCGTGGCCGGTGGCGAACGCCGTGCCCATGACCCGGATGGCGGCTCCGGCGAGCCGGTCGCCGTCCGCGACACGTCCGGCCGCGAACAGGTTCGCGGTGTCCCGGCTGGTGAGGCAGGACAGCGGAATGTCGTAGGATGCCTTTTCCGGGGGGTAGTCGTAGGTGCTGCCGTAGGTCTTGCGGTCATGCCATTCCGCGCCCCAGGCCCCCAACGCGATGCAATCGTCGAAGCGGCTGCTTTCTTCCACGTCGCGCCATTTGAATTGGCGAACCGATTCGATATGCCGGGATTCGCGGGTTCCAAACTCGTGACCGGTGGCCACGAGATAGGCGCGCTCGCACCCGGGTATGGTGCGGATGGCCTCCAGATACTTCCATGCCTGCCGCCGGCCGTTCCGTTCCGCCTCGGAAAGGGACAGCGCATCCCGCGGGTCGTAGTCCGCCGAGACCAGGTAACATGCGAGATCGCCCGAGTGCGGCAGGCGGGCAATCACGCCGCGGTCCTTGGTGACGAGCCGGCGGTCGGTGCCGAGCCTTGCGACAGCGGCGGCGATGTCGTCGGCGCTCACCGGGAGGTCGGCGGGTATTCCACCGAAACGGGTGCCCAGGCTTCCGAGATTGACGCCGTCGTGATTGCCGTAGCGGGTGCCGGCGCCTGCGTGGGCCGCCAGATTTCCTTCGCCGGTGCAATCGACGTACGCCTTGGCCCTGACTTGGTGCAGACCGGCATGGTCCGCGACGGTCACGGTCGTTATCAGACCCGCCTCACGCTCGGCGGCCACCACCATCGTGCCATGCATGACGGTCACACCCGCGGCCTGGCAGATGTCGTCAAGTACGACCTTCACCACCTCGGGGTCGAACACCACGAAGACGCCGCGAAAGCGAAACGGGCCCGTGAGGGCGTCGCGCTGCTTGAGACGGCCGACGACGTCGGCACCGACGCCGCCGACGACCATCTTCGGGTGCTCGTCCAGGGTGTACATGCCACAGTACGTCAGAACGTTGCGCATCGTCGACGCTCCGCCCAGGCAGTAGTAGCGTTCGATCAGCAACGTCCGCGCGCCGGTCCTCGCGCTGCCCACCGCGGCGGCCACTCCCGCGCTGCCGCCTCCGGCGACGATCACGTCAAAGCGTTCTTCCGCGGTATTCATTGGCCGTCGATCATCCTTCCGGCGACACGACACTCCGCACTCCGCCCCTACAAGAGGAACTGCCTCACCACGTGCTCATGTGAAGGTTCACCGACAGCGGAAGGGCGTCGGGGGCGCCTGTCGAGAAGAAGAGCAAACGTAATGGTTCGGGGTGGAGATGTCCAGAGCTTGACGGTTGCCCCTCCCCGGCAAAAGCCCTATCTTCGGAGGTGAGCGGGAACTCGCGCCGGATGAACGGAACCCCACATCGTCCAATCAGGTTGGAGTTGCCTCCCCGATACGAACCGTTTAGACAATAACCATGTCCCTCCATTCCCTGCCCCTCGTGCAGCGGCCGGTCCTCCTGACCGGATGCCTGTTGGCGACCTTCGTCTTGTCCGCCGTTGAAGCGTGGGCTCAACCCTGGGGCCCGCGCGCGGTGGCGGTGAAGACGGCGCCCGTGGAATCAAGGGCGATTCCGGAAGAGGTCTCGTTCATCGGCACCCTCGAGGCCAACGTGGCCACCACGGTGGCATCGGTGGTGGCGGGCCGGGTGGCGGCGGCGGATTTCCGGGAAGGCGACGCCGTGACCGCGGGCAAGACCGTCCTGCTGCGGGTAGACCGGGGCCGGCGCGAGATCTCCCTGCGCGAGCGCGCGGCCGCGGTGGCGCGGGCGAAGAAGCAGTGGGAGAAGGTGCAAGAGGGATCTCGCTCGGAGGAGGTGGCGCAACGGCTTGCCGCGGCCAAGGAACAGGAGGCGCTGCTGGAGCGCGCCCGGCGCGACTTCGAACGCGCGAAACGGCTCTATGACGACCAGCTCGTGAGCCTGGCGGAGTTGCAGAAGGCCGAGAGCGACTATCTCGCCGCGCGGGAGAAGTACGGCAGCGCCCGCGCGGCCTTGAAGCTCACCCGCTCCGGCGCCAGGGCGGAGGACATCGCCATGGCCGAAGCCGAGCACGAGGAGGCCCGGGCGCGCCTGGACGCGGTGGCCTACGAGATCGAGAAGAGCACGCTGCGCGCGCCCATCTCCGGTTTCATTGTCAGGAAGCACGTGGACGTGGGCGACTGGGTGAACGCGGGCGCGCCGGTGGCGGACCTGGTGGACCTCGACCCGGTGTTCGCCGCCGGGCCGGTGGGGGAGCGCAAGATCGCGCGGTTGCGCACGGGCCTTCGGGCCAGGGTGACCCTGGACGCCTTTCCCGGCGAGGTCTTCCCCGGCGAGGTGGCGCGCATCGTTCCCCAGGCGGACACGCGCAGCCGCAGCTTCCCGGTAAAGGTCCGGCTCGCCAACGCGCGCGGACGGCTCAAGGCCGGCATGCTGGCACGCGTGACGGTGATCGTCGCGAGCGGCGAGCCCAGCGTGCTCGTGCCCAAGGACGCGGTGGTGCGGCGCGGCCCGGACGAACTGGTCTTCGTGGTGTCCAACGGTCAGGCGAAGGCGGTGAAGGTCCGCACCGGGCGCAGCCACCGGGCGCTGCTGGAGATCGCCGACGGCGACCTCAAGCCCGGCCAGCAGGTGGTGACCCTGGGCAACGAGGTGCTGCGGGACGGCGCCAAGGTGCAGCTCGGCAACGGGGTGGGACCAGGGGGAAGACCGGGAGGAGGGCCGGGGGAAAGAAGCTTCGGGGGAAGACCGGGCGCGAGGCCCGGTGGCCCTGGCGCTGGAGCAAGGCCCGGGGCGCGACCCGGCGCACCGGGCGCCGGCCCCGATTCGAGGCGTGATGGGAATCGTTGACTTCTGCGTGCGCAATCCGGTGTCGGTGACCGTCGGCATCATCCTGGCGGTGCTGTTCGGGACCATCGCGCTGTTCCGCCTGCCGGTGCAGATGATCCCTACGGTGGACCGCCCCGAGATCACCGTGGAGACCGAGTACGGCGGCGCCGGCCCTCTGGAGGTGGAGCGCGAGGTGACGGACCGCCTGGAGGAGCGGCTCAACGCCGTGGAGCGGCTCAAGCAGGTCTCTTCCAGCTCCATCGAGGGCCGGTCGCGGGTGGTCCTCAGTTTCGACTGGGGCACCAACAAGGACATCGCTCGCCTGGGCGTGTCCGAGAAGCTCGACACGGTGCGGGACCTGCCGCCGGACGTGGGCGAGTCGCGCATCCGCGCGGTCAACACCGACGAGGAGAGCCCCATCTCGTGGATCATGGTGGACACGGAGCGGGACCTCAACGAGGTGTGGGAGGAGTTGAAGGACGTCATCGTGCCGCAGATGGAACGGGTCCCCGGGGTCGGCGCGGTGTGGCGCTTCGGCGGCCGGGACCGCCAGGTGCACGTGACGCTTGATCCGCAAGCCATGGCGGCCCGCGGCATCACGGTGGCGGAGGTCCGGCGGGCCGTCACGCGCGAGAACCGCAACGTCAAGGGCGGTGACCTGAGCGAGGGCAAGCGCCGCCACGTGGTGCGGACTCTCGGCCAGTTCGAGGAACTGCATCACATCGGCGACGTGGTAGTGCGGCACGACGTCCAGGGACCGGTCTACGTGCGCGACGTGGCCGCCGTCTCGTTCGGACACGAGGACCGGGACTTCGCCGTCCGCATCAACGGCAAGCCCGCCCTGGGCATGGGTGTGCTGCGCCGTTCCGGCGCCAACACCATGGAGGTCATGGAGGGCGTCCGGGAGACCCTGAGCCGGCTGCAGCAGCGCTACGGCGAGAAGGGCATCCACCTGAGGATGGTCTACGACGAGACCGACTACATCCACGACTCCGTCGACCTGGTGACCCGCAACATCTACTTCGCCGTGGCCCTGGCTGTGCTGGTGTTGCTGCTGTTCCTGCGCAGCCCCGCCAGCATCGTCGTCGTGGCGGTGGCGATCCCGGTGTCCATCGTCACCACCTTCGTGGTCCTCAACGTCGTCGGCTCTTCCCTCAACGTCATCATGCTGGCCGGCCTGGCATTCGCCACCGGCATGGTGGTGGACAACGCCGTGGTTGTGCTGGAGAACGTCTTCCGCCACCGCGACATGGGCAAGGAGCGTGTGCGCGCGGCGCTGGACGGCGCCCGGGAAGTGGGCGGCGCCATCCTGGCGTCGACCCTCACCACCGTGGCCGTGTTCGTCCCCGTGCTGTTCGTCCGGCAGGAGGCGGGGCAGCTTTTCCGGGACATCGCCCTGGCCGTGTCCGTGGCGGTGGCGCTGTCCCTGGTGGTGGCCCTCACCGTCGTGCCCATGCTCTCGGCCCACGTCCTTCCGGAACGGCCGCGCGCGCGTTTCCGGCGCCTGCGTGCGCTCATGTCCCTGCTGGACCGCACCGGGTCGGGCTTCTCGCGGATGGTGCTGGGAATGTTGGCCTGGCTCCAGCGCGGCGCCGTGCGGCGGGTGGCGGTGGTGCTGTTCATCGTCGGCGGATCGGTGGCGCTGGCCTGGTGGTTCGCGCCGCCCCTCGACTACCTCCCGCGGGGGAACCGCAACTTCATCTTCGGCGTGGTGAAGATGCCTCCGGGTTTCAACACCGACCAGAAGGAATCGATCATCAAGGAGATCGAGTCGCGCGTCCGCGCCATCCCCGAGATCGAGGGCATGTTCGCCGTCATCCGCCTGGACACCCCCATCATGGGGGCCATCGTGAAAGAGCCGCATACCAGCCTCGGCGGCATGCGCCGGGTGGTGGCGACCATGCGCCGCGCCGTCGGCGGCATTCCCGGGACCCAGGCGGTGTTCATCACCCAGGCATCGCTGTTCCGCCAGCGCGGCGGGTTCATCGGCGGCAACAACGTGGCCCTTGACGTCAAGGGCGACGACCTGCAGTCCATCCGGAACATCGCCCGCGGCCTCGAAGGGCGCATTCGCGGGGTCGAGGGGGTGAACTTCGTCAACTCTTCCTTCGAGTGGGGCAACCCCGAGATCCGCGTGCACCTGGACCGCGACCGCGTCTCCGCCCTGGGCCTGCGCGCCTCCGACGTGGGCGACGTCATCGAGACCGCGGTGGAGGGCACCCGCGCCGGGCGCTTCCGCGAGCGCGGCAAGGAGATCGACATCATCCTCAAGGGGCCGCGCGGGGAGATGGCGCACACCCAGGACCTGGGGACGCTCATGCTCTCCGACGGCTCGGGCCGGCTGGTCCAGCTCTCGGACATCGCCGAGATCCGCCCCGCCGACGGTCCCACCAAGGTGGAGCACGTGGACCTCGACCGCGCCATCAAGCTGAATGCGAACATGGAGTATGCGCTGCCGCTGGAGCAGGCGGTGCGGCTCGTGGAGGAGAACGCGGTGGCCGACGTCCGGCGCACCCTGCCGCTGGGTTACTCCGTCGAGGTCAGCGGCCAGGCGCAGAAGCTGGCGGAGACCTGGGACGCCTTCAAGTGGACGTTCCTGCTCGCCGTGGTGGTGGTCTACCTGGTGATGTGCTCTCTCTTCGAATCCTGGAGCTACCCGCTGATCATCATGTTCAGCGTGCCCCTGGCGGCCACCGGCGGCGTCCTCGCCGTGAGCCTCGGGCACGCCACCGAGCCCACCATCAAGATGGACACCGTCACCATGCTCGGGTTCATCATCCTGACGGGCATCGTCGTGAACAACGCCATCCTCATCGTGCACCAGACCCTCAACTTCGTCCGCGCCGGAGAAGAGCCCCAGGCGGCCCTCCTGGCCAGCGTGCGCACGCGCATCCGCCCCATCTTCATGACCACCGCCACCACCGTGTTCGGCATGCTGCCGCTGGTGCTGTCGCGGGGCGCGGGCTCCGAGCTCTACCGCGGGCTGGGGTCGGCAGTGTTGGGGGGGCTGGCCGTCTCCACGCTGTTCACGCTGGTGCTGACGCCGACGCTCTATTCGCTGTGGCTGGACGTGCTCGCCAAGGTCCGGCGGCGGGGGGCGCCGGAGTCGGTCCCCACGTCGCCCGCGCCCG
>JAJEAI010000051.1 GCA_022824205.1 Candidatus Binatia bacterium
TGAGTATTTGCCCCATTACGGTATGATTGTACGCCATGGACCTGAACCTCCTCCTACGATGGGTTTTTGCAATTTCCATCATAGCATGACGGAGCTCTTCAGGTCCTCCTCATTCGTATTTCTTGTGGGACAGCAGTGGTCTTG
Organism: Candidatus Binatia bacterium; assembly: GCA_022824205.1. Lineage (GTDB taxonomy): Bacteria > Desulfobacterota > Binatia > UBA9968 > JAJDTQ01 > JAJDTQ01. The sequence goes on from JAJEAI010000051.1 coordinate 145, forward strand.
GCTCGGGTGACAAAGAACGCGCCGGCTTCGTGAAGTCCGAAGAGGCGCTCGAAGTCGAGGTAGGCGCGGTCCATCACGTAAATCGCTGCGGGTTCGGGAATCAGCAGATCGAGCACGTTGATATCGTGCAGCTTGCCGTCGGAAACATGGATGAAACTCGGGATATTGCCGCGCAGATCGAGCAGCATATGCATCTTGACCGCTGCCTTGGTGCTTCGGAACGAAGCCCACGGAAACAACGACAGGCACAGGTCGATGGTCGTCGAGTCCAGTGCATAAACGGTGTTGGACAGATCCAGCCCAAGGTCCTCCTGGAGGTACAGTTTGCGGGCTTGTGCAATGAGCCGTTGGGCGAAATCGGCGTAGATTCTCCAGTCTCTTCGTTCGTTGGCGTCGGCCAACGTAGAGCGCCTGACCGTGGAGCGAATGCCCATGTGGTAGAGCTTGGCCGATTGCGACGCAAGACAGGCTTCGATGTCTCGCAGACTTTCTCGATAAGTCAACTGAGCGAAGGCGAGGATGCGAAAGTGCTCCGCACACGCCAGGCTGCGAACACGATGGTTCCCGCCATAGCGGTCGACGATACGAGCGAACGTGGTCCAAGGCAGAAAATCCATCAACTGCGCGAACAGCATCTTGCCGGTGTACATGGCGTGCCCTCCAGGGATTCCTGCCCTGAAGGTCGCCCAAAAGCGCTGTTGCGTTCAAGTCGGCACCACACGAAATCGCCACAAAACGTAGCCGATTCAAACACTTACGTCGATTCCCAAGTCACTTAACCGGACAATAGTGAACCTCAATGTTGCATAAATTTCAGGCGGCGAGGGCTTGCTCGACGGCCTGGAAGTGCTCGTGAACCATAGGATTGTCGCCAACATCGAGGGTGGGGCGACCGTTTGGGCAAACGAGCAAGCCGGCACGAGTGATCATTCGATAGCGCAAGGTGTGGATAGACTGAGAACCCCGGCGGGTCGAGCCAGCGATCACGCAACTCGACTAGCCACCGCGCGGCCTTGGCGATTGCAACAGCGCGCGGGTCTTTGGCGTAGTCGGAGGCGGGAACGTCGGGTGAGAGACCGCCGTCCGGGAAGGGGAAAGTCTGGAAGACTGTAGTGGGATTGTAGGAAGATAGACGACGAAATCGTTGCCGAGATCAGGCGCTCTCGTCTCGTCGTAGCCGATTTCATTCAAGGAGACGACGGAGCGCGCGGAGGTGTGTGCTACGAGGCCGGTTTTGCACACGGACTCAACATTCCGATGGTCTTTACTTGCCGAAAGGACGTATTGAACAAGATCCATTTCGACACTCGCCAGTACAACCATATTGTCTGGGAAACACCAGTCGAATTGAGACAACGCCTTGCAGCGCGTATTTCGGCTGAAATCGGAGATGGACCCGGCAAAGAAACATAATGGCGTACGTCAGGCTGATCCCCACTTGACGGGCGGCGGCAGTCTTCAAGAAAGGTATGCCGGCTCTTGGGCGTATCGGCTCGGCTATTCGACGTCGGAATGCCCTCGCGGCACCACCACGAGATTCGCGGTCACTTCCGCTACGCCGGGGACGTCCTTGACGATTGCCACCACGCCTTCCACCGTAACCGACGAGGAAACCATCCCGGACACTGTCACCGTGCCGTTGTGCGCCTTCACGTCGACGGGCAGTTCGCGGTACGGGTCGGACTGAAGCAGGGCCGCCTGGGTCTTCCTGGCCAGCGCGAGGTCTTCGAAGGCTTGCTTGGAGGCCTCCGTCTCGGCAAACGCCGCGAGCCGGGCGGCGGCGGCGATGACCTCGCTGGCCGCGTCCACACCCATGGCGAGATTGAGCACCAGGTGGTACCGGGCAGGGTCCTGCCAGTCGTGGCCGAACAGGGACATGAGCCGCCGGCTGCGGGCACGGTCGGTGTACTCGAGCTGTCTGCGGATGGCGCCTTCGTCCTGCGCGGGGCGCAACCGGAGCAGGTCGATGCGCAGGTCCATGGAGCCGGTCAGGAAGACCTTGAGCACATGGGAGACTCCGGGAAGGAGCTCGTGTCCCACGTGGCCGTGGTAGACCATCGGGCCGGCCTGAGCCATCTCGCACATGGCGGCCTGGAGCGCGATGCGGTAGGGCCGCAAGTCCTGCAGCCACTGCTCCCACCAGTGCGGCGCCTTCTCCGTGATGTCGTCGAGCTTGGCGCGCGGCACCCCGTAATGCGGCAGCGTGGCCGCCAAGTCCTGCCGTCCCACGCACTTGTAGCCGAGGGACCGCGCGACCCGGTTGGCAACTTCCTCCGCCCCGTGGATTCCTTCGTAGATCATGCCGATCGCCATGACGAATCCTCCTTCCCAAGAGGGACGCGACACCAGACCATGCTTGACCTCGCACATTCAACATACTGCCGGGACGGCGAATGGGCAATGAAGAGAGTTTTCCAATGAGACATGAGGCTGACGGAGGAGGCGAAGTCCAACGAGAGAATGAGCCCCAAGTCTGTGGGTGGGGGAGAACGGGAGGATGATCGTGGCAATGAGTCTTGAGAGGGTTACGCACGGTCCGGCGTCAGGCCGCGGTGGTAGCTGGGGCCTCGTCCCCGCCGTCCACCTGGTATCCCTTGAGGATGTCGGCGGCGATGCTGTCGGATATGCGGACGGCGGACTCGCGCACCGACTCCCGGGCAAGGTGCGCGTACCGCGCGGTGGTCTCCACCTTCGTGTGCCCGAGGAGCTTCCCGATCATGGTCAGCCCCTCGCCGAGCGCCAGCGCCCTCGACGCGAACGAGTGGCGGCAGTCGTGAAGCCGCACGTCGTCGAGCTTCGCCCTCCTGCGTATCCGGTCCCAGGGGTCGTTCAGGTTCCGCAGGTGCGTGCCCGGCTTCTGCCCCGGAATCACGTGCGGGTTCCCCTCCACCCGCGGGATGCCGGCCAGCACCCGGGCCGCTTCCGGTGAAAGCGGCGCCACCCGCGCGCCGGTCTTGGAGTCCTCGAGCCTGAGCTCGCGCGCATCGAGGTCCACGTCCCGCCAGCGGAGCGTCAGCACCTCGTTCCGCCTCAACCCCGTAAGCAACAGCAGCCGGATCGCCGCCACCGCGTGGACCGACAATCCCTTCCCGGCCTCCGCCTCCGCCAGCGCACGCCCCAGGCGCCGGAACTCCTCCTCGCTAAGAAAACGCTCGCGCCCCCGCTCGCGGTTCTTCACCACCAGCCGGCACGGGTTGCTCGCCTCCGGCAACTCCCCCCGGTCCTCCGCCGAGTTCCAGATGCGCGACAGCGCCTCCACCGTCCGGTTCGCCATCGACGGCGTGCCGCGCATCGAGTGGTGCAGTTCCGCCACCCGCCTGTGATCCACCGCCAGAGCCGGAACCCTGCCGAGCGCCGGCAGCAGGTGCTTGCGGACGATCAGCGTGTACATCTCCACCGTCCTGGGCTTGCACCGCACCTCGACGTGCTCCTCAAGCCACCGGCGCGCAATCTCCCCCACCGTGGGTCCCTCGGCCAGGGCCGCCGCCGGTTCCGCCAGCGGCTCCTCCCCCGCCTTGATGCGCGCGATGATCAGTGCCGCCCGCCTGCGCGCTTCCTCCGCCGTCACGATCCCGTGCCGCCCCACCGTCACCCGCTTCGCCGCCTTCCCGTTCGCGCGGGTCTGCACCACGTAGTACTTGCTCCCCGACGGGTAGGCGCGGACCCCGAACCCCGAAAGCTCCGAGTCCCAGTAGACCGTGTCCTTCTCCACCGCCAGCGCCTCCACCGTGCGCTTCGAGATCGTCGCCGTGGTGAGCTTCGCCATGGACCCGTGCCTCCCTCCTCAGAGGGCGCCCGGCGGCAGGATGTCCGCTCCGATGCTGCCCCCGACCCGCGCGGCCGAAACCTTCTCCGTATCCCGCGCCAGGTGCGCATAGCGCGCCGTCGTCCCCACCTTCGCATGACCGAGCAGCGCCCCTATCATCGTCAGCCCCTCGCCCAGCGCCAGCGCCCGCGACGCGTACGAGTGAAGGCAGTCGTGGAGCCGCACGTCGTCGAGCTTCGCCCGCTTGCGGAGCCTCATCCATATCGCATCGAGGTTCCCGAGACGCTTTCCCGGTTTCCGCCCCGCGATCACCCACGGATTGTCCTCCGTCCTCGGTATCCCCGCAAGCACCGCCTCCACCGCGGGCGTGAGCGGCACGCTCCGCCATCCCGTCTTGCCGTCCCTCAGCCGAAGCTCCCCCGCCGTGCGGTCCACGTCGTCCCACCTGAGCGTCAGGATCTCGTTCCGGCGGCAGCCCGTGAGCAGCAGGAGACGGATCGCGGGAATGGCGGAGGGAAACACCGAGCCGTCGGCTTCCGCTTCGTCCAGCACCCGCCCCAACTCCCGGTATTCCCCGGGCGTGAGGAACCGCTCGCGGCGCGCCTCCCTGTAGCGGCGCACCGACCGGCACGGATTGCGCCGCGGCGGCGTCATCCCCCAGGCTTCCGCCAGACGGAACATGTTGCCCAACACACCCACCGCCGCGTTCGCCTGGTAGGGCTTCTCCCTGAGCTTGTGGTGGAACTCCGAGACCTGCGGGCGGTCCACCTCCGGGAGCAGCAGATGCCCCAGCTCCGGCACGATGTACAGGCGCAGGATGCGCCCGAACGTCTCCACCGTCGCGGGCCGGCAGTTCACCCTGACGTGCGCCTCCATGTAGCGCTCCGCAAGATCCGCCACCGTGGGCTCGGACGCCGCCGGCGGAGGGTCGGGTTCAAGCCCCTGCTTGATCCGGTCGATGGCCAGCGCCGCCTTGCGGCGCGCGTCGTCCGGCGTCAGACTCCCGTAGCGGCCGAGCGCGAAGCGCTTCGGCCCCCCGGCCGCACCGCGCGTCTGCACGCACCAGACCTTGCGGCCCGAGGCATAGACCCGGATGCCGAAGCCCGGCAGGTCCCGGTCCCAGACCACGGTGTCGCCCGATTCCACGGCGAGGGCATCGACGGCGCGCTTGGTGAGCTTGACGGGTTGGCGTGTGGGCATGGGAAGATCCCCTCCGGTCTCGAAATCTCGAAACCCGAAACCGAAAAAAATGCTATCAGGGCCGTAATCGGAACGCAACCCAACGAAGTCGCATCCCGGGGTGCAGGCGGTCATCCGCTGGCGTCGCTTGACCGAAGGATGCAGGAGGATGAGTCGTTCGGAAACGACCACAACTCATTGAGATATATGGACTTATTACAAAGCTGTCGTGGCGGGGCTCGACATGGCGACGCTTGTCCGCTACCGGAGGAAATGGTGGGGAATCAGTTGAGATCGACATATAATATACGGGTCTTTTTCGCCGTCGGCTGCGTTACGTCACCCCGGGCTTGACCCGGGGTCTTCCTCGCGTGGTACCCCGCCACTGGGGCGACCGCGGGGCGCCCCTACGGGTCATCGCGGCTTGCCGACGACGAATAATCCTCCGCAGATTATGCTGGAGTTAACCGGACAGGACACCAGGAAGGTGACGGACGCCCCCAAGCGTTGGATCCTCAAGGAAGCCGATGAAGCCCCGGCGGCGGCGCTTTCCCGGGAACTCAAGCTCCCGCTTCTCCTTGCCCGTATCCTGGTGCAGCGCGGGTTTGCCGACGCGGACGCCGCGCGCCGGTTCCTTTCGTCCAGCCTGAAGGCGGACCTGCCGTCGCCGCACCTCCTGGCGGGGATGGACGACGCCGTCCGCCGCATCGCCCGGTCCTTGCGCGACGGCGAGCGCGTCTGTGTTTGGGGAGACTACGACGTCGACGGCACCACCGGCGCCGCGGTGCTGGTGTCGTTCCTGCGCGAGATCGGCGGCGCGCCGCTGTTCTACATCCCGCACCGCATCGACGAGGGCTACGGCATGAGCCGGCAGGGGATCGAGCACCTGCGCTCCCAGGACGTCTCTCTCATCATCACGGTGGACTGCGGCATCTCCAACGCCGACGAAGTGGCCTTCGCCCGGGAACTCGGCATGGACGTGGTCATCGTCGACCACCACCAGTTGCCCGAGCGCCTGCCGGACGCCGCCGTGGCCGTCATCAATCCCCAGCGCGACGACTGCGCCTTCCCGGACAAGGGCCTGTGCGCGGCCGGGCTGGCCTTCTACCTGGTCATCGGCCTGCGCGCCAATCTCCGGGACGCGGGCTGGTTCGAGCCCGACGGCGTGCCCGACATCCGCCGCCATCTGGACATCGTCACCCTCGGCACCATCGCCGACATGGTGCCGCTGCGGGGCACCAACCGGGTGCTGGCGCGCCGGGGGCTGGTGGAGCTGGGCAGCTCGGGCCGTCCCGGCATCGCGGCGCTGAAGGAGGTGGTGGGGGTGGCGCCGGGTGCCGTGGACGCGGGCACCGTGGCCTTCCAGCTCGGTCCGCGCATCAACGCCGCCGGGCGCATGGACGCGGCGCTCAAGGTGGTGGAGATGCTCACCACGGATTCACGCGAGACCGCCGACGCCATCGCCCGGGAACTCGACGTGCACAACCGGGAACGGCGGGAGACCGAAGCGCAGGTGCTGGACGAGGCGCTGGCGCAGATCGAGGAGAAACGGCTCCAGAAGCGGTGGTCCATCGTGGTGGGGAGCCATGGCTGGCACCCAGGAGTGCTCGGCATCGTGGCTTCGCGTATCGTCGAACGGTTCCACCGGCCGACCATCGTCATCGGGTTCGAGGGCGAGGAAGGGAAGGGCTCCGGCAGGAGCATCCGCGGGTTCCACATGGTCGAGGCCATGCGGCGGTGCGCGGAGTGGCTGGTGCGTTTCGGCGGTCACGAGTACGCCGGCGGCCTGAGCATCCGGGAGGAAAACCTCGCGTCGTTTGCGGAGCGCTTCGAGGAGGCGGCCCGGGAGGTTCTCGACGAGGAAGCACTGCTGCCGTATCTCGACGTGGACGCGGAAGTGGACTTCGCGCGATTGAGCCTCGGCCTGGTGCGGCAGATGCGCCTTCTGGGCCCCTTCGGAGTAGGGAATCCGGAACCGGTCTTCCAAACCCGGGGCGTAGAGGTATGCGAGCGCCGGAACTTCAACAGGGTCTCGCGTTTCCGGCTGAGGCACAAGGAGCACACGGTGACGGCGGTGGTTTTCGGCCCACCCGAGGACGTCCCGGCGCGGGTGAACGACTACGTGGACATCGCCTATCGGCTGCGGGAGAACGAGTGGCAGGGCACCTACACCATGGAACTGAGGCTGCTGGACGTCAGGACCTCGTGAGGCGGGGACGCTCGCAACGTCACCCCCCAACCCGCGAAAGCGGGCGTGTGAGAACTCCCAGGGCCCCACGTCACAGAACGTCATTCCCGCGAAAGCGGGAATCCATGGGTGGAGAGGGGCCGAACGGAGGCGTACCTCCACCGCCCCGCCCCTGGATTTCCGCTTTCGCGGGAATGACGTTCTGTGACGTGGGTGCCATTTCGTGGCCGAACAGAGTCTTGGCACGGCCCGGCAAACGGGAGTCCAGGGGGCGGGGAGGGAGCGAGCGTTTGACATTCATACCCTTCTCCATTAGAAAGTCATGCAACCATGGGACGTTATGCAGTTGTAAAGACGGGTGGGAAGCAGTACCGGGTCGCCGAGGGCGAGTTGGTGGACGTGGAGCGTCTGGGCGGTGACGTCGGCGCCACGGTCACGCTGGACGAGGTGCTTCTGGTCAGCGGCGACGGCCACGACGAGGCCAGGGTGGGCACACCGCTGGTGGAGCAGGCCCAGGTGACGGCGGAGATCGTCGAGCAGGGGCTCGACAAGAAGATCATCGTCTTCAAGAAGAAGCGGCGGAAGGGCTACGCGCGCAAGCAGGGCCACCGCCAGATGCACACCACCCTCAGAATCGTCGAAATCCAGGCGTAAGGCGGAAGAACCGATGGCGCACAAGAAATCAGGCGGAAGCTCGCGCAACGGTCGCGACAGTCAGGGACAGAGGCGCGGGGTCAAGCGCTACGGCGGACAGCACGTCAAGGCCGGCAACATCCTGGTGCGCCAACTGGGCACGAAGATCCATCCGGGCAAGAACGTCGGCATGGGGCGCGACTACACGTTGTTCGCGTTGGTTGAGGGTACGGTGGAGTACCAGCGCTGGGGCCGGTCGCGCAAGCGGGTGGCCATCGTTCCTGCCTGAAGGCCGCGCCGGCACGAGTGCATGCGCCGGCAGCCGGGTGTCCTGTCTCCGACCCTTGAACCCTCGCGGCCCCGCCGCATTCCCATCCCACTCCACACCTCGATTCGCCAGAACCCGCATGCAAGTGTTGCGCGGACAGGCCGGAGACCCTTCGAATCATGAAGTTCGTCGACGAGGTCGAGATCACGGTGAAGGCCGGAGACGGCGGCCGCGGCTGCGTCAGCTTTCGCCGTGAGAAGTACGTCCCCAAGGGTGGCCCGGACGGCGGCGACGGTGGTGACGGCGGGCACGTACGCGTGGTGGCGGACCCACACCTGACCACGCTCCTCGACCTGCGCTACCAGAGGTTGTACCGCGGCAACCGGGGACAGCACGGGCGCGGCAAGGACCAGCACGGCAAGAACGGCGAGGACCGGGTGATCCGGGTGCCGGTGGGGACCCTGATCCGCGACGCGGCGACGGGCGAGTTGATCGCCGACATCGATGCCCCCTCGGGCGACGTGGTGCTGGCCCACGGGGGCAAGGGCGGCAAGGGCAACAGCCGCTTCACCAGCGCCACCCGGCAGGCGCCGCGGTTCGCCGGGCCGGGTGATCCGGGGGAGGAGCGGGACCTTCGGCTGGAGTTGCGGCTGCTGGCGGACGTGGGGCTCATCGGGCTGCCCAACGCGGGCAAGTCGACGCTGATCTCGGCCGTCTCCGCGGCCCGTCCCAGGATCGCGGACTATCCCTTCACCACGCTGGTACCCAACCTTGGCGTGGTGGCGCACGGGGACCTGAGCTTCGTGATGGCGGACATTCCCGGGCTCATCGAAGGCGCTCATCGGGGCGAGGGCCTCGGCCATCGCTTCCTCAAGCACGTGACCCGCACCGGCGTGCTGGTGCACGTGCTCGATGTCTTCCAGCTCGAGGAGCGCGATCCCAGGACGGACTTCGAGACCGTGGACCGCGAGCTCGGGCTGTTCGACGAGGAGCTGTCGCGCAAGCCCCAGATCGTCGCGGCGAACAAGGTGGACCTCCTGCCGGACCGGAGCGCGGTGGCGGATCTCGAAGCGTTCTTCGTGGGGCGGGGCTACCGTTTCTGCGCCATCTCCGCGGTGACGGGCGAGGGGCTGGAGCGGCTCAAGCAGATGATCGTTGAAGACCTCGCCGCAAGACGCGTGGCGTCCGCGCGCAGGGCCGAAGCGGCACGGCACCTGGAACTTCATGGCTGACCTGAGACGCAGATACGTGCACCGCGCCAAGCGCGTGGTGGTGAAGATCGGCAGCCGCATCCTGTCTTCCGAACGGGGCCTGCACGCGCGCCGCATCGGACGGCTGGTGCGCGAGCTGGCGGCGCTGCACGACCAGGGGAAGAAGCTCGTGGTGGTCAGCTCGGGGGCCATCGCCTCGGGCCTGAGCCGGCTGGGGCTCGCCAAGCGCCCGCGGGACCTGCCCCAGGAGCAGGCGCTGGCGGCCGTGGGTCAGATCCGGCTCATGGCGCTGTACGAGAACTCCTTCGGCGGTTACGGCAAGCACGTGGCGCAGGTGCTCCTGACCCACGAGGACCTGGCCAACCGCAAGCGCTACCTCAACGCCAAGCACACGCTCAAGACGCTGCTGGACTGGAACATCATCCCCATCGTCAACGAGAACGACACCGTGGCGGTGGAAGAGGTGAAGTTCGGCGACAACGACCAGCTTTCGGCGCTGGTGGCCACGCTCATGGAGATGGACCTGCTGGTGATCCTGAGCGACGTGGACGGGGTGTTCGACCGCGATCCCAGGTCGAACCCGGACGCCCGGCTCATGCCGGTGGTCGACGATCTCGCCGCCGCGAAACACGTGGCGCAGGATACCGCGCCGTCCGAACTGGGGCGCGGCGGCATGTTCTCGAAGCTCTGCGCCGCGGAGCAGGCGAGCCAGGCCGGTATTCCCACGGTCATCGCCAACGGCCGGGAGCGGGAGGTGCTGGCGGGCCTGTTCGACGGCAGCCGCGAGTCGGGCACCCTGGTGCTGCCCGAGGAGAACCGCCTCACCAGCCGCAAGCACTGGATCCTCCACAACCTCAAGCCCTCGGGCGAGGTGATGGTGGACAACGGCGCCCTGGCCGCCGTGACGGCCAGGGGCAAGAGCCTGCTGCCTTCCGGCGTGAGGGAGATCAAGGGCTCTTTCGGCGCCGGCGAGTGCGTGAGCTGCGTCGACGACAGCGGCCGCGAATTCGCCCGCGGCCTGGTGAACTACAGCGCCCGGGAGTTGCGGCAGATCAAGGGTGCCCACTCGGGCAAGATCGAGAGTATCCTGGGTTACAAGGCCTACGACGAGATCATCCACCGGGACGATCTCGTGCTATTGTAGTGGAGGGATCCGATTCTCAAAGGGCAATTCTGTGTATCGACCGCACGAGTTCGGGAAACGGGTCAACCTGTGGTCGTGTTTGCGAGGACGATAACGCGAGGGATCGAATGCCGGAACGCGCTCCCAGGAACCGAACGCTTTCATGCACGGATGAGGAGATGGTGACCTTATCACGGGATCTCGTCCACGTAAGTTCGGCCGTTGCGCTGTCGGACATCGAGGGGCGGCTCTTGGTGGGCAATTTCCTTGAGTTGGCCAGGTATCTCCCTTCTGGATTTGTCGATCTTCTTATTCTGGACCCCCCGTACAATCTTTCAAAGAACTTTGATGGCCACTTGTTCAAGCGCAAGGAACAGGACGAATACCGCTCATGGTTCGAGGGGATCGTCGATTTGCTCGTTCCGATGCTCAGACCGGATGCGACAATATACGTGTGCGCCGATTGGAAGATGTCGACACTTGTCTTTCCGGTCCTGGACTCTAGGTTTCGCGTACGCAACAGAATTACTTGGGAGCGGGAGAAGGGGCGCGGCGCGAAAACGAACTGGAAGAACAATACAGAGGACATCTGGTTCTGTACGAAGTCCGACCGGTATCATTTTGATGTAGATGCGGTAAAGCTGAAACGTCGGGTCCTGGCGCCATACCGGGTGGAAGGAGTGCCAAAAGATTGGACTGAAGAGAGGGATGGGAACTATCGCCTAACTCACCCCTCCAATATCTGGACCGATCTGACGGTTCCCTTCTGGTCCATGCCTGAGAATACGGATCACCCTACCCAGAAGCCGGAGAAGTTGATAGCGAAACTGATCCTCGCCAGTTCGAGGAAGGGAAGTTTTGTGTTCGATCCATTCTTGGGTAGCGGTACTAGCGTGGTCGTGGCGGAAAAGCTCCAAAGACGCTGGTGTGGCGTCGACATCAATGCCCGGTACCTGTGTTGGGCACACAAAAGGGTGTCGGACGCAAGAGAGGATCCGACTATCCAAGGGTATGAGGCGGGCGTGTTCTGGGAAAGAAACTCAGCGGTTGGGCAGCGCAGTCAAGACAGGTCGAATCAACGGCAGGAAGCCCTCTTCTCATGAGATCGGGCTTCTACTACGAGGGGCATCATCGAGCAGTGGCATTGGCGGTCAGAGATTACATCAATGCGTCTCGGGACTTCCTTTCGCCGCTTACCGCGGGGAGCCCGAGAGCGGCCGGCGATGCGATCGAAGCACTCGTCGCAGAGGAGTTTGAGAATATTCTCGGCGATTGGTGTACTCAGTATTCGAGCGAGTTCACGCGTCGTGCCATGGCGGACATGGCCTTCAAGGACCAAGAGGGCTTCTGCTCTCTTGTGGATGTTAAGACACACAGGGAAGGTGTCAGTTTCAGCATGCCCAACCTTACGTCTGTGCGACGGCTCGCCCGATTCTACGAGTGCGACACCAATGTTTTCTCGCTTCTGCTGATCAAGTATGCGGTTGAAGGGACCCGCGTCAGTGTGTCGGACGTCGTGTTTTGTCCCATAGAGTTCTTGGACTGGTCTTGTCTAACGGTGGGCGCCCTTGGTTGGGGTCAGATTCAGATCGCAAACGCCAACAACATTCGCGTGAATGATAGATATTCAAGGAAGCAATGGATGCTGCATCTGTGTGATGCAATGCTGGAGTTCTACCCCAAGGAAATTGCCAAAATACGGGACAGAGTTGAGCGTTTCAACGGCGTGAGAGAGTCCTGGGAAGCGAAGGAAGATCTATGGCACTGACGATGTCGGACACGAGAGTTGCCGAGGAAGCACGGGACATCGGCCGGCGGGCCAGGGAAGCGGCCAACGCCTTGGCTGATCTTTCCACCGACTTGAAGAACCAGACCCTTCTCGCCATGGCGGACGACATTGAGCAGCGGCAGGAGTTCCTGCTGTCGGAGAACGCCAAGGACCTGGAGCAGGCGGAAGGGAAGGGGCTTTCCACGGCGGCCATCGACCGGCTGACGCTCAATCCCAAGCGGGTGGCGGCCATGGCCGCGGGCATCCGCGACATCGTCGCCTTGCCGGATCCGGTGCGAGAGGTCACGCGGACGTGGACGCGCCCCAACGGCCTCGAGGTGGGGCGCATGCGCATCCCACTGGGGGTCATCACCATCATCTACGAGGCCCGGCCCAACGTCACGGCGGACGCCGCGTCCCTGTGCATCAAGTCGGGCAACGCCGTCATCCTCAAGGGCGGGCGCGAGGCGAAGTTCTCCAACCAGGCCATCGGCGAGGTGCTGCGGGGGGCGTGCGCGCGCGTGGGGGCGCCGGAGGACGCGGTGCTGGTGGTGGAGTCCACCGACCGGGCCATGGTCCACGAGCTGCTCAAGCTCGAGGAGTACGTCGACCTGGTGATCCCCCGGGGCGGCGAGGAGCTGATCCGTTTCGTCGCGGCCAACTCCCGCGTGCCCGTGGTCAAGCACTACAAGGGCGTGTGCCACGTCTACGTGGACGAGGACGCCGACCTGGACATGGCGGAGCGCATCGCCCTCAACGCCAAGGTGCAGCGCCCGTCGGTGTGCAACGCCATGGAGACCCTGCTGGTGCACGAGGCGGTGGCGCCGCGGTTCCTGCCCGAGGTCATCGGCAAGCTCCGGGAGCGTGGGGTTGAGATACGCGCCTGCGACAAGACTCGCGCGCTGCTTGCCGGGGTGGAGGCCGCGAGCGAAGAGGACTGGCACGAGGAGTACCTGGACCTGGTGCTGGCGGTACGGGTGGTGGCGGACATGGAGGAGGCCATCGAGCACATCCGCAAGTACGGATCGGATCATACAGAGACCATCGTCACCGCGGACCGCGCCAAGGCCGACGCCTTCGTTACGCGGGTCAATTCCTCGGCGGTGCTGGTGAACGCCTCGACGCGCTTCAACGACGGCGGCGAGCTGGGCCTCGGGGCCGAGATCGGCATCAGCACGAGCAAGATCCACGCCTTCGGCCCCATGGGCCTGGAAGAGCTGACCAGCACCAAGTTCTTCGTCTACGGCGACGGTCAGGTGCGCACCTGATTCCATGAGACTCGGCCTGTTCGGCGGTACCTTCGACCCCATCCACTCCGGCCACCTGAGGAGCGCCGAGGAGGTGCGGCAGGCGCACGCGCTGGACAAGGTCTGTTTCGTGCCCTGCGGCGTGCCGCCGCACCGGAGCGCAAGGCCCGGGGCGCCGCCGCATCACCGCCTGGAGATGGCGCGGCTCGCGGTGGCGGACAACCCTGGCCTGTGTGTCTCGGACGTGGAGGTGGTCCGGCCGGGCGCCTCGTTTTCCATCGACACCGTGCGCCACTTCGCGGGAAGGCTGACGCCGGACGACGACCTGTACCTGATCCTCGGCCTCGACGCCTTTCTGCTCATCGGTTCCTGGAAGGACTGGCGCGAGCTTCTGGCCATCACCCACGTCATCGTCACGTCACGACCCGGCGCCGGCGACGCGCTTCCTTACGAGCGGATTCCCGTTGTCGTGCGGGAGGCGTTTTGCTATGATCCGGTCCGATCCGGCTTCCGGAACGAGTTCGGCAAGGAGATCCTGTTCACGCGCCTGACGGATCTGTTCGTGTCGGCGTCCGCCATTCGGGATCTGCTGGGAAAGGGGAAATCGATCCGTTACCTGGTTCCCGAAGAAGTGCAACACTACGTGGAAAGACACCGTCTCTACAACGAGTCGGCGGAGTGCTAGTGTCCGACAGCCCCACGCGCGACGCCAGGGACAAGGCCCTGCTGCTCTGCGGCCTTGCTCTCGACAAGAAGGCCCAGGACCTCGTCTTGCTGGAAGTCCGCGAGCTCACCACCATCGCCGACTACTTCATCATCTGTTCCGGTCGTTCCGACCGGCACGTCCAGAGCATCGCCGAAGGCATCAAGGAGGACGGCCGCGCCAAGGGGGTGCGTCCGCTCTTCAGTGAAGGTGTCACCCGCGGGCAGTGGGTGCTCATGGATTTCTCCGATGTCCTCGTGCACGTATTCTACGAGCCCGTGCGCGGCTTCTACGACCTCGACGGCCTCTGGGCCGGCGCCACGGTGGTGGAGTTGCCCGAGCCCTACGCCACCCTCGCCGCGCAATTCACCGGCGAGGGCGATCCACCCGATCCCTGGCCGGCCGCGGAAGGAGGCACGGGTCCGGGCTACCTGGGCAAACCGGTCCGGTAGGGCGCCGCGCCGCGGAAGACGCGGGAACCGCCACCGGCCCCCTGGGCTCTGTCAAATGAATGCGGGGAGATTGTGGGGTGGTGATCCCAACGGGACGCCAATTCCACAATAATTTCAACTACTTACAATGTCCAACCGCCCCGAACGGGGGCTTGATTTCATTAGGGTTTCTTCCCGTTTGTCCAACCTTGGATCATTCGGAGGTGCGCTAATGAGCAAGGCTGGCGCGACGGTTCGTTCCCTACCCGCGCCCGAACCGTCGCTTCTCCGCAAGGACCCGGACGGCCTCGCTACGGCGCTTTCTCAACTCGGCATCGCGTGGCGGTGGAACATCCGTGCCGCCCGTCCCGAGTTCTCCTTCTCCCTTGAAGGCCACGACTGGCAACCGGCGACTGACCTTCTCATGGACCGTCTTCGCATGGACGTTGCGCAACGGTTCAACACCGCCGGCGATGACGGGACGACGGCGCGATTCTACTTCGGCCGCGAACTCTGGACCGCGTGCCTCAATGGGCTCCTTTTCGACAACCAGGTGGACCCCTTCAGGCAGTGGCTCGAATCGCTCGAACCCTGGGACGGGACGAAGCGGCTGGATCATTGGTTGACGTGGTGCTTCACGCTGGAGGACCCGCAGTGCCCCTTGACCCGGTGGGCATCGGCGGCGCTGTTCCTCGGATGCGTCGCCCGCACGTTCCAGCCAGGCTACAAAGCGGACGAAATGGTGGTGCTGCACGGACCGCAGGGATGCGGCAAGAGCACCGCGTTACGGGCCATGTTTCCCGGCGACCACCCCGAATGGTTCGGCGACGGCCTCCACATGGCGGCGGATTCAAAGACACGGACCGAGGCTCTCCTCGGCCGGGTCCTGGTAGAGGCCAGCGAATTGGCCGGTTCCAACCGCGCCGAATTGGAAAGCCTCAAGGCATTCTTGAGCCGCACCGATGATGGCGGAATCAGGCTCGCCTACCGCCGGAACCCCGAGCACTCTCTCCCGCGGCGCTGCATCATCGCCGGCACGATGAACCATGACGGACTGCCCAACGACCCGACCGGCAATCGCCGTTTCGTCGTCGTCAAGGTCAAGCCGGGCGAGTACAGCGACCAGAAGGGCGCTGCTGGCGTCTGGACGTATCTGCAAATCTACCGCGAGTGCCTATGGGCGGAGGCCCTGGCCCGGTACCGCGACGGCGAACCAGCGTGGCTACCAGCGCACCTCAGCGCGCTTCAAGCCCGCGTGAACGAGGAGTTCCGCCGTGGGGACGACATCATTGAGAACGGTCTGACCGACTGGCTCGACCGGCAGACCGCCCCCTTTACCATCGCCGCCGCCGCCGCTGGCCTCGGCTTGGTCCAATCCGGCCAGGAGGCCAAGCTGTCACGCGGGGATGAGATGCGGATTAGTGCAGCTCTTGTCAAGGCCGGATGCGAAAAACGCCGCGTTCGGACGAAAACCGGCCAGAAACGCCTCTGGACTGTGCCAACCTGTGCCAACCTCGAATGAGGTTGGCACAGCTGGAAGCCCCGTCTTTATTGGCTTGCGTCAACCGTGCCAACCGTGCCAACCTCCTATTAAGTTGCTTGGCCCGTAACGGGCTCCTGTACTCCATAGAAAGGTCGGCACAGGTTGGCACGGTTGGCACAGCGGAGGGAGAACGACATGAGCGAAAAATGGAGGACTACATGGAGCTTATGACGCGCTCGATGGGCACGCTGATCATAGAGAGCGGCGTCATCATACGCGCCTATCCGCAGACAGAAGACAGGACGGCCATCGAGCTCGCTCCAGAAAGCTGTGTTGGAAACATCGTCCGGGAACCGGATACCGGGCAATGGTGTTACGATGAGCAGTTGCGGAAGGCGCTCGGGATCAAGAACAACCCTGGCTTTGCTACGGACAAAGATGCCGGCGACGCCCTCCGGGATCACCTGCCACCGTTAGACCAAGTCAACGCCTTCGCGCGTTTGCTGCTGCGCAGAGGACAAACCAGTTCCTGAACGCCCTGCCAGTTCCTGGACGAGCTCCCGCCACCGGGCTTCCGCCGGCGTCGGCTCGCGGCGGTTCTCGGAGCGTGTCTTCTCGATGTGATGCCGCTTGCACAGCACTTGCAGGTTTGCCGCGTCCCAAGCGTCGCCGCCCCGGTGCAGCGGCTTCACGTGGTCGACCTCGTTCCCGTACCGCCCGCACTCCGCGCAACGCCAGCGCCCAGCGTCCAGCACCCGCCGCCGCACCCGCGCCCACCGGCCCGCGTTCAGCTTGACGTGGTGTCGACTCACGCGCTCCCCCGGTAGCGCCAGCGCCGGGACGCCTGTTTCCCGCCGCGCCGGCGCCCTTCGGACACGGCCAGGATCGCCGCCGCCACGGCATCATCGCGTGCCCGCTGGCGTCGGCCGCCTTGCGCCGCCTTGCTCAACTTCTCGTTCCCGGCCGGGTCCGCCACGGTCCGCGCTTCGCTCATGGCGGACCTCATCAACAGGGAGCGGACCGGCATCACGTCGCCGTCCAGACACGCTTTCCTGAATGCGTCCACGTCGCTCGCGCCGTCCTTGAACCCTTGCCCGCGCAACACCAGCGGCACCACGGGCAACGCCGCCTTGTCCAGCGCCTCGCGTAGCAGGTCCTCACGCCACCTGTCCGCCACCACGGCCGCCGGTGCGCCCCATTCGCCCACCACCAGCGCCAGGAATGCGGCAAGGTCCACGGTATGCCGTCCTGCCTGGACAAGCTCGCCGCGCCGCGCCATGTCCCGGTATGCCCCGCCCACGCCGTCCCGCAACCCGCGTTCTTCCAGCGCCGGCTCTTGCGGGAACGCCGCCCGCACGTCCAGCGCCCCCGTGGCCGGCCAGAACGCCGCCGCCCCGGTCATTGCCGCCGATCCGCCCAGGTCAACCCCGAGCACGTAAGGGCCGCGCCGTTCCGCTTCGCCCTCGATCCGTTCCCACGTCGCCGCGTCCAGCAGCACAGACTCAAGCACGTCCGACACGCCAAGATTGAGCCGCAACGCCTCGAACGTCGCCAGCAGCGCCGGGTCCGCCTTCGCGTCCGCCGCTTCGCGGCGCAGCGTCGCCAGCAGTTCGGGAAAGTACCGCATGGACGGATTCGCCTTCGCCCACGTCGCTTGATGGAACGGCGGATCGTCCGGCCGCGCCGCGTGACACTGCGAGTACGCCGCGCCCCCGGCCAGCATCTTCGAGAACCAATGAAGCTCGCCCTTCGGCCGCGTCCCGAGTGCGATCAACCGCGAGCCCCGCACCTTGCCCGCGCTCGTCCGCAACGCCGCCCGCATGGCCTCACCTTGCGCGCCCCATTGCGCCGGTTCGTCGGCGAGCACCAACAGCGGCGCGAGCCCATGCGCCCGCTTCGGATCACTCCCAAGACACCGCACCCGCGCCCCTGTCTCCCGGCACTCGATCCGCGCCTGTTGCGCCGTGTCCCAAACCCGCCACCGCTTCCGGTCGCTCAGGTCGAAACCCCGCGTCTCCATGAACGCATGGACGTGCTCGAAGTCGATTCGCCCTTGCTCGAACGAACTGGCGACGATCACCGTTTCCGCCCGCCGCTGACGGAGCGGCCCCTCCGGGTCCAGCGTCGCGCACGCGATTCCCGCCACCAACGCAGACTTGCCGTTGCCCCGGCCCACCGAAAGCGCCGCGTCGCCGCTGACGGCGAACGCGCCCTTGATGAACCGCGACTGCCAAGGCAACACCCGGAAGGCTTCGCCGGCACCCTCACCTTGCGTGACCGTCAACCGGCCCAGGTAGTCGAGAAGTGCTTTCATGGATTTCGTGCCTTACCCCTCCGAAAACCCCCCCTTCGGCCCGAACTTCGCCGGTGCCATCAAGCGCCGTCGCGCGCCATCGTTTCGCGCTCTCGCGGCGTAGGTGACAAAGACGCGTGCGAACGGCGGACAACGTGCGTTCGTGCTTGACGGCGAAGTCCGTGCCATAGCCCGCCACGACCGCGCCCTTCCGTGTCACGGGCAGTTCCAAGAGCTTCGCATCTTCGGCCGGGGTCCAAGGTCTTGAGAGATTCGTCAGCGGGTTGCGGTCGCCGCAATACAGCCGCCGCGAATGCGTTCGGCAGCACCCGCGCACCCGCGCCTCGCGCTCGCATCCTGACACCACGCACGGCCCACCGTAGGGGCGCGGCTTTCTGGCGCCTTTCAGCGGGTCGCCGTGCCGCATCAGCCGGGAGTAGTGCATCGAACAGTACCCGCGTGCCGTGCCGCGAGTGCCGGTGAGCTTCTCGCAGTCCGGTATCTTGCATTGTCGTATGTTCAGCGGTCGCGCCATGCTGATCCTTCCGCGAACCCTGCCTTGAAGCCGCTCACGAACGCATCCGCCGACCAACGGGAGAGCGTACCTATCCCCACCTGGACGCGGGCCGCCGCGAGCGCCAAGGCCAAGACTCGGTGGTGCTCATCTCGGTGGTGCTCATCTCCTCGGTGGTGCTCATCTCCTCGGTGGTCGTCGGGAATCCATGGGAGTACATCGGCGGCATGGTCTCCGCGAAGCTCGGAAACGGCGCCACGGATGCAGCGCCCACAATGCGCGTGAAACGCGGTCAAGGGCGGGCGGACGCCGCAGGCTCGGCAACGGCGGAGGGTCGTGTCAGTCCGGGTCTCCATCGGAGAGTCCTACAGCCGCGAGCGCCACGGGCAGCGCCACGCCGGCGCCGGTGAGCTTCGCCACCACCTGTGAGCGCGAGACCATGTCCACCGCGTAGGTGTCGAAGGCGAGCGCGACATCGGCTTCGAGCTTCATGGTCAACTCGTGCTCGAGCTGCCGCGCCAAGGGCAAAACCGTGTTCATGTGCCAACGCCGGAGCGCTTCACGTTGCGACGTGCCGTCCGCATCGATGAACAGAGACGGAGGCACGCCGCACGCGGCCAACACGCGCGCGAACGCCGCGTCAGCGGCCTTTACCATCGAATCGGGAGGCAGCGGCCCAAGCCGCGAGGGTTTCCAGTCAGACGCCGGCGCAGCGCCTCGGCCGTCGCCCCATGCGGCGTTGACCGTTTCCACGAGTAGCGCCCGGCCACGTGCGCCCCGGATGTCCGCTTTCAGTTCCGTCAGAGGGTCGTTGTCCTCGTCCCCGTCGCCGCCGTCCTGCGGAATCGCGAGAAGGTTGGCCAGCGGCCCGGCGCTTTCATCGGCAAGGGACCGCTCGGCTTCACTGTGAAGGCGCGCCGTGGTGTTCGCCCATGACAGCGGCCCGGTGCCGACGTAGCTTTGGCCCGGCGTGGATCCCCAACGGACAAAGACGACCGCGGACGCGGGGAGATTCCATGTCGTGGACGTGGACGGCCCGTAAGCCGTCACCCGGACGGTCCAGGACGCGGGATCATGGTTCCCCTCGAAATGCCAACTGGACGCCGGGATCAGCTTGACCATGCCGTCTCCGCCAACGCGGATCACGTGCATTGACTTGCCGGAGCGAACCAGGTCCCGGCCCACTTGGGCAAGCATCGCCGGCGAGACCGCATCGCGCACCCAACCCGCGCCCCGGACCTCTGCCGAAGCGAAGGCGCGGGAGAGCGCACCAGCAGCGGCTTCCACGGCCGCCGTGCTGGACGCATCCGCCACGCTCCCCGCCGCCTGGTTCTCGATCAACCGCACGACGGCATCGGCGAAGTCTCCGCCCGATTCCCGCCGCTCTCGTTTCTGCCAAGGCCAGCGCATGTCAATCCTCGTGAACGACCTCCAACCGAGTGTGCGAGCGCCACGGCCGGACCGCCGTCACCTCGTAGGTGATGGTCCCGACGATCACTTGATCCGCCGTCGTTACGGCCACGCCGGCCGGTACGTAGACCTTCCTCAAGTCCTTCACGGCTTGGCCCGCCGCCTGCGCGTCGTCCGTGATGTCGAGCGGCTGGACGTTCGCCGGCGTCTCCCTGTCCGTGACGGTTCGTTCCGGTTCGCCGTAGTCGTTGAACGCCGTGGTAACGGTGCGCACCGTCACCCGGTCCGGAAACCGCCTCGGGGATAGCCGCGTCACACCGCACCCCCGCGTCGAACCTTCCACGGCGAGAGCAGGCCCATGCCACCGGAAGCCCGAAGCGCCCCGGTTGCCGATGGCGTGTAGCTCGTGCGCACGTCGCCTTGATCCTCGGCCCGCTGACCGCCCGCCGGCGCTTCGGCAAGCCAGCCCGCGCAACGGGTAACGGCCTCGTCCTTGATCGCTTGCGGAGCGTCCGGCGCGAACCGCTCTACCAGCGCCGCCGCCGTCGCGCCTAGCGACTGGACGCGGGTATCGGTCAGGTCCGGCCCGATGATCGCCTTGAGCGTCGCCGTTGCGTTGGTCAGCGCAACCGGCGAAGTCGGCCAGGGTGAAAGCGTCGCCATTAGACAGTAACCGTCACCGGCCCCGCGCCTTCCACCAGGTGAAAGCGATAGGCCACGTTCGGGAGTGCATCCAGTTCACGGACTGCGATTTCAGCGCCGTCAGCGCCCGGCCCGATTGGCAAGAAACCGGGGATGTCCGTCCAGTCCGTCACGTTGCCGGCGTCGTCCGGGATTCCGTGTTCGACAATGACGGCCCAAAACTCCACCGTGCGGGCCGGGCCGCTCACCTGGTACCCCGTCCTACGCCAACCGCGCGGCAACGGATCGGACGTTGGCGACACGTCCGTCAATGTAAAGGTCATCATAACCATACTCGGCGCCTCCGCGCCGTCGCCGGAAAGTCGCCGTGCAGGGATCGGACATCCACCGCCGTATCAGGATACGCCGCCCGCGACACCAGGGACATTTCATAGAGCACGGCCGCGCTGATGGTGCGCACCATGACGCCGGGATTGCCCTGCTCAGGCTCCAGCCGTTCCGCGTCGGGAACCGTGGACGCCGGCGGAACGCGAAAGCCGGGCGACACGCCGGGTAGCACCAGGCCCGCGTTGGTCGCCGCCAGGAAGTCACGAAGGTAGGTGGGTTGCGCGGCTTCTTCGGGAAGCTCCACGCGGAAGGTCAGCGCGTCGTCCGTGTCCTCGAACGCGGCCGTCCCGGCCCGCTTGGAACCTATCGGCCGGTCGAACGAATGCCCGAGTAGGACGTTGATTTCGCGCTCCGGGTCCTCGATGGCATACGAGAAGGCCCGCGGCGCGAAGGTCTCCTTCCGGGTCCTGCCCCGGTCGGAGATCGTCGCCAAGGACCGATAGGGAAACCGCCCGGTCAGCGTGCGGCCCTCCTGCCGCAGCTCAAGCGGGAAGATGAGCCGGGTTTCCATCGCGCCCTCTCCTACGTGGACACCCTGAACGCGACTTGCGCGTATGCGTCCGGCTGCACCAGTATCACGTCTCCCAGGAGAACGTGCATGGTGAAGTACCGCTCACCCTTCGCGGAGCCGGAATAGATGTCATCGATGCTGACTTCGTTCCAATGTGGGCACACAGCCGTCCGCATCGCCCCGGAGCCGCCCGCCATCGACCGGCCCTTCCTGTACAAGATGGCCTGCTGGACGTGGTTCGCTTTGGCGGGCATCCTCTTGTTGGTCCACCAGCCGCCGTACATCTCCATCGCGTAGTCTGCGAAAGCCTTGTCGCCCAGATCCTGGCCGGCGGCATCCCTGAAGGTGCGCGCGCTCAGCCCGTAGGTCTCCACGCCGGCGACGACCGCCACTTCCTTGATGGTGTTCGCCCACAGGCCATCGATACCGCCCGCGAAGGCGGCGACGAAGGTGTCGAAGGTCGCCACGCCAGCGCCGGGGGCGCTCGGATCGGTCAGCCGTTGGAAGACCCCGGTGAGGTTGGGCGCGTTCCCGTCGCCGTTGATGGCTTGGTCGTCCAACTCATCGGACAGCGCGAGGGACAAGTTTTCCCTCAAGATGGCCTCGAAGTTCGCCTGCCCCACGGCGGCGATGTCCTCAAGCGTCAGTTCCAGCCTCGCGGAGATGCGCTTCGGGGTCGCCGTCGTGATGGTGATGGCACCGGCCGTCCCGGCGATGGCCGCGCTCTTGGCCTTGGCGTCGGCACCTTGGGAGGTGGTGATTGTGCCCGTCGCGTAGGTGCCGCTCATCACGCGCGGCATGTCAATACCCAACCGGGGGGCGATGGAGTTGGCGAAGACCGCCGGGCGAATCGGGTCCAGGTTCACGCCCACCGTGCCCGGTGCCGGGGTGATGTCGCGGCGCTCCACCGGCACGTCCCACAGTTCCAACGGGATTCCCTGGACACCGGCGGCGGCCTGGAGTTCCGCCTCGGCACCACCGGGAAGACGACCACGTGCAGCACACAGGAGAAACTCCGTCAGGCTGGCCCTGGACCTCAGCTCGATCCTCTCCCTCAGCTCGCCGTCCGGATGCTCGATGCTGGACTGCCGCTGCTCGCGTTCCTCGTCTTCGACGGCGACCGTGGCGGCGCGGAGTTGCCTTTCCAGGTCCGGCGTGCCCTTCTCGATGGTGTCCAGTTCGGCGCGCTGTTCGTCCGTGAGCCCGTCCACCAGGCTCAGTTCGGCCATGCGGCCGCGCTCGCGGGATTGCCGCTCCCTCAGATCACGGAGTTTCTTCTGGGCTGCTGTCATTGATAACCTCCAATAGGTACAGACGTATAGATTGATTGTTTTTACTAATCAAAGGTGCGGAAGTCAATTAGCGACAATTTTTCCCCAGATGGGTTGCGTTCCGCCCGCGTAACCGTTACGATAGTGTAACCGCGTTACGATTAGAAGGGGACCCCACAAACGATGAGGACACGCGAAATGATGCACCAAGCAATATCAATTCCGGCTGCTGGCGAGCTGTGCGGCGTTGGCGAGCCGGCCATCCGTCGCGCCTTTCGGGAAGGCCGCATCACGCCGGCGTTCTTCTGGCATGTGGGGCGGCAGCAGACCGCGGTGTACCTCAACCTTCAAAGCGTGGTGAAGTGCTACGGTGTAGTTGAGGCCACAGTGGAATCCAACATCAAGAGGTGGGTCGCGAGCGCGCCCGTCATTCGGACTCCGGATGGCGAGGAGTGGCTAATCCTCGACTTGTTGGAGCCGATGATGTTCCGGGAACCGGCAGAGGACGAATGATGCCCCGCAAGGCTCCCACCGAAGCCGAGTGCGCGCGCTACTTGCGGGCGGTGCGGCGCGCCGGCTACGAATCGGCCCGCGTGGTGATCGCCCCGGACGGCACGGTCTCAGTCATTGCCGGAGTCGGAGAGTCCGCCGAACCCGTCAAGGGCGTCAACGACTTCGACACGCTGATACGGAGGGTCAAGCCAGATGCGCCGCCTTCGTAACCCCTTTCCCGGCGTGACCGTCATGGACGACCGTCACGGCAAACGGCGATACCGACTCCGCCGCCAGATCAACGGCCGGAGCGTGGATGTCTACCTCCCCGGCCCCTATGGTTCGCCAGCGTTCCGGGCGGCCTACGATGAAGCTGTGGAGGGTGTACGAGTGACGCCACGCCGAAGCGCACCGGGCACAGTGGGCTACCTCGTCAACACCTATCTCCAATCCAACGGTTTCAAGGATTTGTCGCCGGCGACGCGGCGGGCGAAGCGTTCGCGGTTGGACTGGATCAGGGAAACCATCGGGCAAGGTCGGTATGCCACGATGGAGGTGCGCCACGTCGAGGCGTTGATGGCGAAGAAGGGCGGACCGACCGCAGCGAATCGTCTGAAGAAGGACCTTGCGCAGCTCTTTCGGTTCGCCGAGAAGTACCTCGGCCACGTCGGTCCGAACCCGGCATCGCTCGCCGATGGCTTCAAGGTGAAGCCCGGCGGATATCACACCTGGAGCGATGAGGAGATCGGCGTCTACCGGGCCGCACACTCCACTGGAAGCAAGGCGCGGCTGGTGTTTGAGATCCTGCTCGGCACCGGAGCGGCCCGCCAGGACGCGGCGGCGCTGACACGCGGGAACATCCGGGGAGATCGCCTCCACTACCGCCGAGGCAAGACCGGGCAGGACGTGGACTTGCCGATACTGCCGGCGCTGGCCGCGGAACTGGCGCACGTCCCCGCGAACCAGATGATGCTGATCGGGCACGGCCAGGACGGACGGGGATACGCCGTTGCCGCTCTCGGCAATGCGTTTGCCGACTGGTGCCGGGAGGCAGGCTTACCGCACTGTAGCGCGCATGGACTGCGCAAGGCCGGGGCTCGAAGGCTTGCCGAAGCGGGCGCAACCGAGTTCGAAATCATGTCGTTCCTGGCACATCGGAACACCCAGGAAGCGAGCCGTTACACCGCCGCTGCGAACCGGGCCAAGTTGACCAGTTCGGGCATGGCGAAGCTCGAAAAAGTTGTCCAACCTTTTGGCGGGTTGGACAACTAGGAGGCGTAACTTGTTGAAATCTAAAGAGAAAAAAGGGCGGGTGGTGATCCCAACGGGACTCGAACCCGTGTTTCTGGCGTGAGAGGCCAGCGTCCTAACCGCTAGACGATGGGACCGTGGCTGAGGAGGTAGGACTCGAACCTACAATCGCCTGATCCAGAGTCAGGTGGCTTACCAATTAGCCGACTCCTCAACAACTTCCAAGGATAAATTAAACCGCCTTGGGCGTCAAGGCGGTGTTAGCGCAACGCAGTAATGTCCCCTTTTGTCCAAAGCTAAAATGTCCCCTTGCCGGGAGAGGCGGGAAAGAAAGGGGGGGACATGGAAAGCGGGCAAGGAGAGGAGGGACTGAGCATGAAGGAAGTGGATCGATTGGAAGTGATACGGGAAGTGGCGGCGGGGCGGTTGAAGCAGCGGGAGGGGGCGGAGCGATTGCGGATCGGGGTCCGGCAGGTGAAGCGGCTGGTTCGGCGGTTGCGGGAGGAAGGTGCGAAGGGGATGCGATCGCGGCGGCAGGGGCGGCGGGCGCCGAACGCCATAGGGCCGGAGGTTCGGGGTGAGATGATGGCGTTTTTGCGGGAGCGCTACGAGGACTTCGGGCCGACGTTGGCGCATGAGAAGCTGAGCGAAGTCCACGGCTATGGGGTGTCGGTGGAGACGGTGCGCAAGTGGATGATGGCCGACGGTCTGTGGCGGGGGCGCAAGCGCAGCCCTGCGCGGGTACACCAGAGCCGTCCGCGGCGGCCGGCCTTGGGCGAGTTGGTGCAGATTGACGGCTCGCCGCACGCGTGGTTCGAGGAGCGGGGGCCGCGCTGCACCCTGATCGTGTTCATCGACGACGCCACCAGCCGGCTGATGGCCCTTCGTTTCGCCGAAGCCGAGACCACCGAAGCCTACATGAGGACCTTGCGCGGGTATCTGGACCAGCACGGCCGGCCGGTGGCCGTCTACTCCGACAAGCACAGCATCTTCCGCGTGAACCAGCGTGACCGGGAGGGCGATGTGACCCAGTTCACGCGGGTGCTGAAGACCCTGGACATCGAGCCCATCCACGCCCACACGCCCCAGGCCAAGGGCCGCGTGGAACGGGCCAACGGCACCCTGCAGGACCGCCTGGTCAAGGAGTTGCGGTTGCAGGGCATCCAGGACATGGACAGCGCCAATGCGTTCCTGCCGGAGTTCATGGCCGACTACAACCGCCGCTTCGCGGTGGCGCCGCAGAGCTCCTGCGACGCCCATCGCCCGGTGCTCCATGAACGCGCCGAACTGGACCTCATCCACAGCCTCCACAGCGAGCGCAAGCTGAGCCGCAACCTGACCCTGCGCTACAAAAACCGCGAGTACCAGATCCAGGGTCAGGGCCGAGGTTACCGACTGCGGGGCTCCACCGTCACCGTGTGTGAAGACTTCGACGGTGGGATCGCGTTGCGGTGCCAGGGCAAAACCCTGGATTACCAAGTGCTGGCCGTGGGCGCAGCAACAATCCCCACGGACGACGAAAAGAGCGTCTGGAGCACGGTGGAAAAGGCTCGTCGCCGCCAACGCAAACGGCCCCGATACAAACCCGCCCCGGATCATCCCTGGAACCGCTGGGCGCGCCTCCACTCAACTCCCCGCGCCCCACACACCCAGCCCGGTGCTTCCCCGTAATCGCTGCCGCTCCCGTGCACCCTGCCAGCCCCCCGCCTGCCTTCATCCCTCCCGGTCCGCCAGGGCCGGAAGCTTGCTTACGGCCATAGATGCCTCTTACGCCACGGGTGACATCGGGTCACCCGTAGGGCCGCAGCGAAGCGAAGGAGCCGCGTAGCGGCTTGACCCGATGTCACCCGTGGCGTACCCCCCTCACATCCCTCCCACGCCCCTCCCCATGGGGACATTTTAGCTTTGCTCAAAGGGGACATTTAGGCGTTGGGTTGACAGGAGTTGGAAATCGAGATAGCGGCTCCGTCTGGAAACTCGCCGATTCGTCGCACTGGATAAGCCTTTGTGGGGTTCCCGGTGAGTAGCGAGACCTAACCCGGATATTTCACCAAGGCGGGTTTGCGGCGTAGGGAAGAGGGTATCAGCGGGGCAGGAGGCGCCATAGGGGTTCAATTCTGGTCCGCAGAGGGTTTTTGTAGGGCCGGTGATGACCCTGGTGAGGCGAACCGAGC
>JAJEAI010000057.1 GCA_022824205.1 Candidatus Binatia bacterium
TCCGGCGGCGGAGCGCCGCCCGCACCCGCGCCACCAGTTCGGTCGGCGAGAAGGGCTTGACGACATAGTCCTCGGCGCCGGCCTCCAGCGCCCGCACGACCGTCTCTTCGCGGCCGTAGCCTGAGATGAAGATCACCGGGACATCGGCGAGCGCCGGGATCTGCCCCATAAGCTCGATGCCGTCGGTCCCCGGCAACACCAGGTCGAGCAGGACCAGGGCCGGCTTCTCCGACGCCAGCAGCCGGGCGAGCGCGCCGTGGTCCGCGGTCGCCAGCGGAGCGTATCCTGCCTCGTCGAGCGTGTCGCGGACCAGGCGCAGGGTCTCCGGGTCGTCGTCCACGATCAGGATGCGCTGCCGTCCGGCATCTTCTGCGTGCGTTGAGGTCCGGCCCGACGCTGCGGCGTCCGGTTCAGCGCCCGCCTCCGCCACCGGAAGGGTGAAGGTGAAGCGCGTGCCGCGGCCGGCGCCGCCGCTCTCGGCCCGGATGCGCCCTCCGTGCGCCTCCACCAGCCCCTTGCAGATGGCCAAGCCCAAGCCGCCGCCCACTCCTCGCCCGCCGTCACCCTCGGGGGTGTATTTCCGGAACAACTGCCTCAGGCGTTCCAGAGCGAGGTCCCGGCCGTTGTCGGAGACCGCAATGGCGATGTGCGTGCCCTCGCGCATGGCCTCGATGCGGATGGGCGAGGACACGGGCGAGTGCCGAGCGGCGTTGCCGAGAAGGTTGTTGAGCACCTGCAGGATACGTTCCCGGTCGGCCATGGCCCGGGGTAGGTCCGGCGGCAGATCGATGGTGATGCGGTGGCGGCCGCCGCCGGATAGGAAGGTGGTCCGCGCCCGGTCCACGAGTTCCGCCACATCCGAGGGCTCCGGCGCCACCGTGAGCGCGCCCGCCTCGATGCGCCCGGCGTCCAGCAGGTCGCCGATGAGGCCGTCCATGCGGTCGGCCTGCTGCTCGATGATGCGGAAGAACTGCTCGATCTCCGCGGCGCCGTACGTGCGCGCGCGGTCAAGCACCGTCGCGGCCGAGCCCTTGATCGCCGCCAGCGGCGCGCGCAGCTCGTGGCTCACCATGCCGAGGAAATCCGACCGCATGCGCTCCAACTCCTGCATCGGCGCCAAATCCTGGACAGCGGCCACGACCGAGGCGACCGCGCCGTCCTCGGCATGGATCGGAGTGGCGTTGACCAGCACCGTCACGCTGCGCCCGTCGGGCACCGAGAGCTCGATCTCCTCGGCCCGCACCGCCACGGCGTTGCCCATGACCGGGTTCTCCGCACCGCTTCTCCACCAGGTAGAAGTTGCCCACGTGCACCCCACGGTGGCGCATCGGCGTGCCCTGGAAGCTCTTCGACGGCAGGCGGTCGGCGGAGAAGCCGAGCGATCTGGCATAGGCTTGCGCATCGGCCAGGCGCAACGGTCCCTCGAGATCGCGGAAGTGCTCGAAGAGCCTCGGCCCGTCGGACCATTCCGCCATGCTGCGGTGCTCGTCCTCCGTGAAGCCCGAGGTGAAGAAGTCCTGGGGTGCGCCCGTCTCCTTGATGGTGGCGATGGCCCCGTAGCGGGCGCCGGTGAGCCCACGCGCGCTGTCGACCACCTCCTGCAGCACGGTCTCCAGGTCGAGACTCCCGCCGATGCGCAGCAGCGCTGCGGCGAGGCCCGAATCGTGCGCCTCCCACGCCGCCTCTCGGATCTCGGTCTTGTCGCGGCTGCTCATGGGGTCATCCTCTTGCCAAAGGCAGTCCCTCTCGCGGGCGGATCGGGTCGGGGAGGGATCCCGATGGGCGCCGAGCCGCCCGAAGAGGCCGGCAATGCAGCGAAAAACCGATCCCGTCCGTTAATTCGTGAATAATTCGTATTTTTAGATCAGTTATTCATACTTAATAAATTTAGTCGTCGTATCACATGTTGTATGGAGTACGCCAAGTGGTTGGCGAAGCGTGGGATCGTGGCGGAGCTTGACGGGCGGTGTTTGCTGACCTAGGAGCCAGTACCGGCGCGCGGTCGCGGAGACGAACTCCTCGGCGAGGGGCCCCGCAGAAATGGGAAATACGTGCACACGGCCATATCGGGAGATCCGGCGACCCCTCCCCCGATATTCAGGTTGGCTATGTTGTGACGGATAGATCGGGACGGGTGGAAGACCTCGAGCGTCAGGCTTGGCGATGGGCTAAGGCCCGGCTCTGACATGAGAAAACAGGGCATGATGAAAGTGGTGATCCTGCTGTCCGTCTTCGCGTTGGGGGCCTATGCTGTCCAGCGGTGTCGAATTCAAGAGGCCCGGGCATGGGGTATATGATTACTGTGTTCGTCCTTCTGTTCGCCACCGGGCCTCGCGCCAATGATACGCTAACCCAATACATCTACCTCAATCGGTAAGACGTGTCCTTACAGGGGCGAGGAACTTTGAAAACCAAACAAGGGAGGTTTATCGTGGGAACGAAGATCGGGGTGCTTGTAGCCGTTGTCGTCGCACTTGTTTCCGCTGCTCTTTACATCGGAAGACTTGAAGGGCGACTCAACGAAACAATCAATGCAAGGCAAGAAGTAACGGAGGCACGCGACGAGGTCAAGAAGACGAAGATAAGCATCGACAAGGCTTTCTACAAGTTGAAAGAATTCATAGATGAAGTGGAGGCGCATCTCAAAGAAAGCAACATATATTCTCTCGGAGAAGTCGCGTGTGGTACTCCTCGTCAGATTCCTGTGCCTATAGCGGGCACCACGCCTGATCAGTGGATCGTCTTTGGGGTAAATCCGAAAATGCACGCGAATTGGGAAGACGAATGGGGCGACAATGCCCTTTTCACATATTGGACGGACGTCACGCCCCATCAAAATAGCGCGTCATGGACGATCGGCTATAAGGTCGAAATCAACTTCAACACGAAGAGGAGTGAGAAAAAGGGAAAGTCGGTATGGAGTTGTCAGGGGAGAAACAAGGTTCCTAGCATGGAGTTCGTAGCAATCAAGGCAAAGAAATGACGTCGCCCCAGAGAAGCACGACGAACCGGAGAAGGTCATACGCGTGACGTTCCGGTCTGGCGCGCCGAGAGCAGGGTGTGGGACTCCCTTCCAGAAGTATTACCCCCGATGTCGAGGGGTCGGTCTTGAGCACAGGGCATCACGCCGAAGGCGTAGCCTTGGGGCTAACAACAGAATGTCACGCGCAGCTTGGTCTATCCGCGCCTCGGTACGGCATTCACTTTGTCGTTCGGCGACCCGAACGAATCTGAGAATTATTAATAGGCCATGAGCATAAAGGAGAAACCCTTGAAGGAAAACCTACGGTTGATCGTGGATGGCATCGTGATTCTTGGTACCATTTGCACTTCAATGCTTGCCGTGTATTCATATAGCTCGGACTGGTTTACTCGAAAAATAGAGAAGATCGTGCTGGAGCGCGTTCAGGTGGTCGTGGAAAGAAAGACAGACGGATGGACGCAACCCAACAGGGGCGAGGTGGACGACGACATTTGGAAGCGCGCTGAGACTGTAAAGTCGAAAATTCAAGGTTCAGATGACTTCGACTTTTGTTTCTTGACGGCGGTCGCTGGAAGGTTCGAAGGCGTGGTCGAGTATGTCCGCGTTGTCCGAAGGAACGATGGATGGTACTTGGAGGGGAGCTCGGCCCAACAAGACGTAGGGTTCTCCGTTTCCTGTGCGAATCTTACCTTATCTGCACGCGCCGAAGAGTGACACGCTCCGGTAGCAAGCAGCCGCAGGGGACGCCAAGTCAAGGTCGCCAGACGAGCCGTGCGGCAAGTAGTCCATAGACAGACCTTGGCGGTGTGCGACGGGGTTGCGGGATTGCCTTTAGTGCCGGTATGAACCGCCCCGGGTTTACCGGAGACTCTGTTCCCTCGGGCGGGGTGGTCACTGGCACCGGGCACCACCATGTCCTCGTCAACAAGGGTCCCATGCGCGGGGGGAAAAGGTGATTCCCACCGACAAGACCCACGTGCATTTCAGCAAGGGGCAAACGGAAGCTACGCTCAAGCTATCCCCGGGGACTACGCGCTGACCATGCAGTTCGTCGACGGCCTCCATCGCTCCTAAGGTAGGAAGATGGCTCACACGATCCGCATCAAAGTGTTGCCCGCGAAGTGATCCCGAAGAACCCCGGTTCCCAAGCTCGGCCGCGCCCCCATGTTGTAGGCCGCTCCATCACGGCACGACCGAAGGATTACCCCTAGCCGCTAGCCGCCCGAGGCGCCGTGTTGACCATGTGTTGATTGTTCTCGGCATGAAGCCGGCCGGCTCCGCAGAGGACAGTTTTATTGCGTATTTTCAGTTGGTTATGAACTGCAAGTTGCAGGATACACGCTACACGGCCAAGTTTGAAACCCTCCCGTCAGTGGGCGGCGTCGGCGTCAGTTACGGGTAGTGTCTCAGTTAACGGCCGTCTGTGGCTTCCATTTCATGAGCTCTTCGAAATGGTAGTCGACCATCGAATGCCTCGGCAGCGGCGTCCACCGGACGAGGTTATCTGCGGACTTACGAATCAGCGGGCTCAGGTCGTCCAGTCGATCCACCGCACCGTGAACATACATCCCCATCAGGTCAACGGCGGTCACCAGCGCTTCGGCACTGTGATCAAGCATCGCGTCAAACAAAGGCGCTACAGTGGAGGTCGGCAGTCTGGAGAGGATCCCACCGAAAGACCACTGTACAAGCCGCCGAGGAGGCAACAGGCCCGCCTGCAGCCTGTGAATGGCCAACAGAACATCTGATGCGGTGATGCCGATTCGCCAGCAGACAAGAGGCAACGCGGGCGCAAGCTCGGGCGAACGCGCTACCCTCTGCTTGAACTTATCCACGGCCGTTGGGTGATCCTCGATCATGCCAAGCATGTACCCCGACAGAAGTTCGAAGTTGCGCTTGTCCTCCGGCGCTTCGA
Organism: Candidatus Binatia bacterium; assembly: GCA_022824205.1. Classification (GTDB taxonomy): domain Bacteria; phylum Desulfobacterota; class Binatia; order UBA9968; family JAJDTQ01; genus JAJDTQ01. The sequence goes on from JAJEAI010000057.1 coordinate 4,899, forward strand.
CCACCGCCGAGACGATTCGCTCCAACCCACTGCTGTCCCACAAGAAATACGAATGAGGAGGACCTGAAGAGCTCCGTCATGCTATGATGGAAATTGCAAAAACCCATCGTAGGAGGAGGTTCAGGTCCATGGCGTACAATCATACCGTAATGGGGCAAATACTCA
>JAJEAI010000104.1 GCA_022824205.1 Candidatus Binatia bacterium
CGCTACAGCCCGAGTCGTCATTCCCGCGCACGCGGGAATCCAGGGGTGGAGGGGTGCGGCGTGCATCGCAGCAGCCCCACTTCACCCCGCCTGGATTCCCGCTTGCGCGGGAATGACGATTCGGGATGGCGGTGCTATGTCCAGTTTGTGGAGTTTTGCACAGCCTGGAAAGTGGGGAATGACGGAGGGAACACTCACAACCAGTCTACGCCTCGGGAGGGAAATCCCATGAGCAGTCTATTGCGAAAACCTTCGGGGACGACGGGCAAGATCATCGACATCACACCGGCGGACGCCGGCTGGCGCTTTGTCGGCTTCGCCGTCTACGCGTTGAAGGCCGGCGACACCACCGGGGAGGCCACCGGGGAGCGCGAGGCCATCCTGGTGATGGTCGACGGCAAGGCGCGGCTGACCACGCCCGAGGTCGACTTCGGCGTCCAGGGCGAGCGCATGAGCGTGTTCGAGCAGACCAAGCCGCACGCGGTCTATGTTCCCAACGGCACGTCCTGGTCGGCGCGCGCCGAGACCGACTGCACCATTGCGGTGTGCTCGGCTCCGGGCGTCGGCGGGCACGCGGCCGCGGCCATCGACCCGGCCGGTATCCCGGTGCTGGAGCGCGGCAAGGGCGCCAACACGCGCTTCGTGCACCCCATCGCCATGGACGACGCCGACATCGCCGACAGGCTGCTGATCACCGAGGTGTTCACGCCCCAGGGCAACTGGTCGAGCTACCCGCCGCACCGACACGACAGCGACGAGGGCACGGACATGACCTACCTCGAAGAGACCTACTATCACCGCATCAACCCGCCCCAGGGGTTCGGCTTCCAGCGGGTCTTCACCGAGGACGGCGAACTGGACGAAACCATGGCCGTTTCCGACGGCGACACCGTGCTGGTGCCGCGCGGGCACCATCCCTGCGGCGCTCCCTACGGTTACGACATGTACTACCTGAACGTCATGGCCGGCCCGAGGCGGCAGTGGCGTTTCAAGAACCACCCGGACCACGACTGGATCTTCCAGCGGGACTCGAAGTGACGGACGTAGCGGCGGACCCCGTCAGGCTGGGGCTGCTGGGAGCCGGCCGCATCGGTCAAACCCACGCCCGCTCCATCGCTGCCATCGAGGGCGCCCGGCTGGTGGCGGTGGCCGATCCCGTCGAGGCGGCCGTCGCCGCGGTAGTCCGAATGACCGGCGCCCGCGCGGCGTCGGCCGAAGAGCTGCTGAACGATCCCGCCATCGAAGGCGTCCTCATCGCCGCGCCCACGGACCTCCACGCCGATCTCATCGAGCGCGCGGCCGATGCGGGCAAGGCCATCTTCTGCGAGAAGCCTCTCGACCTCGACCTGTCCCGCGCGCAACAGGGCGTGGCCGCCGCGGCACGCCGCGGCGTGCCGCTGATGACCGGTTTCAACCGCCGCTTCGATCCCTCCTTCCGGCGCCTGCGCGAAGAGATCGACGCGGGGCGCATTGGCGGAGTGGAGCTGGTGCAGATCACCTCGCGCGATCCCGCGCCGCCTCCCCTCGCCTACATCCAACGCTCCGGCGGCCTCTTCCGCGACATGATGATCCACGACCTGGACATGGCCCGGTTCCTGGTGGGAGAGCCCATCGTCGAGGTCAGCGCCACCGGGTCTGCTCTCGTGGACGAAGCCATCGGCGACGCCGGCGACGTCGACACCGCGGTCGCGGTCCTGCGTTCGTCGGGCGGCCGCCTGTGCGTCATCTCCAACTCCCGCCGCGCCGTGTACGGCTACGACCAGCGCATCGAGGTCCATGGCTCCGCCGGAATGCTCTCCGCCGGCAATCCCGTGGCCACCACGGTGACGCGAGCCGACAAGTCCGGCTTTGCCACCGACCCGCTGAACGACTTCTTCATGGAGCGTTACGCGGATGCGTACCGGTTGGAGATGGCCGCCTTCTGCGCCGTCGTCCGGGGCGGCACCGTACCCTACCCCAACGGCCGGGACGGCCTCGCCGCCCTCGCCATCGCCGACGCCGCCTCCGAGTCCCTGGCCACGGGGCGCACGGTGGCCGTCAAGCGCGTGGACGGCGCGCCAGCATAGTGTCAGGTCCTTGCAACGCCCGCGTACCGGGTCAATCGCAGGTATCGTGGCCGGCGATGCCGGAGAGTTCGACCGGGGGACGGTCGGGAAACCGGGCGATCAGCGAGAGGGTTCCGCCCATTGCCTCGACCGTCCGGCGCAGCGTGGACAGCAATATGTCGCTGCGGTGCTCCAGCCGTGAGACAGCGTCCTGGCTTATGCCGAGTTCGCGCGCGACGCTGACTTGGGTGAGCTTGCGGGCCTTGCGCAACTCGCGCAGTGTCATCTCCTCGGCGATCAACTCCGCTGCCCGTTCCTCGATCTTGCGACGCCGCTCGGGGTCAAGCGCAGCCATCATCTCGTCAAGGCTCACGGTCATCATGATCCTCCTTCATCGGCGAGCCGGGCAAGGTGGCGGTCGAAGCGTTCGTCAGCCTTGCGGATGAGCATGCGGTAGAACCGCCTATGGCTCCCGCCCGACTTCTCGCCCGCGACCAGCAGCACGGCTCGGCGTACGGGGTCGAAAGCAAACGCCACGCGCCACTCTCCGTCTGTCGCGCTAAGCCGCAACTCCTTCATGTTCGTATGCCGCGAGCCGTTGAGCGTGTCCACGTGCGGCCGCCCCAGTTGCGGCCCGAACCGTTCCAGCAAGCGGGCGATGGCGTAGATCTCATCCTGAACTTTCCTGGGCAGATTGCGAAACTCCGGCACGAACGCACTGTGGAAGACAACCGCCCAACGCATGGCTAGAGGATAGTGCCGCTAGAACATGAAGTCAATGACATATTCCGGAAAATGAGGCGACATAGGCCCCTATGACGCACCCAAGCCGCGCGACGCCTATGGCGGCAACGTACCCTACTCCAACGGTCGCGACGGCCTCGCCGCGTGAGCGATATCCTCCCACAACTTCGTGAAACCCGGTCTGCTCGTAGCCACGCCCGTCAACGTGTATAAGGGAAGCCGATGACGATCTAACGGGCAGAAGACCAGCGCGCGAACCGGAACGTTGGCACCAAAGGGGGAAAAACCATGCGCATCATGTTTCTCAACAAGGCGCCGAAGAACTCGGCGAAGTACGACGTGACCTCGGTGGAGAAGCTGCTCAACAGCTATGCGTCGGAAGGGACGCGGGTGGAGGTGCATTTCCCGGACAACTTCGCGGGCTCGGCGGTGGAGGACGTGACCGGGAACCAGAAGATGCTGAACGGGCTGGACCACATGATGGAGACGCCCTCGTTGATCCGGAAGATCTGCTGGGCCGCGGAAAACGGCTTTGACGCGGTGATCCAGTCGAATACGTTCGATCCGGGCATCGACGGCGGCAGGCTGGTGGTGAAGATCCCGGTCATCGGCCCACTGCGCACGACCGTGCACGCCGCCGCCGTGCTGGCGGACCGCATCGGGATCACCGTCCCGCTCCCCTCGCACGTCCCCTACACCTGGCGGCTGCTGCGCACCATCGGCATGGACCACCTCGTCACCGACATCCGCGCGCTGGACATCTACGGCACCGACATCGGCAAGCGGCGCGCGGAGATCACCGAAACCGCCGTCGGCCTCATTCGGGGCTTGGTGTCGGAGACCGGCGCCCAGTGCGTCGTGCCGCTGGGCGGCGCGCTGATCCCCTACGTCGTCGACCCCGCCGCGTTGCAGGAGGGCGCGGGCGTGCCCGTGTTCAACACCAAGTCGGTATCGATCCGCTTCGCGGAGATGTGCGTCGCCCTCGGCATGAGCCACAGCCCATTGACCTATCCGAGGGCCGAGTTGAGCTACAAGGATCTGGTGGCCGAGATTTGACCTGGCTCGGCAGTCCTGAGCGGCGCGTGTAGTGAGGCCGCAAGGAGTTCTTCATGAGTCGACTCGAACGTGCCGCCGCCATCCTCGAAGCCGCCGATACCTGGAAGCAGCGCTGTCTGCTGGACGGTGGATCGCTGTTCTCCGATGAGAAGCTGTGGACGCGGGAGTGCTTCGGCCACCTCCATACGCACTTCGTCGAACGCCTCGACAAGGGAACCGGCTCGTTCGAGGAAAAGCTGCGGACCCAGCTCGAACCCGCATCGCCGGAGGCAAAGCGGCTGTGGGCGGAGATGACTTGGCTCTACTACCTCATGGTAGCGTCGGTGAAGCCACTGACGAAACTCGACAGGATCAGGAGGGTCTGGCAATGGTCCGGCAGTCCGCTGCCGGAAAACCAAAGGGCGTTGGGCGATGTGCTGGGGCGGGGGATTGTCAATTTCGGAGTGGGCTACTTGAGTCACCAGCATTTGGAGTTCCGTTTCATCGTGACACTGATGCTCGAATGGTGCGGACGTTCCATCCAGGAACGGCACACGCTCTTGCGCGATCCCTGGAAATTCGCTGAGTGGCTCGACGCACAGAAAGACGCCCGCCGCCGCCCGTTTCGCCACGCCTTGTTGTTCTTGCTCTTCCCTGACGTGTTCGAACCCATAGTGTCGCCAAACCACAAGAAGGCCATCGTTGAAGCCTTTCCTGACGAAGCAGGCGAAAAGCCCGATGTCGGCAACATCACTCTCTTGAATCTCGACAAGGCAATGCAGGCAGTAGTGAAACGGCTTCAAGACCAGTATCCCGGCCAGGAAATACAATTCTACCACTCACCCCTGAAAGAGCGCTGGCTACGTGGTTCGCCGACGCCGGCCAACGGCGATGATCCGGAGAATCGCGACGACGAGGAATGGTATCGCGACCGTTTCGGCACGACCGATGTGTGGGTTATCGCACCAGGTGAGGGCGCACGCTTGTGGCGAGACTTCCTTGAACACGATATCGCGGCCATTGGATACGACGGACTCGGGGATCTTGGCGAATACGAGTCCAAAGAAGCCATCCAAAATGCACTGATCGAGAACGGCAGCGGGCCAAATCCAAGCAACCACGCGCTCGCTGTGTGGGAGTTCGCACATGAAATGAAAATCGGTGACATCCTCATCGCGAAGAAAGGCCGTTCTCTCATCCTCGGGTGGGGGGAGGTCACCGGAGAGTACATGCATGAACCCGATCGGGAGGAATACCCGAACGTACGGACCGTCCGGTGGCATCCTTGCCGCGTACCGATCAGCCTGAACGACTTGATTACCACGAAGACGTTGACCCGATTCACTCCGTACAAGCAGTGGTTGCGGGACATCTTCAGATTGATGGACAACGAAGTGCAACCGAATGGCAAGGGGACCGGCAAAGACCGGGGACGCAGGCCGAAGCTGGACTTCGCAGAGATGAAGATTCCGGTCGGGTCTCGGCTCGTATCCGTGAAGACCGGCAAGGAAGCAATAGTCGCAACGCATAACAGGGTCAAATTCCGCGGTGAAGAGATGTCGCTTTCGGCGGCGACCGAAATGACCGTCGGCCGGACTCATCCTTGCCCACAGTGGACTTTCAACGGCCGAAACCTGCGTGCAATTTACGAAGAAACCTACGGGCAAATGCCGGACCCGGAGCCTGATTCCGAACCCTACACAATCGCTACCGCCCTCACCGACCTGTTCGTCGAAGAATCACAACTCCAGCGCCTTCTCGACTCCATCGCCCTGCGCAAGAACCTGATTCTCCAGGGGCCGCCCGGGGTCGGCAAGACGTTTATCGCCAAGCGAATCGCGTGGTGCCTCATCGGGTACAAGCACTCGCGTCCCATCGAGATGGTGCAGTTCCACCCACTGCTGTCCCACAAGAAATACGAATGAGGAGGACCTGAAGAGCTCCGTCATGCTATGATGGAAATTGCAAAAACCCATCGTAGGAGGAGGTTCAGGTCCATGGCGTACAATCATACCGTAATGGGGCAAATACTCA
>JAJEAI010000064.1 GCA_022824205.1 Candidatus Binatia bacterium
TTCGAGCGCCGACCACTCCTCGGTCTGCTCCTGCCACAGCCCCCGCCCAGCCCGCCCCCTCAAATCCCCCTCCGATTCGCTTAAAATTTGTGGGACAGCAGTGAGCTCTACCAGACTGTACAGAAGGTCGGAGCAGGTAATGCTGTTGGACGCATCGCGTCGCCCGTAGTACAATCCCGGCGCTCTTAATGTTTCCTTCAAATGTAAAGACAATTTGGAGAGCTGTTTATATGCCCCGAAACTCCTACGAAACAACGCCTTATGGCCGTCTTTGCGGGCTTCCCTGCAATGGCGAGACGCGTGGGGGCGCTCGGCATTTCACCGTTGGCCGAGTGTTTCGTTCGCTGCGCGCGTCTGCGACCGTAATCACATGCTTTCTGGCTCTTTCGGCGTGTACGACGCAACTACAGGTCAAAGAACTCAATTCGCGGCTAAAAACGATCGACGGCAAGAGCCCGACGACAGGTGTCGTATATTACCTGCCCGCGGTGGACTTCAAGATCACCGCAACATGGAAACTGGAAAGCTGTGAGAACGGTAGTGCCCGTGCCACACTCAATCTCGACGTTACCGAGCGCTATCTGGCGGATCGCGGTCGTCCGTTTCTTCTGGATTACACGTGGCTCGAATCGTTGTTCACGCACACGGATCTCTCCGTGTCGCTGTACTCAAATGGCACACTGCAATCGATCAACGGAGACATCAAGGACAGCACTGGAACTGTAGTTGCTTCGACGTTGGACTTGGCCCGTTCTGCTGCGCAGATCCAACACGTTGCGTTGCATGTTGCGCATAATGGGGCGCCAGCGAACTGTACGGAGAAAGCCACGAAATCGCTAATGGCACGAAACAACTTAGCGTTGGCGATCAGAGACCTCGAACACAAGATTGTGACAATGTCGGAGCAAAACCCGCTATCTGGCAAGAGCCTTAGGCGTCTGAGAAAGCTCAACCAGAAGTTGGCGACGAAGAGAGCCGCGTATACGGTGAGGCTGGCCGAAACATCGTTCAGAGAACCCTTCACGTGGATGCCTTCAACGGCCACTATGAACATGACTTTTAAAATGAATGAGCAAGGCCGCCGAAAACTCTTCGACGGTGAGTACCAGCCCCCGAATTCCTGCTTTCGGGCCGGTCTGGAAGGCATCAGCCCAATGAGGGACACACAGAAGTCAAATATCGGCGGGGATGTTCTCCTTCCGGAGAACTCGAAGAGTCGCGGCGGACATTTATTTTACCGTGTTCCAGCCTTTGCCACGTTGAAACTCCAAACGGAGCGCGGAGAACTTCTTGCCAGGAAAGAGGTACGTTTGCCGCAGTTTGGAGTAGATGTGGCGCTGCCTCTTGTCAATAATGCATTCGACCGCGCCAACCTAGTTGCGAAGTTTGACGAAAGTGGTGCATTGACCGAGTTTCGATATGTCAGAAATGCACAATTGGAAGGGCTGACACAGGCCTTGGCGAAAACCGTCAAGACGGCAAATGAAATCCTTGAAACCCGACAAGGACGTGAACTTAAGAAACTTCAGGGAAAGACCGACTTGTTGAAGGCACGAGCCGAACTCATCAAGGCAGAACGCGACCTACAAGCCTTGGAGGATGCCGGGCTAGCCGAATCCGCCCCGTAAGGGAAGAACACAAACCGACCTCAGACGGTATAGAAACACAGGAGGTACGGTTCTGGGCGCGGCGTGGATCGACTTCTACTTGCACAACCAAGGGGATTCGCTACTGCATTTGTTTTCGCAATTGCCCGTCGCCCTGGACGACGGTTACGCTCGGGCCGCGACGCGTGCTGACGACAACCCCTAATCCAAATGTCGGATCGTTGTGCGAAAAGGGTAACTGCATGGCAGGAGGAGAAGTGGATATGGCCGAGGGCTTCAACGATCAGATGAACGAAGCCCAAAGGGCATGGCGCCCGCAGCATATAGAGACCCGAGAGCAAAGAACGCAGAACCGGCACCGCCGCCCCTGGATACTTCCGAGACGCCGTTGGGAGGAAGGACTGTGGCCCGGAATCAGGTCGGGGTCCGAACACACGCTGTCCGCCTACATCGAGAAAGAGCGCGTTCAGAAGCATCCTGGCTTCCCGCAACCTCAAGATCTCGTGGATGCTATGCGCAAACATCTACTTTCCGCACCGGCACGACCGCAGATTCTCGCGACTTTCCCCCCGGATCGCATCGACCGCCGCATCGTCAAGGTACAACGGCTAGAACTGGAAAGGACCGGAGAGTATCCGCTCGATCCAACGACACTGCTGGACGAGCCGAAGGGACGGCGGGGCGCCAACCAGACCTCGCCGGACATCGGGGTCTCGGTCGGGCGGGAGTGCGGCGGCCAAGGGCTCGTTCTGACGGAGAACAAGTTCGTCGAGCACTCTTTCTACCGCTGTTCCGGTCGCAAGAAGGGAGTCGGAAAATCCGACACAAACCGATGCCCCGAATCGGAGAGCGATAGAAGAACCGCGTTCACAATACCACCTGCTTAACTAGAAGACAAAAACAGGGGGTGCATGCTGGTGGAGGATTCACCAACCGGCGCCGGTAGAGGCAAGTAGTATGCCCCGGAATTGCTCCATCGGGCAATGGAAGGCGACGATCCCGGCCAGGCAAATTCCTCTTCGCGATCTTGACCTTTCCAGGTCAGTCGATCTATTCACTTGGACACGAACATTCCCCTTGTCTGGGTACTACTAGCTCGCGATCTGTATAGAGATCTTGCTATTGTTGTTCTCTCCGGGTTCGGCCAACTCCGAGACAAACTCAACCGCTTCGAACGCCTCGACCGACAGGTGCAAGGCATCCTTGATCTATGAAAACGATCATTTCCTGGGCGATCGGAACTACACCCTGGGGATTCTGTATGCGAGAACCTGTACTGCCGCAAAGGGCAGCTTGAGATCTGGATCTGATTCCCTTCCCCTCCCCCGCCAGTGGAACGAATCCCTGTGGCGTTTAATGAAGACAGGGCTTGGCAGCGACGACGACTATCAGTACGTTGCAAACTCCGTCCAGTTTGGTTTCTCCCTATACACACCTAATGACATTACAGCCACGGAGCCCGAGGGACGACCTTACGCCTCGTTGGCGGTCTACGGGGATAACGTCGTCTTCGCATCGGACAGCAATGCCCTCAGGCAGGGGATCCAGTTGGGAGTTTTGGGAATGCCTTTGGGCGGCGCGATTCAGAGAGGTGTCCATAAGGCTCTCGGCCACGCTTTGCCTCAAGGCTGGTCGTCACAGATATCACATGGGGGCGAACCTACATTTCTTTACACCCTGCAGCGCAGAAGACTGTTGACTCCCGTGAAAAAGATTCTAGCCAATTCGACTTGTCCGGCAATTTGGGGGGTACTCTGGGCTATTACAACAGCGTGCAAGGGAGTATGTCCGCGAGACTTGGGTGGATAACATCACACTTTTGGGCTGATTATGGACCGATCGCCAACCATTCGTCGCGAATCCAAGAAGTAACGCGGGCAAACAACCCGACACCGCAGCAAAGGAACCAGACGAACTCCGCCGAGAAATGGCCACCGCTACGCGAAGCCTTTGTGTTCTTGTCGGGTGGAGTAGATCTGGTGCTCTACAACGTTCTACTGCAAGGGCAATTCAGAAGTGCACCTTACGATGTCACCGCCTCTGATGTAGAGCGAGTCATACCACACGTCGTCGTGGGTTTTGTGGTGGGCATTGGGGAGGTCGAAATCTCCTATTCGTACACGCACCGGGGGCCGGAGATATCCGGAGGCAAGAGCCACGGATGGAGTTCAATTTCTGTGGGGCTCCGCTACTAACCTCAATATGCCCAAAAGATGGTGGAAGAGGAGCGGAGGACGACCGGAGCTTATGGTACTGACGAGGCGCTGTGCTGTGGCAAGTCCGCTGCTCGTCAGGTGGCACCTGCGTTCTCTCCCACTAACCTCAATGTTGCAAAAAAAGGTATGTGAAGAGCGATCCGAAGCACGCCCTACGAATCGTCATTCCCGCGAAAGCGGGAAACCATGGGTGGGGAGGAGGCAACTGGTCGGTGTCCCCGCCCACCGCCGCCTGGATTCCCGCTTTCTTGCCTCCCGGCCTCTCCGTGCTTTCGCTTCTGCAACATCAAGGCTAAATCCAGATGTTGCGGAACCGGTCGATCAAGGCGCGGTCCGGTGGATTTGTAGCCTGTCGTCCCCGGCTTCGATCCATTTGCTGCCAGCGTTCCTCGACCAGACCCGAGAAGGACTCCTTTGCCGCCCCAACGTAGCCCTCGACGTCCGGGTCCCTCTCCCATGTCAGTTCGGCCATCTCCCGGCGCAACTTCACGCCAACGACCATCTGCGAGTCGCCGCCCGGTTCTCTAAGCCCCCGCAGGGTCAATTCACACCAATGCGCCTCGCCAAAGGGCCGCTCGAGCGATATTCTTCGACCGTCTCCAGGCCCCAAAATGCAAGGAGGGCCATCACGCATAAACGCTAAGGCGTTTCCTTCAAGCCATATGAATGACCCTTGCCTGACACGACCCGCTGGGACTGAACTGGACCGCTGAAATCTAGGCACCAAGCATATGCCTAGCGAGGGGTCCGTCCAGACGGCTTCAGATTCCCCCGCACGACAGACCGGTTGAGGAGAAGTCACAGCATACGATGACACCTCACCCAGCGACCGTCAAGTCGCCTGACCTGCCCACGCCGGAGTCCAGCGGCCCGGCCACGATGGACGAAGGTAGTCGAACCGCTGCTCGTCAAGAGGCGCCTCCGTTTTCTCCCAAGAAAATTCGAACGTTGCGGAACCCGTCGATCTCGGCGCGGTCCCGTGGATTCACCACCACCGTGGTCACCGGGGTTTCGATCACCGCCGGACCTGCGAGATCCATTCCCGGCCCCATGCGCTCGAAGTCGTACACGGCGGTGGGCGCGTACTCGCCCAACTCTTCGAAGAATACGCTTCGCTCCGGATTTCGCGCGGCTTCCGCGGACGCCCCCGCAGCCGACTCCTCCTTGATGCGCGGCTTGTCCAACAGACCGACCGCGGTCACGCGGAAGGTCAGGATCTCCTTGCCCGCCTCCCGGTAGCCCGACCCCTTACCGTAGGCCTTCTCGTAGGCGTCGTCGAAGTCGGCGTAGAGGCTCTCCAGGTCGGCATCCGCGAGAGGAGCGGTGCCGGTGGCCAGCGGCACGTTCAGTTCGTGCACCTGGTAGCGGTAGCGCATGTCGACGCTGCGAGTGACGGACATCCGCGACGGCCCGAACCCGGCGGCGCCCAGGTCCGCCTCCGCCCGGCGCACCAACTCGGCGAAGTTCTCGTTGACGCGACCGGGGTCGGCGGGCACCTGGAGGTGGTCGGACTTGCCGTACTCGTACACCACGTCGGAGCTGATGAGGCCGGTGGCGCCGTGCACCGACGCGGTGAGCGGGATCACCACCTGCCGGACGCCCAGGTCCGCGGCGTAGCGGCTGGCGTGCATGGGTCCGGCGCCGCCGAAGGCGAACATCACGAACGACCGCGGATCGTGCCCCTTCTCCACGGTGGCCCGGCGGATGAGATCGCTCATGTGCGCGTTGGCGATGCGGTAGATGCCGCGGGCGGCCTCGGTCACACCCATGCCCAGAGGCTCCGCGATCCGCCGTTCCACCGCCCGGAGCGCGGCGTCGCGGTCCAGGCGCATGCGCCCGCCCAGGAAGTAGCCGGGGTTGAGATACCCGAGGATGACGTCTGCGTCGGAGACCGTGGGCTCGACGCCGCCGAGCCCGTAACACACCGGACCGGGACTGGCGCCGGCACCCTCGGGCCCCACCTTGAGGAGGCCCGTGTCGCCGTCGATCCAGGCGATGCTGCCGCCGCCGGCTCCCACCGACTCCACCCAGATCTTGGGCGCCAGGACGCGGTGGCGCAGCACCACCGGCGTGTAGTCCCGCTCGATGCGCCCTTCCCGGACCACCCCCACCTTGAACGTGGTGCCGCCCATGTCCGTGGCCAGGATGTCGTCCTCGCCGATCATCTCGCCCAGGAAACGGCTCCCCACCACTCCCGACGCCGGGCCGGACTCGACGGTGCCCACGGCATTGCGGCAGGTGGCCTCGATGTCGAGCACGCCGCCGTAGGCCTGCATGATCATCGGCGGCTTCGCCAGCCCCTTGCCCCGGAGCACCTGGTGGAGGTTCATGAGGTAGGCGGAGATGCGCGGGCCGATGTAGGCGTTGAACACCGTGGTGGCGGTGCGCTCGTACTCGCCCACGAAAGGCGCCGCCACGCTCGACAGCGTAACGTAGACGCCCGGATGCCGCCGCTCGAGGATGTCCGCCACGGCCCTCTCGTGGACGTCGTTGGCCACCGACCAGAGCAGGCACACGGCCACGGACTCCACCCCGCGCGCCACCAATTCGTCCAGCGCCGCGGCCGCCTGCTCCTCGTCGAGGCGCACGGTGACCGCGCCCTTGTAGTCCATGCGTTCGTTCACCTCGGCCACCAGCGAGCGGGGCACGAAGGGCTCGGGCTTGCGCAGCCACGCGAGCCGCCCCGCCTCGGCCTCCGTGAGCCCGTCGCTGACCTTGCCGCGCATCATGAGCAGCGTGTCGGGGAAGCCGCGGGTGGCGACCAGGCCGGTCTTCGGCCCGGCACGGGTGATCAGGGTGTTCTCGCCGATGGTGCAAGCGTGGAAGAAGAGCGCGGTCTGGCGAAGGAGCTCCTCCTCGCCGCCCAAGCCGATGTTGCGCGCCGCGTCCCGGACCGCGTCGGTGGCGCCGGTGGAATAGTCCGGCGGGGTGGAAAGCGACTTCCCCACCACCATCTCGCCCTGGTCGTTGACCACGACGCAGTCGGTGAAGGTGCCGCCGATGTCGACTCCGACGATATATCGACCCCGAGAATAGACCATAACTAGTTGATATATTTATTGCTTTTTTCCGGACTTCTGCCGACGGCCAGCCGGCACTCTTCAGGCCATCTGCGGGAACTTCCCCGGACCGATCGAGAAACAGTCCATAGGTGCCGTTTGTCTTTCTTGCCGTCGCGTTCCGTAGAGGTCTCCTCGCGTTAGCTTCCCGGTCATAAGCAACCGTGATCCATCGCGGCGGTCCGCCGAACACATCGGCGAACAGGTCGTCGAATCTCGGGCATGGATGCGAACAGATCTCGAAGCGCACACATCATGCCGGTAGGTACCGCTTCAAGATCGCCCGCTCAAATCATGGGCCTAATCTCGTCGCGCTCCAGTTTGCCGTTGTTTACAAGCACCGCTGTAACCGCGAAAGGGGATACCTCGAATCGTTCTGCTGCTTCCTCCCGGGCCTCATCCGAGAAATCATCTTCCAGAAAATCAACCAGACTCCCCACAGGACAAAGAAGCTCTGCCGCAAATGCGCGCTGCATTTTTTGTCTGTACGTGTACGCGCGGGTAGCGGGCCGCAGACTCTCTTCGGTGTCTACCAGAAGCTCAAGGCACTATCGTCGGTCCCGCACAACTCGGCGAGTCGTGCATCAGTCACTGGGTCATCGCCTAACTTCTCCCTTGACCGGAGACTCACCGCCGCATCCGCGCCGACTCGCCATGGTGCCATGTTTCCAAGCCCATCCCATGAGCCGCCCAGCGGAGCTGCCCCGCTGCGAGGATCGCTCTCGAAGCCCGAGTGTGTTGCTGCGTCGTGCATCTCCTTGGCGGTAAGAAACTGATCCGCCGCGACTTCCGAAATCGCGCTGGTCCCCAACTCGTCGCCATCCGCGATAATCTGCTCGATCTGCTCTGGGTCAGCCTGATCCACATCGAAACCCCGACGTGCTTCAATCATCCTGTACATCGTCAGTTCAGCGTCTTTCCGCTCGGTAATCAGCTCCCTCCATACGGTGCCTAGATCGGCATCAGGAACCGAACTTCCGGCCAGCCTCTCCAAGACGCGTTCTACCAAGTTGTCGACTCCGGCCTCGAAATCTTCGGCAGACACCACCGTTCTCGCGTTCGACATATAGCGTAGCGGCTCTGTACGAGCCTCCGGCGACGGTTTTGACATCCAACTCGATTCTAAGACCGTCCGACCGGGATTCACTCATAAGTATTTAATATTATGTCCTTACCGAGACTCATGAACTGTGGATAACGCAAAGCTTCACACCCATATCGTAAGCGTACTGTAAGCAGATTCACTCCAATTCAAGCGCATCCGAGCGCGCCTCTGTCCCGAAAGCATTTTACACCAATCCACCCGTAGCTCGTTATCAAGTGTTCTATCAGGTTCCATCGGCCGTGGAATATTTCGGACAGGCGGTGAAGTCTGTGCTTGGGACCGGCAAAGTCCTCGTCTTCCGGACTCCATGGCCTCCTCTCACGAAAATCTCCACGGCGTGATGACGGGACGGAAGACGCTCAGCAAGATCCGCTTCGGGCCGCGGCATCGACCTCAAGCGCTTTCCTTGCGGCCCGGCGCGCTTCGTCCAGTGTGCCGACGATCCGGCCAGCCGGCAGCCCGCCGAGGATGTCGACGCTGTGCAGGATCGCAGCCACGTCTTCGCCGAGGCCCATGACGATGCACTCGGTCCCGGATCCGGCGACGAGTTCCAAGAGCTGCCCCACCACCATGGCGGCGCTGTCGTCGATGTACACGGTGTCCGAGAAGTCGAAGATCACGACCTCGTGCTCCTTGATGTCCAGGCCGATCACGCTGACCAGCTTGTGGGCAGAAGCGACGCTCAACGTGTCCTTGAGGACCACCATGCCGGTCCGGGCCGCATGCGGGTCGCCACGCGTCGCCACATCGTCTCCCGCGAAGAACATCGCGTCCAGCAACGGCACCGATGACCAGGACCACCTCACAAGACGGCCAGTCAATGTCTTTCACAAGCGCGACTACATCCCCAGTTTCGCCAATTGTTCAGCCATAAAATCTACTCCCTCCCCGCTCGATCCCTTCATTCCCAGTTCTTCAGGGTCGACTTCGGGTTGGGGCCAGATCGCACCTATCCGTAGGTCCTCAATTCCAGCCTCTCCTAGCTGCTCCACGTACTCTTCGGAGTGTGGCTGACCAACGAACTGACGGCACCACACTGCCGTCGCTCCCGCAATGAGGTCGCAGAATTGTAGCTGAAGGTACGAGCACGAATCCGCGAACTCGGTCCGCGTCACGTTCAGCGGGAACATCGTCGCTCGACCAGGCAGACCAATGGTCTTCTCTTCAATGTTGGGCGATGTTACCAAGTCCCACAGCCACTTGTTCTTGACGAGACTACTCGACGCGTCATGGATCAGTGAGAGAGGAGCTTTGGTGTGCTTGCGCCAATGGCTACAAGTCGCCACTGCTGTCGTGAGCGCAGGATCCAACGCGCGTTTCGGAATTCTCTGAAGCTCTTCATAGCCCAGTTTCATCTCACCGCCGAGAAAAACCACCAAGATGTCTTTGATCCTTTGGTCGGCGTACTGATAATCTTGATAGAGCTCTTGCCAGAACTTGCGATAACTTTCCGGCGTTCGACGAATCATCATGCGTTGAAAGCGTCGCAGATGCTCTCTTAAGAATCGGTCGCTCTGGAAGGCCCGGATACAGTGGTAGGCCATGTTGCAGAGCGCCACATTTCCGCCATCCTTGTACAAATCGATGCCGTCGCGGTGCATCGCTGGTTCAACCCACAAGTCGACTAGATAAGTGAGAGTTGTGAATTCCTTGTGGCAAATCCAAACGGTGAACTTCTGGAGGTCTCGTACCGCGTTGACAAGCTGGACGATCCGACTTTGGCCACTACGCCGCTTTGAGAGGTTCGTATGCTTGAGTTCACGACCTTGTGTTCCGGAGAAATACTCGCTGTGGAGGGCTGCACACTCATCATCAGAAAGCGTGGTAGACACATGGACGAAAAACCGCTGCTCTGGGTTCATCAGGTCCTCGCCAGTGAAGCCGGACTCGTCCATGTAAATCGTCAGCATGTTCGGGGATCTTCGGAGACTCGCTGTGGCCACGTTCAGGTTCCGTTTATTGCAGCTTCGGCATGTCGAAGCTGATCCATGACCCATAGGAAGTCCGGGCCGTCGCCGAGGATCATGCCCTGCATGGCTCGGTAATCTTGTTCGATCACCGCGCGCAGTTCCGCTTGCGGGACCAGCCTCATCGATCCGGGAACGGCTTCCTCGAACCGCTTCCAGGCCTGCCGGAAGGCGACGAGGTTGTGGTTCCGAACCGCGTCCAGCAGATCCGTGTCGCCCAACGCCGACTGGCCGACCTCCGTCGCCGTGATTACCGCGACATCGTAGTAGTGACGCGAGATACGGTCCTTGTCGGCCGGCAGGCGCCCGGTATCCCGGTATCCGCAGTGCGCGCCATGAAGGATCAGCAGTTTCTCCCAATAGGTCCGCTCAGGGGCGGTCACGCGAAGCCCCTCCGACGCGAAGGACCAGCCCGGGAGTTCGTCGGCGATATAGGGCGTGACCGTGCATTCCCGGCTTGGGTTGAGCGCCGACCTCGCGCCCGCCTCGATCTTCACACGCGGGGCTACATAGGTGACTTCGACGCTTGGAAAGAGGGTGGGATACTCGATGAAGAGCGTCTGTCCGTCGACATGGCCCTCATCCGGAACAACTTGACAGTCGGTTGCCAGATTGTCGATATGACGTGCCAGAGCGGCCCGCAGGCTCCCACGAATGTATCCGCGGCACGCCGCCCCGAGATCCTTGAACAACGCGGCCCGCTTCTTGTTCGACAGGCCGCTCGCCACGGTCGGGTCACGCTCTCCTTCGAAACCGAGACCGTCACGGAAAACCACGAGATCGATGTCCTCGGAAAAGCGTTCAATGAGTCCAAAGGCCTTGGACAAGGACGTTCCGCCCTTGAAGAGCAGCCTCGGATGCCCCTCGGGCCGCCGGTTGAATAGCGCGTCGAGAACAAGGCAAACCCAGAAGTCCTTTTCCACGTAGCCCGGCAACGTGTCGAGGCGGGCTGCCGCCGCTTCGAAAACATCCCGCCTGTCCTGCTCCGGCAGGGCGAGGAGCGGTTCAAAGCCTCCGGTCATACCGCAACGGCCTGATCGCTCGCGATACTGCGCGCCAACGGCAATGCCCAGCCGGGCAAGTCGCGGCTGTTGTGCAACAGGTCGAGCTTCACTTTGTCGGGAAGATGACGATTCAGCGTCGAAACAATCTCTCCGTCCGCGGCCGCGCGGGGACCCAGCCAACGCAGGGCCTGAACCACCGGTGCGGCGGGTCTTCCCGCCCACTGCATGACGCTGGGACCCGCGTGCCGGAACCGGACGGTTCTTCCGTCGATCTTGAGCGTCCTGGAGTGGCCGTCGGTCACGTAACTGACCTTCGCGGGCACTGCGTTGGTGAGGCCCAGTTGATTCGCGGCCACCAAGCCGTCCGGCATGATCCGCACACCGTCCCGTCGCGCCAGCGCTGCAATGACGGCATCCAAGTCGACGGGCGCGGGACGGTTCAGCACGTTGCTGATCCTGGGCATGTCGTACAGGCCGTGGCTCACCCGACGAAGCCGGCCTGCCTTGGTGAGACGCGATAGGGCTTGGTCGACGGCCTCGCGGCTGCCGAGGTCCAGGAAGTCCTTCGGTGTGCACACCCACCTTCCGCGAGCACGGACCGACATTCTTTGCATGATCTTGTCAGCAATTCTGGTCATTGGTCCATCCCTCGCGGTCGGACATGTACCGACACTCGTCAGAAATTTATACTACTTACCTTACGCCGTCAAGAGACCGCCTCCGGGAGAAAGTTCCGGATCGGTCCGGCGGCGTCCTGGGAAACGGCGTGCTCGACTGACAGGAAACTATCGATACCTGGAAGTGTGATCGGGGACTACAGGGTCTCCTTGAGTGAGTGTGGCACCGTACGACAAAAACCCGATTTCCAGTTGTCGATATAGGTGCCGCCGATGTCGACTCCGACGATGTAGCTCATGACGGAAACACGGGTACCCGGCCACGACGGTTGTCGTCGCGCCGGGAGTTCACCGCGTACCATGGACGCGCGGTGCCTGTCCATGCGCGGGTGAAGCACAAAACCGGCGAACCGGCGTTTTTCGTTTGACATCGTTCCCGGACATTCACTAGGGTCAGCGGTTATCCGGCTTCGGCCGAGGCATCAACCGGTCGGGGAATGCCCCGGCAAAGGAGGGTATGCGGATGAAAAAACTAGCAGTTGGGGCGTTCGTCGCGGCGTTCGCCCTTTTCGTTCTGGCCGCGGCCGCGCAGGCCGCGGTCACCATCAAGGTCAGCACCTGCCTGGCCAAGACCCACGACCAGGTGGAAACGTATTTCCAGGCGTTCCACGACAAGTTCAACGAAGTCGCCAAGGGCGAGGCCAAGCTCCACTACGTGGGCGGACCGGAAGTGTCGCCGCGGCAGAAGCAGGGGCCGGCGCTCAAACGCGGCCTCGTGGACATGATCTTCTGCCCCATGGGGTACTACGAGGGCATGGTGGCGGAGGCCGGCCTCACCTCGGTGACCAACCTGTCCACCAAGGAACTGCGGGCCAACGGCGCCATCGACCAGCTCCAGCCGGTATGGGCCGACAAGTTCGGCGGGCTGATCCTGGGCTGGTGCTGCTACGGTGTCGACTTCCACATCTACACCACGTTCAAGCCCAAGGAGAGCACCAAGACGGGCCTGGACCTGAGCGGTCACAAAATGCGCTCCACCGCCACCTACAGGCCGTTCCTCAGCGCCATGGGGGCCATTCCCGTAACCATGGCCGCGGCGGAGATGTACACAGGCCTGCAGCGGGGCGTGGTGCAGGGACTCGCATGGCCGGAGGGAGCGCTGGCCAAGTACGGCGTCCAGAAGTTCCTCAAATACCGCGTCTACCCGGGCTTCTATCGCAGCGGCTCCATGGTCGTCATCAACCTGAACAAGTGGAAAACCCTGCCCAAGTCCGTGCAGGACAAGCTGACCCAGACGGGTCTGGCGTTCGAGGAGGAGAGCGTGACCATCCTCCGCAAGAAGGCTGACGCGGACAACGAGAAGCTGTGGGCTTCAGGGCTCAAGAAGATGCATCTCAAGGGCGAGGCGCGGAAGGCTTATCTGCGCACCGTGTACGAGCTGGCTTGGGAAATCCGATCGAAGAACAACTTCACGGTACCCTTCGCCAAGCTGAAGGAGAAGATGTACCGCGCGCCTTGAGGGCGGCGGTACGGTCGCGAAACAGCGAAACGCCCCCGATCCGGAGCGCCGGATCGGGGGCGTTTCATATCCGGCTGCCGTGACGGGCGAGCCAGATCCGAAGGCGCTCGACTTCTTCGGCCGCGGCCGGATCGAACTCCGCCTGGTAGAGCCGCGTGCGGACGATGAAGAGGTTCATCTCCGTCGGCTCGTCCCCATCGACGATCTCCCGCACCTTGCGCGGGAAGAAGGTGCCCCAGTCCGGACGGCGTCCGTCCACGTCGGTCAGGCCGTACTCATTCGCGAGCGCCCAGGTGGAAAACAAGCCCCCGCTCTTCGCGCCGACGTTCGCGTCGGCGGCCAGCGCCGCCACGGCCCTGCCCACCAGGCAGGGGGTCTCGGACTCCGCGAAGTACGGGTCCTTCTCGATGGCGTCGCGCCAGTTCGCCTCGGTGACCCCGAAGGTGTCGAGTACGGCCTCGGAACGCAGGAATCCAGGTGTGACGGCCAGTGCCGTCACACCGTGGGCACGGAGGTCGGCGGCCATCGCGTAGGCGAGCCGGATGACCGAGTTCTTCGCCAGATCGTAGAAGAGGTTGCCGCGATAGCCGAACGTGTCGCCGTCCGTGACTTCGACGATGAGTCCGGCATTCCGCTCGATCATCAGCGGCGCGCCGTGCCGGCTGGTGATGATGTGGCTGTGGACCGCCCGCTCCAGCATCTGCTGCCCCTGGGCGATCGTGAGTTCCCAGAACGGCCTTCCCCATTCCGTCAGCGCGTCACCGCCCCAGATGTCGTTCACCAGGACGTCGAGCCGGCCCGCTTCCGCACGCACCCGCGCGAAGACCTGCTCCACTTCGGATTCGACCGTGTGGTCGGTGCGTACGGCAATGCCCCTGCCCCCCTCCGCGGTGACCAGAGCCGCCGTTTCCTCGATGGTCTCCGGACGTCCGGGCGTGGCGGGCCGCCCCCGCACGCTACGGCCGGTGCAGTAGACGGTGGCGCCCGCCGCCCCCAGCATGCGGGCGATGCCCCGGCCGGCACCGCGCGTCGCGCCGGCGACCACGGCCACTCGATCGCGGAGCGCCTGTTCGGGCATGCTGCTTCCTTCCGTGAGTCCGCAAGTCCCTCCGCGGCGCGTGAACCGTACCGATTTCCCGGGGGCTCCAAGCCCCCGGAGAAATCAATGACGGAGGTGGGTGCTCAATCCATCAGATCGGGGAGGAACAGCGCGAGCCGGGGTTCCCAGATCAGGATGAGGATCAGGATCAGATCGCAGATCAGGAACGGGATCGCCGCGTTGGCCACCTGCAGCAGCGTGGTGCCCCGTGGCGCCACTCCCAGCATCACGTAGAGCAACAAACCGAAGGGTGGCGTGGTGCCTGCCATCTCCAGCGTCATGAGCACGAACAGGCCGAACCAGATCAGGTCGAAGCCCAAGGCCTCGGCCAGGGGAAAGAAGATGGGCACGGTGATGAGCATCATGGAGGTGGCGTCCATGAACATGCCCAGCACGATGAGGATCAGGAACATGACCGAAAGCACCACCAGGCGGGACACCTCGAAGCCGGTGGCCCATTCCAGCATGCCGGCGGTGGCGCCCGAGTAGGCCAGGAGCTGGCTGAACACCGTCGAGTTCATGATGATGAGGAACACCATGCCGGCCACCCGCACGGTGCCCGAGAGGGAGGTGCGAATGGCCTGCCACTTGAGCACACGGAAGGCCACCGCCAGGATGGCCACGCCCAACACCCCGCAGGCCGCGGACTCCGTGGGCGTGGCGATGCCCAGGATGATGAAGCCGATGACCATGAAGATCACGAGGCTCACCGGCAGGATGTTGAAAGTGACGAACTTGACCTTGTGGGCCCATGTCGTCGGCGGCACGTCGTAGGCGGGCGCGCTGGCTGGGTTGATGACGATCTGGAGGTACAGCATCCCGACGTAAAGCAACGCCAGGACGAAGCCCGGCAGGAAACCGGCTATGAGCAGCCGGCCTACGTCGATGTTGGCGACGCTGGCCAGCAGCACGGCCAAGGCCGACGGCGGAATGATCATGGCTAAGCCGCCGGTGCCCAGGATGGGCCCCATGGACATGCGCCAGTTGTAGCCCCGCCGCTGCATCTCCGGCACCAGCAAGGATCCCAGCATGGCGGTATTGGCCATGGACGAACCGGTGAGGGTCGAGAAGATCGTGCCGCCGGCCACCGTCAGGTAACAGAGCCGACCCCGAAGCTTGCCGAACAACGAATCGAGCCCGTCGAAAACGCGTATGGCCAAGCCCGTGTGAAAGAACAGCGCCCCCATGAGGATGAACATGGGCACGGGACCCAGGGTGAACCGCGTGATCAGCACGGTGGAATTGTCCGCCACCTGGATGAAGCCGTGGACGCCGGCAAAGATGAAAATCCCGAAAAAGTTCGTGGTAATGAAGGCGAAGGCCACGGGGACCCCGAGGGCCATCAAGCATACGACCATCCCCACCAGAAAAGCGAAGGCCCAATACCACTCCATCACACGTTCTCCCGCACCTCGGTGCGCGAGGTGTACATGGTATCGACTCCCACGAGAAACCGGAGGAATTCGATGGCGATCATCGTGAACGACACCGGGATGGGCACGAGGAGCAACCAGAGCGGTTGCGCTTCACCCCGGTAGTCCAACTCGCCCGAGAGGTACGCGGCGATGGTGAGGTCCGTGGAGTAGTAGATGAAGAAGAGGCAGCAGACGATGCAGATGACGTAGACGAGCTTCGCCAGCACGTACTGCACGGTCAGGGGCAGAAGCGAAACCAGCGAGTCCACGAACACGTGGCCCTTCATGCGCACCAACCATGGCGCCCCCAGCATCGTGAACCAAAGGAGGCCATACTCCACCACCCCCAGGGTGTAGGCCGACGGTTGGAACTTCAAGAGACGTACGAATACGTCGATGACGATGAGCAGGAAGATCAGGAAGATCACGATCTCCGCGCCGGTCTTGAACCAGTCGAGAAGCCTTTCGTAGGCCCGTGCGATCCTTTGCATCCTCCCTCCCACGACGCTGTTTTACAGAACCTTTGTTCAACGCCCCCGTAACGGAAATCCTCTGCTTGTATCGCCTTGTCTCTCGTCTGTCAAAGCGGTTTTCGGCGAAATGCCGACTTTCTTGACGAAAAACCCTGCGCGGTGGTACCACCCTGATGTCCCGTGGCGTAGAGACGTTCATTGAGGTCGAGCCAACACGCTGGCGTATTCGTGACGCTGAACAGGGGTCGCGCGCGTCACCGAAGGACGCGACATCGGACCGCGGGTTGGGGCGGAGCGTCCCCAGGAGATTCACCGTGAGGATTCTGGTCACCGGAGGATTGGGGAAGGTCGGCGAGCACGTCGTCGGCGAACTGTTGCATGGTGGGCACGAGGTCACGGTGTTGGACCGCCTGCCCGGTCCCAGGGACGGCGCCGCCGCCAAGTACCTGGTGGGCGAAGTGCAGGATCTCGGCCAGATGGTGGAAGCGGCCGCTGGGTGCGATGCCATCATCCATTTGGCCGCGATCCACAATCCCCACGTCGCCCCCACCGGCGTGGTCTTCGAGACCAACGTCACCGGCACCTTCAACGCCCACCACGCGGCGTTCCGGCTGGGCATTCCGCGGGTGGTTTCCACCAGCAGCAACGCCGCAGTGGGATGGGCTTACAGTGAAGGGGCCTTCATGCCCGACTACCTGCCCATCAACGAGGAGCACCCGTGCCGCCCCATCGACGCCTACGGCCTGTCGAAGCAGGTGGGCGAGACCATCGCGCACTCCTACGCCCGCAAGGGCGTGGAGACGGTGGTGATCCGTCCCAGCGGCGTCGTGAGCCCGGAGGCGCTGGAGGAAATCCGCCGCACCGGCGGGCGCGAAACCGGCGAGTGGCGCGAGTACAGCTACATCGACGTGCGCGACCTGGCCGTGGCCTTCCGCCTGGCGGTGGAGCGGCCCGTGCCCGGCGGAACGGTGCTGTTCGTGGTGGCCGACGACAGCACCGCGGCGGAGCCCCTCTGCGAGGTTCTGCCACGCATCAACCCCGCCATCGGCGACCGCGCGAGTGGGCTCACCGGAACGCAGAGCGTCTTCACCAACTCCAAGGCGAAGAGGGTCCTCGGATGGCAACCGCAACACTCGTGGCGCTGACACCGAATCGTCATCGCCGCGTTCATTCCGTTATTGCCGCCCTCCTTCCGTCATTCCCGCTTCCGCGGGAATGACGTATTGGAAGGGCCGGGAATGACGGAAGGAAGGCGGCAATGACGGGGACATGGGCATCGGCAATGCTGAGCGCGCGCGATCTCGCCCAGGTGAGCCGGGGGACACCCGCCGGCGAGTGGTTCCGGCGCTACTGGATGGCGGTGGGGCGCCGCGACGACCTGCGCGACCTTCCCGTACGGGTGCGGATTCTCGGAGAGGACCTGGTGCTGTTTCGCGACGGCGAGGGACGGCTGGGGCTGCTGGGGCTCCACTGTCCCCACCGCGGTACCTCGTTGGAGTACGGCGACGTCGGGCCCGCCGGGTTGCGCTGTCCCTACCACGGCTGGCTCTTCGACGTTGGCGGTGCCTGCCTTGAGCAGCCGGCGGAGCCGCCGGGGAGCGTGTTCCACGAAAAGGTGCGCCACCTCTCCTACCCGGTGCGGGAGCTGGGCGGGTTGATCTTCGGCTACCTCGGGCCACCGGAGCTGGAGCCTCCGTTGCCGCGATACGCCCCCTTGGCCGAGTCCGGCGGGCAGCGGCGTATCGAAGCGGCGCGCCACTACGACTACAACTGGTACAACTTCATCGAGAACGGCGCCGACCCCGCACACTTCTCCACCCTGCACCTCTCCGATCCCGACGACGGCACTTGGCGGAGCTGGTTTTTCAACGCACGGGACGTGCCGCCGTTCGACGCGGTGGAGACGGAGTACGGCATGAAGGTCGTCTCGCACAAGCCCGCGCCGGAGCCGGGCATGAGCTACGTGGACGAGAAGAGCTACGCGCTTCCCAGCGTGATGCAAATCGGCGACACCGAGTTCACCCACTTCAAGGAGCCCAGGGAAGCCCTGGCCCGTGGCTCCGGAAACGCGCACTGGATGTTCATCACGCCGGACGACGACGACCACTTCACGCTCTACACGGTGGACCACTACACCGGCCCCGACCCGGACTTCATGACCAGGCTCGCGCCGTCGCGGCGGCCGGTGGCCGCCGTCCAAAAACCCGAGCACGACCGGCGGCCGCTGTCGCCGTTCCGGGGCAGCGTGCGCCTTGAGGACATCATGACCCAGTCCACTCAAGGCAAGGTCGCCGATCGCGCGGAGCGGCTGGCGGCGTCCGACAAGGGCATCATCCTGCAACGCCGCATCATCCTGAACGCCATCGAGCAGGTGCGGCGCGGGCTCCGGCCCAAGGGCGTGGCGGCCCCGGAGGACGCTGGCAGGCTGATGCGCATGGACTCGTTCACCGGCATCCGGCCCTACCCGCCCAAAATCGACGCAGGGGCCGGCGGATAGCACGAGCGCCGGGAAGGAGTGCCATGAGAGTCGCCGTCACCGGCAGCGCCGGGAGGCTGGGACGATACGTCACCGGGTCGCTCGCGCGCGATGGCCACACCGTCATACCGCTGGACCTGGCCCGGGATGACGCCGCCTTGCCGGAGGAAGCCATCCACCCGGAGGCGGCGCCGTCCTCCACTGGACCATCGGATGCGGCTCCCGTGGACCTCACCGACCCGGAAGCGGTGCAACGAGCGCTCCAAGGCGCGGAGGCGGTGATCCATCTTGCGCGTGAACGCTTCCCCTATACCGAGCAAGGCCTGTACGATCCGGCTACCGGAACCTGGAAGACTCCGGACGTCGCCGGCGACAGCGGGCGTTTCCAGCGCAACGTCGCCATGACCTACAACGTCCTTGCCGGCGGCGTATCGCTGGGCATTCGCAAGTTCGTCATCGGCTCCAGCCTGGCCGTGTACGGCCTGTACTATCCGTTGTGCCCCACCCCTCCCGACTACCTCCCCGTGGACGAGGACCACCCACGACGCCCCCAGGACCCTTACGGCCTGTCCAAGCTGGCGTCCGAGACGCTGTGCGATGGTTTCGCCCGAGGCAGCGGTGCGCGCATCGCCAGCCTTCGCTTCGCCGGAATCGCCGACCACCGCGTCTACGAGCGGCTCACGAAACGCCGCGAGGATCCGATGAGCCGTGGCACCGGCAGCTTCTGGAGCTACGTCGACGTGCGCGACGCGGCCACGGCCTGTCAACTGGCCCTGACCGCCACGTTGGAAGGCCACGAGGCCTTCAACATTTGCGCACCCACGACGTATCTGACCACGCCCACCCACGAGTTGCTCGCACGGTATCTGCCGGGTGTGCGCAATATGGCTTTCCCGAAGGATGCGAACTATTGTGGCTATGCGACGGACAAGGCGCGGGAAGCCCTCGGCTTCGGCACCCGCCACGAACTCGACGGTTGACATCCCTTCCATCGCTGAAAGGAGACCTCATGTTCCCACACCTGACCCGCTTCAATCTCAGGCAATGGATCGACGAGAACCGCGGCGACTGGGGCCGGCGCCGGGTGATATGGGAAGACTCGGACTTCATCATCTTCGTCACCCGCGGCCCCAACGACCGCACGGATTTCCACATCAATCCGGGCGACGAAATGTTCTACCAACTCGAGGGCGAACTCAACCTCCACTACCTCACCCCGGAGCACAAGCCCGAGGTGGCGGTGCTCCAGGAAGGCGAGATGTTCCTGCTGCCCCGCTTCGTGCCCCATTCGCCGCGGCGCGAAGACGGCTCCTGGACCCTGGTGGTGGAACGGGTGCGCCATCCCGGCGAGGACGATCGCTTCATCTGGGTGTGCGGCAACTGCACGCATACGCTTTACGAGACCACCGTTCATTTCAACGACCCCGCGGACTCGGTGCAACGGGCGTACGCGGCAATGGCCGCCGACGAGTCCCTGCGCCGCTGCACCCGCTGCGGCCAAACCGAGACAGCGGTACGGAGCGAAGGCCCGGCGTTCGTGTGGAAAGGTTAGTTTCCGGGAGCGTTGCCGCGGGCGCGGG
Source organism: Candidatus Binatia bacterium (assembly GCA_022824205.1). Lineage (GTDB taxonomy): Bacteria > Desulfobacterota > Binatia > UBA9968 > JAJDTQ01 > JAJDTQ01. Next base: position 20,138 of record JAJEAI010000064.1, read on the forward strand.
AACGACCGTTGAGGCGTCTCGTCTTACGCCGTGCGGCGTCGGGACGGGCTCTTGATGCGGCGCGGGGATTGTTTCCTGAACTGGAGGTACCAGTCGAAGATGCGGTCCGCGACGGCGTCCTTGCTCATGAGGGGGAGCGGGGTGGCGGTACCGTCGCGGTCGAGCAGCGTGACCACGTTGGTGTCCACGTCGAAACCGCTGCCCTCCTGGGTGACGTCGTTGGCCACCAGCAGGTCGAGGTTTTTCGCTTCGAGCTTGCCGCGGGCGTTGTCCAGCAGGGATTCGGTCTCGGCGGCAAAGCCCACCACCACCTGGTGACGCTTGCGCGCGCCCAACTCGGCCACGATGTCGGGGTTGGGGACGAACTCCACGTTCAGGGAACCGTCTCCGCGCTTCATCTTCCGGGCCGACGTCGCGCGCGGCCTATAGTCGGCCACCGCGGCCGCCATGAAGACCGCGGTGACGGATTCGAACTCCGCCAACACGGCCTCACGCATCTCTTCGGCCGTGACCACGGGCACGCTCTTTACGCCGGTGGGCGGGGCCAGCGCCGTGGGGCCGCTGACCAGCGTTACCTGGGCACCGCGCCGCGCGGCGGCGCGCGCCAGGGCGTACCCCATCTTCCCGGACGAGCGGTTGGAGAGGTAACGCACCGGGTCCAGCGGCTCCCGGCTGGGGCCGGCGGTGACCACGATGCGCTCGCCCGCCAGATCCTTCGGCCGGAGCAGCGCGCGGATCTCCTCGACGATGGCCGGAGGCTCCGGGAGCCGGCCCTTGCCCTCGTAGCCGCACGCCAGGGACCCGGAGGCCGTCTCCATGACGTGGTAGCCGGCACCGCGCAGTCTTGCCAGATTGGCCTGCACCATGGGGTGCGCCAGCATGTGCACGTTCATGGACGGCACCACCAGTACGGGCGCTTGGGTGGCGAGGACCACTGTGGTGAGCAGGTCATCGGCGATACCGGTGGCGAGCTTGCCGATGATGTTGGCAGTGGCGGGCGCGATCACCAACAGGTCGGCGTTATCGGCCAGGTTGATGTGCCCGATCTCGGACTCCTGGGTCAGGCTGAAGAGGTCGGTAGCCACGGGGACGCCCGAGAGGGTCTGGAAGCTCAGCGGGGTCACGAACTCGGTGGCCCCCCGTGTCATCACCACCCGGACCGAGCCCGAATCCGGGACCAGAAGCCGCACCAGTTCAAGCGCCTTGTAGCAGGCGATCCCTCCTGTCACGCCCAGGACGATGTTCGGCTTTTCCACGATCTTTCCCCGGCGCGTTGTTCCGCGCTACCCGGAAAGCAAAGGTATCCCATCGATGGGCTGTTTTCAAACCGCGCGGAGCGCCCTTGGTCCGTGCTCCGGCAGAAACTCCAACTTGCTTTCAAGGACTGCGATGGTATTCTTTCAGGACTTCCATCGGTTCACCACACTCATGAAAATTCTACGTCTGCCGCTTCTGCTCGTGCTGCTCCACCTGAGTCTGGTTCAACCAGCGGCTTCCCAGGAGGCCGCCGGCTCCGCGCCGGACGGCGCGCCCGCCGTCAAGGAGTTGAGCACGCGCGACCAGCACTACGATCGGCTCGAATGGTTCAACGAAAAGATGTTCGCGTTCAACAGCGGTTTCGACCACTTCGTGCTGAAGCCCATTGCCCTGACCTATGCCGGCATCCTTCCCACGCCCGCGCAGGAGGGCGTCCGCAGGGCCGTCAACAACCTCGACGTCGTCCGGAAGGTGGTCAACAATACCCTCCAGGGCAGACCCGTCAGCGCCAGCCGGGAGCTTGCCCGGTTCATCATCAACAGCACCGTGGGCATCGCGGGCATCTTCGACATGGCCACGAAGTGGGGGCTGGAGGCCAGCGACCAGGACATGGGAATCACGCTGGGCGTCTACGGGATCAGCCATGGCGCCTACCTCGTGTTGCCGCTGCTGCCCCCGACGACGTTCCGGGACGGCGTGGGCATGGCCGCGGACTCGTTGATGAATCCCCTTGGGTACTTCGCCCCCTACTATGTGCCCCTGTCCATCCGCGGCGTCGACATCGTGAACAACCGCGCCCTCAACAACGAGATGTTCGAGGAGCTGGAACGCAGCATCGACCCCTACAGCTCGGCACGGAACGCATACCTGCAAATCCGGGAGCGCAAGCTCCAGGGAACAAGCGAAGCGGGGTACTAGCTGCTCTAGCGTCCCGCGGTCACGGCGCGCCACCATATTGGCGAAACCCTTGCGATGAAGCCATGAGGAAGCCATCCCTTCTTTCGGGGCGGAAAATCGACCCCAAGCCCATCGACGCCGACTCGAGCATCGTCGATCTCATCGACGACAACTTCGTCTCCTACAACAGCGGGCGTTTGCGGGAGGCCTGCCAGCTCTTCACCGAGAAGATCCTCGCGGACGACGTGACCGTGGGGCTCAGCATCACCGGGGCGCTGACGCCGGCGGGGCTCGGCATGACCGCCTTCATTCCGCTCATCGAGCACGGTTTCGTCGACTGGATCGTCAGCACCGGCGCGAACCTCTATCACGACACCCACTTCGCCATCGGCCTGTCCATGCACCGGGGCACCTTCGACGCCGACGACGTGGACCTGCGGGAACAGGGCGTGGTGCGCATCTACGACATCTTCTTCGATTACGACGTGCTCATCTCCACCGACGACTTCTTCCGGGAGATACTCAAGGCGCCGGAGTTCCAGAAGGAGATGGGGACCGCGGAGATGCACTACCGCGTGGGCCGGTATCTGGACGAGCGGGAGAAGATCCTGGGACTGGAGCGGCGCTCGCTCCTGGCCGCCGCCTACCGGAGCGGCGTGCCCGTGTACACTTCCTCGCCCGGGGACAGCTCCATCGGCATGAACGTCGCCGCCCTGGCGCTCAAGGGCAACGGCCTGCGCTTCGACGTGTCGCGCGACGTCAACGAGTCCGCCGCCCTGGTGCTCGAGGCCAAGCGGCGTGGCGGGCGCAGCGCCGCGGTGATCCTCGGCGGCGGCTCGCCCAAGAACTTCCTGCTCCAGACCGAGCCGCACATCCAGGAAGTACTCGGGCTGGAGGAAAAAGGCTTCGACTACTTCATCCAGATCACCGACGCGCGCGTGGACACCGGCGGCCTTTCCGGGGCGACGCCGGCGGAAGCGGTGAGCTGGGGCAAGGTGGACCCGGACCAACTGCCCGACTCCGTGGTCTGCTACGTCGACAGCACCATCGCGTTGCCCCTGATGACCGCCTACGCCATTCACAAGCACGCGCCGCGCAAGCTGAAACGCCTCTACGACACCCGTGAGGAAGCACTGGAGCACATCGCCGCCGAGATCCGCGCGAACTTCGGCAACGTGCCGCTGGCGCAACGCTGACCCGCGCCGCCCCGGCCTCCCGAACGGCGCTTCGACTTCGCGACGCCTCGCATATGACCACGACGAATGCTCCCAAGACCTTTTTCCGGGTGGTGACGCCGGCGCAGGCGCTGCAGGTCCTGTGTCAAGTGGCACCCGTGGATGCCGAAACCGTCTCCACCACCGCGGCGCGGGGACGCGTGCTGGCCGAAGACCTCTACTCGCGGGTCGACCTCCCCCACTTCAACCGGGCCGGCATGGACGGCTACGCGGTCATCGCGCGGGACACCTTCGGCGCCAGTCCCGCCCTGCCCGCTTACCTCACGCTCGCGGGCACGGTGGAGATGGGACAGGAGGCTACGCGCCGCCTGGGCGCGCGCGAGGCCGCGCGCATCTCCACCGGCGGCATGCTTCCACCCGGCAGCAACGCGGTGGTCATGGTGGAGCACACCGAGGAGACGGGCGATGGCGTGGTCGAGATCTACCGGGCCGCCTCACCCTGGCTCCACGTCATCCAGGTAGGCGACGACATCCGCAAGGGCGATCCCGTGTTCGCGCGGGGCCGGCGGTTGCGCGCCCATGACCTCGGTGCGCTCACGGGCATCGGGGTGGCCTCCGTACCGGTGTATCGCAAACCGCGGGTGGCTCTCGTCTCCACCGGGGACGAGATCGTCGGGGTGGACCGGGAGCCCCGCCCCGGACAGGTGCGGAACATCAACCAGCATTCGCTGGCGGGCCTCATCGCCGAGTGCGGGGCCGCGCTGCACGATTTGGGCGTGGTGCCCGACGAACCGGAGGCCTTGCGCGCCGCCCTGGCGGAAGGCCTCGACTGGGGCGACCTGTTGCTGCTTTCAGGCGGCAGCTCCATGGGCACGCGGGACATGGCGGTGGAGGTGATCCGGTCGCTGCCCGATTGCCGCATCTTCTTTCACGGCATCTCCGTGAGTCCCGGGAAGCCCACCATCTATGCCCGGGCCGCGGGGAAGCCCGTGCTGGGACTCCCCGGGTACCCGGTGTCCGCCCTGGTGATATTCGACCTGTTCGCGGCCCCGCTGGTCCGCGCGTTGTCCGGCGAGAGTACGCCCGCCTCGCACACCAGGCGCGACACCGTCCGGGCCGTGATGGACACCAACGTATCGTCGCAGACCGGCCGCGAGGACTACGTACGCGTGACCCTCGAAGAACGCGGCGAGACAGTCTACGCCACGCCGCTCCCGAGCAAGTCCGGTGCCATCTTCACCCTGGTCAAGGCCGACGGCATGGTGCGCATCGACCTCAACCGCGAGGGACTGGAGCAAGGCGAGGAGGTGGAGGTGCTGCTTTTCTGATGCCGTCCGGTGCAAAGTCTCCGATGGAGTGATATTCCATCAGCAGATCGACGCAACGTCATTCCCGCCCTACCCCGCCTGGATTCCCGCTTCCGCGGGAATGACGGAGCCGAGGAGTCTCTGCCTCGTGAGTTCAACCAGCCGGTTCCGCGGGAATGACGATACGGGGAGTCCGCAACGATGGCGCGCAAACGGTACCTCAATAAGACCCCGCTGGAAGAGGCGCGCACCCTTTTCCTGAGCCGCTTCGACGAAACCGGCCTGGAGGACGAGTCGGTGGCGGTGACGGACGCGCTCCACCGGGTCACCGCCGAGCCGGTGTTCGCGAAGATCTCGTCGCCGCACTACCACGGCTCGGCCATGGACGGCATCTGCGTGCGCGCGGAAGACACCTTCGGGGCGACGGAGTTCGCGCCGCGTGAATTGCGGCTGCTCGCGCACGAGGCGGAACCACGGGGCCGGTTCGCCTACCTGGACACGGGCCAGCCGCTGCCGTCCTGGGCCGACGCGGTGATCATGATCGAGAACGTGCGCGAGATGGACGGCGCCACCGTGTCCATCGATCAGGCGGCGACGCCGTGGCAGAACGTGCGCCTGGTGGGAGAGGACGTCGTGGCCACCGAGCTGCTGCTGCCGCGCAGCCACCGGCTGCGGCCCTACGATCTCGGTGCCGTCCTGGCGGCGGGGCACACCACGGTGCGGGTCAAGGCCCGGCCCCGGGTAGCCATCATCCCCACGGGCGACGAGATCACGCAACCGGGGAACGCGGCCCGGCCGGGCGAGATCATCGACTTCAACTCCACGGTGCTGGGGGCCATGGTGAGCGAGTCCGGCGGCGCGCCGGTGGTCCTTCCCGCGGTCGCGGACGATCCCGCGCTGCTGAAGCAGGCCCTGGACGAAGCGCTGAAGGACCATCACTTGGTGGCGCTCATCGCCGGCTCCTCCGCCGGCGCGCACGACTTCACCGCGGAGGTCATCGACGACGCGGGCGAGCTGCTGGTGCACGGCATCGAAGTCATGCCCGGCAAACCCGCCGCGCTGGGGGTCGCCGCGGGCAAGCCCGTCATCGGCATTCCCGGCTACCCGGTGTCGGCCATCGTCATCGCCCGCGAGATCCTCCAGCCCGCGCTCGAACGGCTGCTGGCCGCGGCAGCCTCATCCCCTCCCAAGGTACGCGCTTTGGCGCCGCGCAAGATCCCCTCGCGGCTGGGCCTGGAGGAGTTCGTCCGCGTGACCCTGGGCCGGGTGGAGGAACGCCTCGTGGCCGTGCCGCTGGCGCGCGGGGCCGGGGTCATCAGCACCATGGTGCGCGCCGACGGTTTCTTGCGGGTACCGGGGATGGTGGAAGGGATCAACGCCGGCGAGGAAGTGGACGTCGAGTTGCTGCGGTCGCCGGACGAGGTGGAACACACCATCCTGTGCACCGGCAGCCACGACCTGTCCATCAGCGTGCTGGAGGACCAGCTCAAGCGCCGCGACCCGCGCTTGAAGATCGCCGACGCCAACGTCGGCAGCCTGGGCGGCCTGCACGCCATCCGCCGCGGCGAAACCCACATGGCCGGCACCCACCTGCTGGACCCCGATACCGGTGCCTACAACGTCCCGGACATCCAGCGGCTGTTGCCCAAGGTTCCCGTCGTGCTCGTGCATGGCGTCAAGCGCCGGCAAGGACTGCTCGTGCCGCGCGGCAACCCCAAGGGACTGTCCGGCATCGCCGACCTGGGGCGACGGGACCTGGGCTTCGTCAACCGCCAGCCCGGCTCGGGTACCCGCGTGTTGCTGGACTTCGAGCTCGCGCGTCTCGGCGTGGACCCGGCGACGGTCCGCGGCTACGAACACGAGGAGTTCACCCACATGGCTGTGGCGGTGGCCGTGGCCAGCGGCCTCGCGGACACCGGCCTGGGAATCCTCTCCGCCGCGGAAGCCCTGGGGCTGGACTTCATTCCGGTGGGCGACGAGCAGTACGACCTGCTGCTGCTGCGGTCGTTCCACGAATCGCCGGCGGGCGCCACGCTGCTGGAGGTGCTCAGGTCCGAGGAGTTCAAGAACGCGATGGAGTCGCTCGGCGGTTACGACTGCGCCGCCACCGGCGAGGTGCTCTACCAGCAGCGGTAGAGGCTCCGCGACGCGCGCCCGCGGCTACTGCCCGACAGCATCGCGGGGCCGGGAATCGGCGCGGGGCTGGGCCGGAGAGGACGTCGCGAGGCTTCGGCAAAGTTGCGGATGGGAGTGCCGGGAGCCGGACTTGAACCGGCACGGGCTTGCGCCCGCGGAATTTTAAGTCCCGCGTGTCTACCCATTCCACCATCCCGGCGCAAGCCATTTCCATAACTTAGCGCCCTTTTTTCGTCAACCAAACCCGGCCCGGCCCGCACACCCCGTCAGGACTCCTGCCGCTGGTTCATGCGTGCCACCAGCCAGCGCCCGCCCACCGTCAGCACGGCCAGGGCGACGATCAACAATACCCCCAGCGCCGAGGTCTGGCCCGGATCGCCGTCCTCCCAGGTGCGCCACATGATCACGGACAGCACCCAGTTCTCGCGCGTCGCCAGGATCAGCGGCACAGAGAAGTTCCGCAGGGAGTGGGAGGCCACCCAGATCCAGCCGCCGATGAACGCCGGCAGCACCAGCGGCAGCACGATGCGCCGCATGAGGGTGAGCCACCGCGCACCCGACACGTGGCTGGCCTCCTCCAGCTCCACGTGCACCTGGGCCAGCGCGCCGCTCATGGCGCGGCCGCCGAAGGCTATGTAGCTCACGGTGAGCCCCAGGACGATGATCCACACGGTGCCGTAGAGTCCCAGCCCGTCGAGGGGCGGCTGGAGATAGAGGAACATGAACGCCAGGGCGATGATCACGCCGGGGAGCGCGTGCGGCAGGAACGTCACCGCGTCGAGGACCGTCCGTCCCCGGAAGCGCTTGCGGATGACGACCCACGCGACCACCAGGGAAAGCAGCATGGTCAGCGTGGCCGCTCCCAGGGCCACCACGATGGTGTTGCGCGTAGCGTCCCAGACGTCGCTGTCGGTGAGGATGTCCCGGTAGTGTTGCAGCGACAGGTCGGGCAAGAGATCCCAGGAAGGCGTCATGTACACCGGCAGCAGCGAGCTCCAGAGCAGCACGAAGCTGGGGGCCGCGATGGTCAGGGCGAAGTACAGGAGGAAGGCGCCGAACGCGACATGGCGCCATCTCCCCAGGGGCATGAGCCGGGGCCGGTAGCCCTTGCCGGTGATGGTGACGAAGCGTCCCTCCTGCCGCATGGCGTACCGGTAGCCGTACACCAGCAGGATGCTGACCAGCAGGAAACTCGCTCCCAGGGCCGCGGACAGGCCGAACTCGGGGGGCGTGTACCGCTGCGTCGTGAAATAGATGTAGGTGGGAAACACGTGGATCCGCGCGGGCAGTCCGATGATCAGGGGAATTTCCAGCGACTCCAGGTGGGTCATGAAGCTGTACATGGTGGCGCCCAGGACCGCCGGGGTCAGCAGCGGCAGGAAGATGCCGAAGAACGTCCTGCGGCCGGAAGCGCCGGCCACCCGCGCCGCCTCCTCCAGGCTCGGGTCCATGGCCCTGAACGCCCCCACCATGATCAGGAACGTGGTGGTGACGCCCCGCAGTCCCTCCAGCAGGACCATGCCCCAGAGACTGTAGATGTTCAGCGGCCCGCTCGTCGCCTCTATCCCGAACAGGCTCAGCGCGTCGCGCATCCAGACGTTGAAGAGGCCGATGCGGGGCGACAGCAGAAAGGTCCAGGAGACCGCGAACAGCAGTCCGGGTATGGCCATGGGCACCAGTATCAGGCCCCATGCCACGTTGCGGAACGGCATGTCCGTCCGTTCCGTGAGGAACGCGAACACCGTCGCCAGACCCACGGAGATGGCCGTGCTGAACACCGCCAGCAAGGCCGTGTTGAAGAACATGGAATAGGTCTGCGGCGTGGAATAGGCGCTGGCGTAGTGATCGAGGGTGAAGCCGCCGGGATCCCACGGGTTGCCGAGGCGGAAGCTGAAGACGATGAGCGTGGCAACGGGAACGAGCACGAGCCAGAGGATCAGCAGGACCGCCAACACCACCACGAGGTGCTCGCGCGCCCAACCGAGCCACGCCGCCGGGGCGCCGAAAACGGATGATCTTGCGGATGCCGCCGTCATCTCGACCTCACCTTTTCAGCGATCGTTCATTGGTGTATGGGTCTCGCAGGGCTTCTACTACGACCGGAGAGCGACGTTCAAGGGACTCGCCCGGGAGCACTCGGAGAAGTTGTCATGACCAACGAACACCGATACCTGGAAGTCGACGGGCTCAGGACGTTCTACTGGACCGCGGGAAGCGGCCACCCGGTGGTCATGATCCATGGGGGCGCGCCCGGGGTGTGCTCCCTGGTCGCCTGGAAGTTGAACATGGAGCCGCTGGCCGCCTCGGGGCTGTGCCTGTACGCGTTCGACCAGGCCGGGTTCGGAAACACCGACAACCCCACGGACTACTCCATGGACTACCGGGTGACCCACGCGCGGAAGTTCATCGACGCCCTGGGGCTGGAACGCTTCCATCTCCTCGGCAATTCCATGGGCGCCTACATCGCCGCCAGGATCGCGCTGGAAGACCCGCGGGCGGAGCGTCTGGTCCTCATCTCCAGCGGCACGCTGTCGCCGCCGGGATCGGCCGCGGCCGTGGCCCAGGGCAAGAAACACTCCCAGGAACTGCGGGAATACACCCCCACGCTGGAGAACATGCGGGCGGTGACCCTGAAGACTCTGTACAAGAGTGAACTGGTGACCGATGAGCTGGTGGCGCAACGTTATGAAATGAGCACGGGACCGCGTTTCGAGGCCATGGTGAAGCGGTGGGACGCGCCGCCCTGGAAGCCCGTGGGAGAACGCCTGTCGGAGATCCGGAACCGGACGCTGCTCATCTGGGGAAAGAACGACCGGGGCGTGGCGCTGGAAAGGGGGTTGCTGCTGTTCGAGGCCCTTCCAGACGCCGAACTCCACGTCTTCAACCACTGCGGCCACTGGGCCTTCTGGGACCAGGCGGACCGGTTCAACCGGCTCGTCGGCGACTTCCTGGGCGGATAGCCGTACGGCCCTCCCCGGTCGTTTCCGCTGCCACCGTCATTCCCACTACGCACCGTCATTCCCGCCACCACCGTCATTCCCGCCACCACCGTCATTCCCGCGAAAGCGGGAATCCAGGGGTGGTGGTGTGGCGGCTCCATTGCCCGACCCCGCCCCGCCTGGATTCCCGCTTCCGCGGGAATGACGGAGGGGAGTCGCGGGAATGACGGTGGGGAGTCGCGGGAATGACGGAGCGGGAGCACCGGAATGACGGAGGAGTGCCCCGACCAGCGGTTGCCGACCCTATTTCTTCTTCTTGGCCGCGGGGAGTCCCAGCATCTCCTGGAACTCGCGGTTGTACTCGTCCCACTTGAGCGCGCACTTGGCGCCGCAGATGGCGATGTACTTGCCTTTGGCCAGGGGATACTTCTTGGATATCGGATCCCAGGGGAACCCGCGGTAGGCGTAGTTCTCCAGGACTTCCTGGCCGCCGGTGGAGATCCACACCGCCCAGAGCTGGGTCGTGGCCGGCGTCCGCGACCACTTGGCCACGTAGAGCCGGGTCCCGATCTCCAGCGGAACCGGATCGGGGAGCACGAATTTCAGGTTCTTCACTCCCCGGTCGATCATGCGGTTGGCGGTATGGTAGTTGACCGCGCAAGCCACCGGGAACTCTCCGGAAGCCACCCTGCGCAGTATCGTTCCCTGCCCTCGCGCCGGCACGACGTCGTTGGCGACCAGTGCCTTGAGCCACTGGAGATGCTTCTCGCGCGTCTTGGGATCATGCTGGAACGCTTGCAGCTTGTTGCGCGTGTCGACGAGGACCTTCCCCTTCCACATGGGATCGGCGCATGCCTCCCAGGTCGTGGGCTCCTTGCCCTTGGGCACCAGCGTGGGATTGTAGGCATTGCCCCTGGCATTGCCCGTGGTGGACAGGAAGTTGCCCTCTGGATCCATTCCCCGTGGATCCAACCTGGGCCAACCGGCCGGGACATGCTTCGCGAGCTCCTCGTAGCTGAACGGAGGCTTCACGAACGCGCCCTCCTTCCAGTACTGGGCCTGGAACTCGCTGGCGATGTGCATGATGTCGTAGGGCGGGTTCTTTCCCTGCTTGAACTGGATGAGGAACTGTCCGAACGGTCCGATGCCCACCTCGCGCTTGTAGGAGATCTCCTTGATGAACGGGTAGGCCTTGCTGAAGGCCGGCAGCACGTTCTTGGTGTCCGGCTTGGGCCAGTCCAGGGACATGCGGAGCTTGCCGCCGGTCTTGGCCATCTCCGCCTTGGACGCGGCCACGAGCTGCTCGTAGGCGTTGCCCGCGCCGAAGGCTGATTGCGCCGCGAAGAGAAAGAGCCCGACCGTCATGAACGCGCACAGCTTGCGTATCTTCATCGTCGTTTCCCCTTTCCTGTTGCCCTGTTACTGTCCTGTCCGCTCACTTCTGGAACGCTTCTGCATAGCGCAGCACCTTGACGCCCTTGGGCGCGCGCGTGGGACCGTAGGGAGTGCCCCCCTCGATGAACACGCACGAGCCCGCGGTATACAAGGTGTCGCCGATCTCCACCTCCCCTTCGAGCACGTAGAACATCTCGTTGAACGGATGGCTGTGCACGGGAATGTCGGTGTCCGGACCCCAGTGCCGGATCATGATGGACGGGCCGGCGCCCTGCTCGTCGCGGTAGAGATACTTCGTTTCTCCCCGCGCGGTCCTGACCATCTCGGCGCTTTTCTCGTTGACGTGGTGGACGGCCATCTTCCCTCTCTCCCGCTCGACTACGATGACACCGAGCCCTCGATCTCCTGTCGTTCGGCCTCGGAAACCCATCGTTCGTAGGCCGTGATGAACACCGTCCGATTCTTTGCGGGGTCGCGAATGACATTCTTGGGATCACGCCCGAGCCGGACGTTCTCCATCTCCCGCAGGTACATGTTGCGCAGGCGGATGATGCCGTCGTCGATGGTGGGTCCGAGGTTCTCGTTCTCCCGGTCCACCCGCGGCCCCAGGCTGTCCACCACCATGCCGTCCTCGATGAAATGGAGCGGCGGGATCTCGTAGCCGAGCACCGGATTGTCCGAGTCCCGGTATTCCTTGTAGGGCTCGATGAAATCCTTGGGCGGCTTCCAGCGCTTGCTGAACGGGTCGCCCTCATACTTGCCGGGATTGTCCGCGGGCTTGAAGCGCACGCGCATGAGCAGCGTGTGGGTGTCGTCGATGGGCACGCTCCAGCGCGCCGCCGATACCGGCGTGCCGCCGGAAGGACCCTTGAGATAGCGTCCACCGCTGCCGCCGCAGCTTATGCCCGGCATCAGCAGGTGATGCTCGCGGTAGTTGAACTCACCGGCTTTCTCCGCCTTGCGGTAGGCCTTGTAGACCAGCCCCCACTCGGTATCCTCGAATCCCAGGTCGGGCTCGGTGCTGGCGATGTCCGGCCACGCCCCGCCGTGGGTGAAGCTCGGGTGCACGGGGTCGAGACCGTTCTCCACGCACTGGAGCCAGTTGCAGTCCTGCAGCCCCTGCACGGTCACGTAGGTCTCGCCGTCGCCGACGAGGAAATCATAACGGGGCAGGAGCGGAGCCGGGTCTGGTCCAAAATACGCGAACACGAGCCCGCCCAGTTCCTCCACCGGATAGGCGAGCTGGCGGATGCCGTCCTTGAGCGTGCTCTCCGGCGGCTCGCCCGGGGTCTGCAGGAGGCGGCCCTCGACGTCGTAGAGCCACCCGTGATACCGGCAGCGCAGACCGCCCGCCTCCACGTCGCCGAGACAGAGGTTCGCGCGCCGGTGAGCGCAGTACGCCCCCAGCACCCCGGCCCGGCCCTTGCCGTCCCGGAAGAGCACCAGATCCTCGCCCATCACCCGGATGAACGTGGGTTTGTCCTTGAGGTGCGCGGAGATGCCCACCGGCCACCAGTAGCGCCGGAGCAGTTCTCCCATGGGTGTGCCGCGCCCGGTCTGAGTGAGAAGCGCATTCTCCTCCCGCGTCGTCATCGCCATAATGAGCGCCTCCCGTCCCGGTCACGTCTTGGTTCGGACTCGATTCACCTATAGGACACCTGTTCGCCGCGCGTCAAGGGAGTCGTTATTGAATGGAACCGACGTGGCAGGATGTCGTACCGTCCTCGTGGTAAATGGTACTGTCGGATCCGTCGCTCTTGGTGCTCCTTGTGCACTTGCCATTGCTGTACGTCCGAGTCCGACCGTCCGGATAGGACACTATTCCGTTCCAGAAGGAACCGTTGCGCCACTCGCCTTCACGGCCGCCGCCGTTCGCCCAGGTTTCCGTTCCCTGACCATGTCTTCGACCGTCACGATAGCTTCCTTCGAAACGGTCGCCGTTATCCTCGATTATCGTCACCTGTCCGGTCCAGAACGAGCCACCCTCCCATTCACCGACATAGTGTGAACCGTTCGGATGGGTCTCTGTTCCCTGGCCATGCCTGACGCCACCTCTCCAGCCCCCTTGGTAGCTATAGCCGTCGGGACTGGTCAGAGTTCCTATCCCATGCTGATAGCCTTCGCGCCATCCACCGGAGTAGCGAGAGCCTGCCGGCAGCCATCCAATGAGTCCGTAGCTATGTCTCCGATAGTAGATCTGGGTTCCCTGACCATGACTGACGTTATCTTGCCATTCACCCTCATAGCGCCACACCCCCGCATACGTCGCTGTTCCCCGGCCGTGACGGCGGCCGTGGCGCCACTGGCCTTCGTAACGGTGATCGCCGTCGGTCTCGGTTCCCTGGCCGTGTCTCAGACCATCCAGAAGCTCGCCCTCGTATAGGACGGCATCCCAAACAGTGTGTGTACCTTGGCCCGACGCCCTTCCCTCTTTCCAATCACCTTCGTATCGAACGTTGGCGGCCGAGCCCACGTTAGCGCTACTAACGATACGAACCGCCACTCCCCGGCCGTGCGCCTTGCGTTCCCTGCACCCACCCGAATAACTGAACGGTGAATACTCGGCCGCCCCCCAGATTCCGAGGTGGATCAGGGTGTCCATGTGAACGTGGCAGTCGACATTCTGCGCACGGATCCATTCGGAACCCAATTCCTCTTCCTCATCCTCGACGACCACCCGGAACGTGAAGTCTGTCGGAGCGAAGCGGGCATCCACGACGATGGCCTGCACCCGCAACGAATACTCGCCCTCAAGATCGGACGGCGGGGCGAGCGTCAGGTTTTCAGCGGCGGCATCCATCCCCGCCCGGAGGAGGTTGGCGTGCGTACCGGACACAAGAACGAAGTACAGTTGCGGAGGGTCTGTGACGCCTTGCGAAAACCCGATGAAGTCCGCAAGACGTACCGTTGCCGTCTTGCCCGCCATGACTCTGATGACCAGGTCCTTCAGTGCGACGAGGCCCGCCTTTACGTTCGCCTGAAAGTCGAACGTCTTGGACCTGCCGTCGGCCGTGGTCACGGTTACCTGAAACCTGTACGCGCCGGACGCGTTCGAATCAGCGGAAACCGTCAAGCTGCTGCCCGACAGTTGCAGCGTGACACCGCTCGGAGCCGCGCCGATGGCGAAGGTCAGTCGGGTGCCCTCCGGGTCCCGGAAGTAGCTCGCGAGGTCTATCGTTTCGCTCCCGCCCGCACCCAGATCCAGGCTCAAGAACTGCGTCGCTACGGGATGGGGCGCCCTGTTGAGGTTCACGCGAAACGCCTGCCCGGCGGACTGTCCGCCGGAGTCCGTGGCGGTCACATCGAGCGTGAGGAAGTCGCGGCTGCTCATGCTATCGAGGCTGTGGATCGTCAGGACCCCGCTGGAAATGTCCCTCCGCCATCCCGTTCCACTGCTCTCCACGACTCGGCTGACGGCGAAGGTGAGTTCCTCCGGTTTCTCGTCCTTGAAGCAAGCGTTCAGGTCGAAGGTTGCCTGCTGTCCAGGGTCCACGGTCTTTTGGACCGTCGGGGCGCACACGCTCCTCGGAGGCTGATCCGGCGCCTCGATCAAGTTGACGCGCAATACCTTGAAGGCCTTCGGCAGACCCGAGGCGCTCGCCGTGACCGTAAAGGTAACCGGTCCGGGCGTGAGGCCGTGGGCGGCCGATATTCTCAATGCGTCCTGCTGCACGATGAACGTCACACCAGTCACGGAGAGACCGATCGAGAACGCGCGCCCGGTGCTTCCGGCCGGGAACTCGAAATGCTCTCCGAGATGGAACGTGCCCCCGACCCCGCCGATCTCCACGTTGATGTCCGGTTTTCCTTGCAGGACGTTGATGACGGACCGGACGTTTTTCCCGATCCTCATAACAAAATCGTAGGCCTTGGATCCGTCTTGCAGCCTCCTCCTCAGATTGGAGTCCGAGGCGCGCACCCGGACGAAGATGTCACCGCCTTGGGCCGTGGCGCGCAGCCTTGCCTGGCTTGCGGTGGTGGCGGTATCGAGGACGTTGCCGAGGTTGTCCAGAAAGCGATCTCGACACCCGACTCCTCCGACGTCAGCGTGACGTCGATCAACCTCGTATCGGTGATCCGTATCCGGAAATAATCCACGTCGTCCGGCGAATCGAGGTATCCCTCGACGAAGTCGCCGGATACGATCTCGCCCGCTCCCGCTCGCGTATCGGAATGGTCCGGAGGCAACACCGTCCGGTCCTCCACGGTCACCGTGAACCTCTGCGCGACGCCAAGGCCGTCATTGTCCTCGGCCGTCACCCTGATGATCGCAGTGCCCGGGCCGAACGCTTCCACGACAAGGGAGGCGGCGGCTCCCGTGCCCTCGAAGGTCACGTCGGCTACCAGCAAGTCGTTGGACTCTGCCCAGTAGAAAAGCGGATCGTTGTCCGGGTCCGAGAAGTACGTGCCGATGGCGCTCGACTCCCAACGAACCGTTCCGCCGGCACCGAGTGTCAGCGTGATGTCCTCGAAGGTGCCTGCGACCAGGGGAGCGCGGTTCTCGCGAGGCGGTATGATCATCGTCTCGTCGTCGCGTTCCCTGCCGCCCCCTCCGCACGACCAAACCGCGACGCTGGCCACCAGGAGGATCGACAGCGCCCTCAGCATCAAATTCCAGTGCATCGTCAAAGCCTTTGTGTCGGAGGTAGAGTCAGTGGGTCGTCACGAGGCCATGGTCACCGCGGCGCCGAGGCTGCGTGGCCCTTCCATGCCGTCGTTGCGGATGAGCGGGATCGACACGGTAGTCGACGTCGTACCCTGACGAATCGTCGTCTCCACGGGTTCGTCGACGAAATCCTCTCCCGCCACCGCGGGATTCGCGCCGCTTCCGGGTACGAGCCGCACCATGATCCGGATGTCGTCCGGGGCCGCGGCCGGCAGCGAGACCTCCAACTGGACCGCCTCGCCGCTGCCGACGGCGTCCTGCAGGAACCGGACCCGCGCCTGCTCCACGAGGCCGGCGGCGCCTTGCTTCCGCTTGGCAACCTTGATCGGCCCGATATCGTCGACGGGGCGCCACAGCTCTTCGCTGGCAGGC
This sequence comes from Candidatus Binatia bacterium, assembly GCA_022824205.1. GTDB lineage: Bacteria > Desulfobacterota > Binatia > UBA9968 > JAJDTQ01 > JAJDTQ01. The sequence continues at coordinate 36,282 of JAJEAI010000064.1, forward strand.
CCCGCGCCGCCGACAGCCACGCCCAGGCCTTCCCACGGCGGGCTCTCCGACGCACCCCCGAACGGTACGTCGAGCGCAACCTGGAACGTCATGGTGTCCTTGCCCCGGCCGATGCCGTCGTAGTCGGTGCCGAGCCTGAACCAAGGATGCGGACGCCAGTCGAAACCCATGCGCATCCCGTCGTCCCACCGATCCGAACCGTCCTCGGCCCTCCAGCGGTAGCCAACGGCGTTCAGGCGAAGTGTGGTGGTCAAGCGCAAGCGCATCCCGACCTCAAGACCCTCGAGGGCGCGCTCCTCGTAACCCGCCCTTCCGGGACGCCAGCCCGTGGTGGGAATAAAGTACCGCAACGAGCCAACGCCCCATCTCCCCGTATAGTCGATGCCGGGGGCGAGCACCCTGTGGCCACGCTCGACGTTGAGAAGATGGAAGGCCGAGACGCCCAGGATGTCCGCGCCCGGTGCGCTCGAAAGCCAGAAACGGTGTACGATTCCTTGCCTCAGGTCGTTACGAAAATGGCCGGAACCGGACCCATCCCACGAACGGGCTACGCCTTGTTGAAAAAAGAACGAGGAAACACGCCGTGATCCGGCCGGCGACACGGCACCAGCAAACGGCAGCACGACATCGACGTCGCCCTCGATGCCGAACTTGCTGGAGACACGAGAATAGTTCAGGTTGCGCATGACCTGGAAATGCCGGCCGAACCGCCTCTTGCCGTATTCGTCGGCCAATCGCAGGCTTTCATCCAACAGAAGCTTGAGACCGTTACCCAAGAGACACCGAGAGCCCTTGTGCATCGAATCATTGACAGCGTCAGTGCACCTGCCCACGTGAAGGATGGAATCGCTCCAGAATCCGTTCCTGAACTCCGCGTTGGCAATCGAAGGAAGGATGGCGAACACGAGGATCAAGGTAACTACCAGTTCAGTTGCCCTCATACGGTGACAAAAGAACCAAGAGCAATGGCTCTTGGCGAATCGCTTCGTCATCGGATCTCCTCCAAACGGCAAGTAATCACTCATCCTGAATCGTTGCCCTCCAGCATCGCGGCCTTGGCCTGTTCGAAGGCCTCCTGAACGACCCGGAGAGCCAGCTCCTGACTACCTGACTGGTGGGCGATGGTCGAGCCGTACCGAACCACCAACAGCTTCAGCACGTTCGTGGCCTCGCTCAACCTCCCTTCACCCTGACTGCTCAGTATTTTCCGCACCGTATCATCCGCAGCCCTGACGACGGTCAGAATTGCATCCTCGTGCGGCGGGTCCAGGGACATGATCTCGCGCAAATCGACACCGAGGGCCTGGCCGATCTCTCTTGCCGTACGGAGGCTGACCGGCTTGCCCTTCTCCGCGCGCTGAATGGTCCGACTATCGCATCCGGTTCTGCTCGCGAGTTGCACCTGCGTAAGGCCAAGCTCGATGCGTCGCCGGCGCAAGAATTCGCGATCCATCGTGACCATGGTAAAGCCTACAGTGCTTGAAATCTCACGCGCAACGTCAGAAGTACGTCAATAACACGACAGGCACACGACACGGAGGCTTCCTTCCGGCACTCGTGGACGATGGGTCTTGCCGCCGAATCCTTGCCTTGCCGTGTCTATGGAACTTTCTGAGGCAATTTGGTGGAGGGGTGCGTCGGGCGGGTTGACCTCAGCGCTCGCCCCCGAAACTTGCCACCAGGTCATCGCGCTCCATCACCCCGGCGATACCCTCGTGGGAACCGCCGAAGAAACCGGCGGTGACCTGGCCGGCATCGCCGCCGGTGCGGACGAAGCTGTTTCCGAGTAGAACGACGTCGTAAACCAAGTCGCCCTCGCCCCACCGCGTGCCGCTGCCGACGGCCCCGGGCGGCTGTCCGCCGGGCCATGACTCCAAGGCGGTCAGCCGGAGCGTGCCGGCACGGGTATCGAATCGAACTGTCAGTTCGGCCGCACCCGCGACAATCCTGCCGGTCCGCGTGAACCCAAGAACGCGGGCCGACCAGGTTGAACTCTCGGATAGGGTCGGATTCTCGGCGAGAATCGCACTTGACGCCGTCCCATAAGCCCAGGGCCGTGCCAAGCCGTTGCGGAGCCCAACGCCGAATGCCAACGCCGTGCCCTCCACGCTCAACTCGCCGCGGACATGGATCGACGTGTCCTCCCACGGCTCCAGCGCGCGGGCGATTTCGTGAGGCATCGCGCCGGGGGCGAGCCTTCCATGCACGGCGAGAAGGACCTCGCGGTCGAGCGGATCGAGTATTCCGCCCTGACTCACCGGCCCGTAGACGGGCCGCATGACCGATTCGGGGAACCGTTCCGGGTCGGCGTGGTGGCGCCCGAGCACGTGCAGGATCTCGTGCACCAGGACATGAAGACGGCTTTCGCCGGTGGCCCGTACGGGGTCCACCCAAACCCGGCCCGCCCAATGGGAGCGACGGTGTTCACCCGTGCCGCGTCTCAAGATCCAGCCGTCGAATTCACCCTGGCCTGAAACGTGCGGTGTCTTCGCCGCGCGTTCGGCCCCCAGCCACACTTCCGCGGGCGCAAACCGGACGAAGATATCCCCGTTCGGCATGGGAGGCCTGTCACACGGAACCTCCTCACACCCTGATGTTCCGAAGGTTTCCGCCACCTCGCTCGGGACGAGAGCGTCGTCGAACCGGAGTCGCTGTTCCCGCGGCAAGGCCGCGTTGATCCGCTGCACGGCGCGCACCGTCTGATCGACCATTTCCGGGGTCGCGCCCTCGACAACCCGGACAGTCATCCTCGCCCGGTACGGCTTGCGGATGCCGGAAGTTTCCCCGGCTTCGGCCGAAAGATATTCCATCAGCTTGCGCGCGCCCACGCCGTCGGCGACCGCGCCGTAAGCCACCCGGACGTCTTCATGCCGACCCACGACCGTGAGGGATCCTGGCGCGGGCGCCACGCCCGGGTTCACGTGCAATGACTCGCCGAGATGGACGGTGGGTGCGTTGAGCGCATCGGACGGACGTTGCAGCGGCAGCGCCGGAACGGTTCTTGGCGGGATCGTGGTTGCCGTGGAGCCGACCTGAGCCCGCGGAGGCTCGCCTCCGGCCCCGCGCAACCCCATGCCAGCCCCACCCCACGACAGCACAGCCACGAACCCGGCCACCACGGACAGGAATATGCTTCCACGGACCTTCATGGTTTCGCGGGGACGGCACTTCCAACCAGAGCGACGAAGGCTGAACGCAGGCCCCCAACCCATTGCCACGGAGACACGCCGCGGTCCAAAGGGCCTTCCCTTATAGGGCAGCCGACCCAACCGTGTCAAAACGCGCCGACCGCGCCCTTGCGCGGCGTACACCTCTTCGCTACCGTGGTCCATGAGGCGCAGTCAGGCAATGGCAAGGAGGCGAACCATGAAGCGCGTGGCACACGTCGTGAACCAGTTCTTCGCCGGCATTGGCGGAGAGGAGAAGGCGGACGTCGCCGCCGGGACCCTCGACACCCTCGCGGGGCCGTCGCGCGGCCTGCAGCGGCTGCTGGAGGGGCAGGCGGAGGTGGCGTCCACCATCTACTTCGGCGACAACCACTTTCACGAACAGCCCGAGGAGGCGCGGGCGGCGCTCCTGCGCGAAATCGCGGCGGCCAAAGCCAACGTGGTAGTGCTGGGTCCGGCGTTCAACGCCGGGCGTTACGGGCTTGCCTGCGTCGAGATCGGGCACATGGTGGCCACCGAATTGGAGTGCGTGTGCGTCACCGCCATGCACGAGGACAACCCGGCGGTGGACGCGTACCGCGGGTACCATGACGCGCGGCTCTTCCTCTTCCCCACGATGGAAACCGCGGCGGGCATGGGCAAGGCGCTGGAGGATCTCGCCCGCTTCGTTCAGAGGAGGCTCCAGGACGAGCCCGTGGGCGCGGCCGAGGACGAGGGCTACCTGGCCCGCGGCATCCGCTTCCAGGAGCGCAGCGGCAGGACGGGCGCGGACCGCGCCCTGGACATGCTGCTGGACAAGCTCGAGGGGAAGCCCTTCGCCACCGAGATCCCCATGCAGACCTGGGACCGGGTGGCGCCGGCCGCCGCGGTCAAGGATGTGGGCAAGGCCAAGATCGCGCTGGTCACCACCAGCGGCGTGGTGCCGTGGGGCAACCCGGACGGCTTCAAGACCTTCCGCAACACGTTCTGGCGCAAGTATCCGGTGGCGGAGCTGAAGACCATGGAGCCGGGCGTGTGGGAAGCGGTACACGGCGGCTACAACGTGGCCAACATGAACGCCAACCCGCTCTACGGCGTTCCCCTGGACGCCTTGCGGGAGCTCCAGCAGGAGGGCAAGTACGAGGACCTCTACCCCGCCTACTACGTCGTCCCCGGCAACCAGGGCTCGCCCGCGAACATGCAGCGGATGGGCGAGGAGATCGCCGCGGAGCTCAAGGCCAACAGCGTGGACGCCGCGCTGTTGGTGAGTACGTGAGGCACCTGTAGTCGCAGCGGAGCTGTGATCAGTAAAGAACTGGACCGTGCCGGAGTTCCCGTGTCGATGATCAGCGCCATGTTCCCGCTGGCGGAACAGGTAGGTGCCAGCCGCATCGTCAAGGGCGTCAAGATCCCCCACCCGTGCGGCGACCCGAGCCTGCCGCCGGAGGTCGACGAGAAGCTGCGCAAGTCCATCGTCGAGACCGCTCTCAAGGCCCTGGAGGAAGAGGTGGACGAGAGCACCGTGTTCACGCCGGAAACCGCGTCATGAGCGGCGCCCGGAACGCCGGGCCGCTGGAGCTGGCGGAGTTCCCGGTGCGGGAGCTCCGCTTCGGCGGGACGCTGCAATACGCGGGCGGGGCGCTGGAGGTGGCGGAAGCGGAACTGGTGGAGCTGGCTTCGCGAGATCCCCGCATCCTCGAGGTCGGGCTCGACATCGTGCGCCCGGGCGAGCGGGTGCGGGTCACCGGCATCCGCGACGTGGTGGAGCCCAGGGTCAAGGTGGGCGGCCACGCGCAGGTGTTTCCCGGCATCACCAGTCCCGTGGTGCCCGTGGGGCGCGGGCGCACCCACCGGCTCTCCGGCATGACCCTCATCGCCACCGCCGCCTACGAGGGCACCATCCGCACGGGCACCACCGCGCAGCGGAGCGCCATCCTGGACATGTGGGGGCCGGGGGCCGACCTCTCGGGCTTCAGCCGTGTTCCGGGCCTGGTGCTGAACCTGCGGCTGCCGCCGGACCTGATCGAGGCCGAGGCGCACCAGGTGATCCAGGCCGCCGAGTACCGCGTGGCCCAGAGGCTGGCCGAGACCACGGCCGTGGCCGAACCCGCCGCCGTGGAAACGTTCGGCGCGGCGCCCGGCAATGGGAACCTGCCCAGGGCCGTGGTGATCGTGGGCTGCATCACCGAGTCGGAGCACCTGCCGTCCGGCCTGGGGTACTACGGGTTGCCGGTGCGCGAGTCCCTGGCCACCGTGGTCCACCCCAACGAGCTGATGGACGGCGCGGTCACCGGCAACACGCTGAAGACCATCGCCTACTACCCCACCACCTGGGACTGGCAGAACCAGCCGCTGGCCATGCGCTTGGCCCGGGAGCACGGTCGCCGGGTCGATTTCGCCGGCGTGATCCTGCAGCGCATCCGTTTCGAGGCCTTCCGCGAGAAGGAGGTGGCGGCACACAACGCATCGCAAGTGGCGCGGGCGCTGGGAGCGGACGCCGCCCTCATCACCTGGCTGGGTTCGGGCAACGCCTTCCTGGAAGTGATGCTGACGGTGCGCGCGTGCGAGGAGAAAGGCGTCAGGACGGTGCTGGTCACGTATGAATACGGCGGCCAGGAGGGAACGGATTCGCCGCTGCTGTTCTACGACACCCACGCCGACGCGGTAGTGAGCACCGGCAGCCGCGACCGCATCCTGGAGCTGCCGCCCGCCGACCGGGTCGCCGGAGCGTACCAGGAACTCCAGGTACTCAACTATCCCGGCGCGCCCGTGGTCTCCGCCCTGGACACCCTCACGCTCGACGCCACCGACGCCATCATCGGCGGCACCGACCTGTGGGGCGGCCGCGACTGGACATGCCGGGCGCACTGAGCGCGAGACCGTTCCAGTGAAGAAAGCCGGGCAAGACCACGCCCGGACGGAAGATGCACCCACGCCCGAACCGTCATTGATATGAAAACAAAACCTTATCCAACGAATTGAGGTAGTTACAGACGTCCGTCTTCGTCATTCCCAGCGCGCTAATACGTCATTCCCGCGAAAGCATGCCCTCGACCCCGATCGGGGGCGGGAATCCATGCGGGGTGGGGCTTGGCAATGCGGCCGCCACACAACCACCCATGGATTCCCGCTTTCGCGGGAATGACGATTCGAGGGATCTCTTGCCTCATGAGTCGTGACACGACCAGTGCCGGCGAATGACGGAGGGGAAGGAACCAGCATGTCCGTTGAAGTCATCTGCATCGACCATATCTTCATCCCCGTCCATGACCTTGCCGCGGCGGAGGCGTTCTACGACAACGTCATGCCGGTCCTGGGGTTCCGCAAAGGCCCGGTGTCCGACAAGATGTCGCCGCGGGCACGCTACGACAACCGGCACCTGACTTACTGGATCGTGGCGCGCGAGGGCGCTTCAGCAGAACCGAGCGCCCGACGGAGCGCACCGTCGCACCTGTGCTTCCGCGTGGTTGACGAGGAGGCCGTGGACCGGGCCTGCCGGGAGCTTCGCGCCGCTGGCATCGACGCCACCGAGCCGCAAGCGTACACGCAGTACTCGCCCGACTACTACGCCACCTTCTTCTCCGACCCCGACGGCCTGCTGCTGGAAGTGATCAACTTCAACGGGCGCCGAAGGAGGCGCATGTTCGACTGGGACTCTCATCAAGCTTGATGGCGAATCGCCGAGATATTCGTCAACCAGAGTGCGGAGAGAAACGTGCACCATCACCCCAACGCATCGCGGATGAACGAATAACCAGCATCGAATCGAACAAAGAGCTGACAGTTGTGGCCTGCAAGCTCCTCGACGATGTTCTGATCGTCGAAGTCCTTGGCGTTCCTGTTCAAGAAACAGGCTTCCGCTGCATGAATCTGCGAGAGGTGAGTGAGAACGGATGAGTAGACTATCGCATCCTGCGCCGACAAACCATGGATACGGTGGTACTGGGTCGCGGCTGCCAGCACGGATGTGCCAAGCGGCACGACCTCGGCGACTTCAATGAGCCGGGAGCGCACGAACTCAAGCCGCCGGGATTCTTGCTGCGCAGCGCTGATCAGCAGCGTTGTGAGATCCTTGAAACCGGCGAGCTGTTCCGAGAGTGATGCAGTCCGAGAAAGCTGACGGGAATTCGGCATCCAACTCCTGCTTCATTCGTCTCCGTTGTTTGTGGCGCCGAGTAAGCGTTTCGTAGGGTTCCACCAGAGAATAGGCAGGTATGACAAGCCGTATGCGACTCGCCTCGCAAAGCAGCAGAATTTCTTCGCAACTGGCAGATTGCTCCTGTATCAGGGCGAGTTCCAGTACAAAGTTGGACTCGACGTAGACGTTCACGCCACCGCTTCATACTCGACGCGACCGTCCTGTATGGCGGTGCGAAACCCTGACTCGGCAAGCCAACCATGGTCGTCGGGATATCTGTCCGTGGTCCTCACCGGCCGGATGAGATCACTTAGCCATGCCGCTACGAGCAATTCGAAGGCGTGACTGGTCACTTGCAGAGGATCTACTTTGGCGCTCTCGAAATAGGGAGCAAGTTCTTGCCGGGTATCCGTTTCAAAGGTTGGGAGAACCACTTGACCCGGATCCGCATCAGCGCCTCTCCAGAGATACAGACGGTCTGGCGTAATGAGGAGGAAGTAATCGGCATTGTATGGGCTGCCGTGCGCGAGGATATTCCGTCGCGTTTGGGCTGCCCATTCCGGTGAAGTTCCGAGCTTGTTCTTCAACTCCACGACAGCAGCCAACCGGCCATTGTGATCGTACAAAGCGAAATCCGCGGAAGTGAACATAAGCTTGCACCAATCAATGAGCGTTACCTTAGAGTATGGTCCCGGATGCGCGAAGTTGTCAACACGCCTCGGCCGACGGCCGCATCCGGGGGTTCGCCATCACAGCGCGTCCTGACGGTCTGCCGCCGCGGTCCTTCCGAGCCAGCACGCCGCACCCACCCCTTCCGGTTGACAAAGCGACGATCCGATCGTCGCCCTTGCGGCGCAGAGACCCTGTGTCCGGTTTGCGTGGTTTCGCGGCTTTGGCCTCGCCCTTGCGCGCGCGGGCGCTTTGGTGCATTGTCGCAGCGTGCTTGACAGGGCTCGAATACGGATATTCCGGCAAAGGGAGGGACGACATGGCGACGAGGATCAAGCATCTGGCCATCGTGAGTGAGAACTACGCCATCGAGGAGAAGTTCTACCAGGCCGTGTTCGGCATGAAGACCGCCGAGCGCGCGCGCATCGAGAGTGCCTCGGTGGTGAGCGACGGCTACGTGGGCATCAACATCAATCCGCGCCGGCCCGGACGCCAGGGCGGCCTCGACCACTTCGGCTTCGAGGTGGACGACGTCGAAGGAGTGGCCGCGCGCATGGGCGAGAAATACCCGGAGGTGCACATCCTCAAGCGGCCGAGCAACCGCCCGTTCGCCGGCCTGAGCACCCACGACCCGGCGGGGAACGTGTTCGACTTGTCCCAGGAAGGGATGGAGAACCGCACCGACGTATACGTCGACGGCGACCGCGAGGCCGACCGCTACGTCAACCACTTCGTGCTGCGCGCGGTGGAGCCGGAGCGGGTGGCGCAGTTCTACCGGGACGTCTTCGACCTGCTGGAGACCGAGAAACCCGCGGACGATCCCAACTACTACCTGACGGACGGGCGGGTCACCTTCGTCATATCGCCGTGGAAAATCTCCGACTATGCCGGAACCGGCATCGAAAGGCCCGCGCTGGACCACATCGGCTTCAAGGTGGAGAGCGTGCAGGCGGTCAAGGACCGGCTCGAGGAGTTGTCGCAGCGCAACCCGTACCTGAGCCCCGGCCCGGTGGGGGCGGGGCCGGAGGCGGAGGCGCGCCTCGCGCTGTTCGCCAAGTGCAAGTTCGGCGAGTACCAACTCGCGGACCCGGACGGCGTGATGATCGATATCGGCGAGCGCTGACCGCGAGGCAGACGTCGGCTGACGCTTCGCGACTCGGGCGAGCCGGCGGCACGGTGCCCGCGGCGTTTGCGACGGCTCGCTCACGGTCACCCGGTCATCGTCCGTTCCGGCTTCGCCGGGCGGGACAGGAGGGATCAAATGGCACGCATACTCTCGGGCGTGATTCTGGCATGCGGCATCTGGGCCCTGGCGGCGGCGCCGGCCCTGGCCGAGGTGTCCTTCGAGGGCAAGACCGTCAAGGTCATCGTCGCCTCCAACGCCGGCGGCGGCACCGACCTCTCCGGACGGCTCATCAACCGGTTCATGCAGAAGTACCTGCCTGGCAACCCGCGCTTCGTGTACCAGTACATGGGCGCGGGCGGCGGCAAGATCAAGGCGGCCAACTACCTGGCCAACCGCATCAAGCCGGACGGCCTGACCTTCATGCAGACCGACTCCAGCCCGATCCAGCCCCACGTGCTGCGGCGCAAGGTGATCAAGTACGATCCGACCAAGTTCATCGCCATCGGCGGCGTCAACCGGGGCGGCAGCGTGCTGTTCATCCGCAGGGACGCGCACAAGCGGCTGACGGACAAGAACGCCGCCAAGGTCAACGTCGGCGGCATCAGCGGAGCGCGCGCGTGGCAGGCCATGAACGTGTGGGGCGCGGAGTTCCTGGGCTGGAATCTCAAGTGGATCGTCGGCTACCCCGGCACGGGCGCGCTGGTCAAGGCCATCAGTCAAGGAGAGATCGACGTCCTGGCGACGCAGAACGCCTACATCATCAACGAGTTGAAGGGCGCGGGCGTCATCGATCTCATCGCCCAGGAAGGCATCCGCGACGCCGACGGCTATAATCCGCGTTCCTCGTTCAAGGACCTGCCCATCTTCCCGCTCCTCTTGAAGGAAAAGAAGATCGGCAAGCTCGCCATGGCGGGCTACGAGTCGTGGATGGGACCCTCCACCATCGACAAGTGGCAGACACTGCCCCCGAAGACTCCGGCGGAGTACGTCAAGGTCTATCGCGACGCGTTCCAGAAGGCCGTGCACGACCCCGAGTTCCTGAAGCTGGCGCGCGCGCAGTTCAGCCAGGACCTCGTTTCGGTCACCGGCGAGTCGCTCAACAAGCGCCTGCCGCAGATCGTCGACGTGCCCAAGGAGGTCCTCGACTACGCGTCAAGCCTGCGCAAGAAGTACGACGTGCCCGAGCGCTGAATGACGCCCTCTCCGGCGGAGTCGTTGGGACTCCGCCGGAAGAACCGGGAACAATCGAATCGTCATTCCCGCGGAAGCGGGAATCCATGGGTGGAGCGGGGTCAGACGGGCGTATTCCCCCGCCTCACCCCGCCTGGATTCCCGCTTTCGCGGGAATGACGTTCTGTTACGTGGTCGCCTCATGAGTTTTGACACAGCCGCTTTCGCGGGAATGACGATTCGGGGCGTGGTGCCATTTCGCCATCAACCGGTGTCTTGATACGGTCTGCCTGCCGGCTTCTTCCATCGTCCGGATGCCTACATGATCGAGGCCGCCTACCAAGGCCTGCTGGGGATACTTGAGCCCCAGGCCATGCTGCTGATGGTGAGCGGCGTGCTGCTCAGCAGCGTGTTCGCGGCGCTTCCCGGGGTGGGCGTGCTGCTCATCCTCACCGTCGTCCTCCCCTTCAGCCTGTCCATGAGCCCGTACCATGCCATCGCCTTCCTGCTGGGCATCGGCGCGGTCTCCAACACGGCCAACACGTTCCCCTCGGTGCTCATCGCGGTGCCCGGCAGCGCGGGCTCCCAGGCCACGATCCTCGACGGCTACCCCATGGCGCGCCAGGGCGAGGCCAAGCGCGCCTTCGGCGCCGCCTTCATGGCATCGGCGGTGGGCGGTCTGCTCGGCGCCATCGTTCTCCTGGCTTCACTGCCGATCCTGCGCCCCCTGGTGTTGAGCTTCGGCTCGCCGGAGTTCTTCGTGCTGGTGGTGTGGGGACTGAGCGCCATCGGCGTGCTGAGCGGCCGTGCGCCCATCAAGGGACTTCTGGCGGCCATCCTGGGCCTCCTCATCGCTACCGTAGGAGTGGACGAGAAGACCGCCATCGAGCGCTTCTCGCTGGACACCGCCTACCTGTGGGACGGGGTCAACGTCATCCTCATCGGCCTGGGGCTTTTCGCCGTACCCGAGCTCATCGACCTGGCGGTGCGGCGCAGCAGCATCTCCGAGACCGAGAACCTCGGCAGCGGTCTCCTGGAAGGCATCAAGGACGTGTTCCGCCACTGGTGGATGGTGGTGCGCTGCAGCGCCATCGGCGTGTGGGTGGGTGTCTTGCCCGGACTCGGCAGCAGCGTCGCCGACTGGTTCGCCTACGCCCACGCCGTGCAGACCGAGAAAAACAGCGAGCGCTTCGGCCACGGGGACGTGCGCGGCGTGATTGCGCCGGAAAGCTCCAACAACGCCAAGGAAGGCGGCGCGCTCATCCCCACCATCGCCTTCGGCATCCCGGGCAGCACGTCTTTGGCCATCATGCTGGCGGCGTTCGTCTCCGTCGGCATCCATCCCGGCAGCCGCATGCTCACAGACCAACTGCACCTCACCCTGGCCATGGTGTGGGTGCTGGTGATCTCGAACCTCATGGCCACCAGCCTGGCCATGGGTTTCGCCGGGACCTTCGCCCGGCTCTCGCTCCAGCCCTTCTACGTCATCGTGCCGGTGACCCTGGTGCTGTGCGCCTCCGCCTCGTTCGCCGCGAGCTACGCTCACGAGGACCTGTACGCGTTCCTGGTCTTCTCGGCCGTAGGCTACCTGATGAAGCTCTTCGACTGGCCGCGTCCCCCGGTGCTGGTGGCCACGGTGCTGGGGTTCCAGATGGAGACCTACCTGTGGCTTTCCATCGCCCGCTACGATTTCGTCTGGCTGCTGCGCCCCTCGGTGCTGTTGCTGCTGGCGCTGGTAGTGTTCACCCTGCTGCTGCCGGTCATCCGCGAGCGGCGCGAGGCCAAGCGCGGCGGCGTCCCGGCCCCGGCACCCGACGACCCCCGACTCCGGGCCGGCAACATCCTGTACACCCTGGGCTTCATCGCGCTGCTGGCCTGGGCCGCGAGCGGCGCGACGGAGTGGCCGCTGCGGAGCGCGCTCATCGTCTATTCACTGGCGGGAGTCGGCATTCCCCTGGCACTGCTCCAGGTCACGCTGGACCTGTTGCGCATACGGAAGCACCTGAGCGGCGGCGCCCACAAGGCCGCCACCGGGGGCGGCCCACCGGACGTGCTGCGCCGCACCGGGGAGGTGCTGCTCTGGGTCGCCGCGCTGGTCGGAGGCATCCTCCTCATCGGCTTCCACGTCACCCTGCCGCTCTTCACCGCCGGGTATGCCTTTGCCTACGGCGCGCGCTGGCGCCTGGCCCTTGTCTTGGGTGCGTTGGCCGAAGGCTACCTGTATCTGGTATTCGATGAGTTGTTGCACGTGCTGTGGCCCGAACCCCTGCTGATTTCGAGTTGGAGCTGACGGGCGCGCAGCCAACGCGCTCGCATGGACCCGTCTCCCGTGCGAGGCGAAGGCGTCCGCGCTTCGCGACAGGGGACAACCTGTTGACCCGGGAGGAACGTCCGCCGGATGGCCAGAGCGAACAGAAGACGACCGCGCACGCGGGCAAGGAAAGCGCAGGGACGACGCGGATGGCTGATGATTCCAGTGGTCATCCTCGCGGTAATGTTGGGATGGCTCTACCGGCACGAAATCGTGAACCTCGTGACCTTCCGGTTCGACGGGATCGACTTCTCACGCCGGCCGGGGGAGAACGCTCGGAGCGGCCAGGGCGGCGACCGGATTACGGAAGGGGAACGGAAGGAGCTGGAGAAGATTCTCCGGAATCAATGAACCCGGGAACCCCCTCCCCTCCCCATTTCGTGCGGGCTGGTTTCCTGTCCGGTTGCTACAGCCCCGCCGGCAGGTTGTAGAAGCGTTCCGCGTTGCGCGCCAACACCGCGGCCTTGTCATCCTCGGTCAACTCATCGCTCTCCATCACCTCGCCCAACTCCTCCTTGCAGAACTCGTTGTTGACCTCGTGGGGAAAGTCCGAGGAGTAGACCCAGGGCTTGTTGCCTATCGTGCGGATGGCGTGCGCCAGGTCGGGTTCGTGGCCCTCGCAGCCCACGAAGATCCGGCCCTCCTCGATGTGCCGTTTCACGTAGTCGCTCACCGCCTCGCCGTCCCGGAGCTGCAGGAACTCGGCCCGGGGATCGTGCTGGATGTGGGTCTCGTAGGAACGGTCGAAGCGCTCCAGGCACATCAGCAGCCAGGCTACGCCGCCTTCCAGGAAACCGATGCGCACGTTGGGGTAGCGGTCGAAGATGCCGTTGAAGACGATGCCGCCCATGGATATCATCTGCCCGAACGGATGGCCGAGGGCGTGCACCGGAGCATACGGATGCAGGTCGTCCATGCCCAGGTTCTCGTGCGCGCCGCCGTGGATGCCGATACAGCAGCCCAAACGGTCGGCCTCCTCGTAGATGGGCCAGTAGTACTTGTGGCCCAGGTGCAACTGGATGCCGGTGGACGGCAGCATCGCGCCGCACATGCCCAGCTCCTCCACCGCCCGGCGCAGCTCCTTCACGGCCTCCTCCGGCTCCTGCAGCGGTATCAGCGCCACCGCCTGGAAGCGCGGGCTCTTCTGCACGTAGTTCTCCGCGATCCAGTCATTGTAGGCGCGCGCCAGGTCGATGGCCCAGTCCTGGCTCACCACCTTGCCGTAGGACAGGCCCACCGTGGGATAGAGCACCGTCCGGTCGATGCCCACGTCTTCCAGGAACTCCACCCAGCCGTCGTAGCCCACCTGCTGGAACGAACCATCCGGGAGCTTGTGCGCGTTGGCCGAATGCAGGTGGTCCAGCGGCGGGAACGGGTTGGACCAGCGCATCTGCTGCTGCACCGCCTCGGGGAAGCGGCTGGTGATGGCCTCCATGTCCTCCACCACGTGTCCGTCGCCATCGATGATCTGATACTTGTTCGCCATGGGAACCTCCTGGTCGGCCCGGATTTGCGTGGAAACTCCGGCGCGGGGCAACGGTCCGCATCGCACCGAATGGTTCGGGTATTAACCCGCGCCAGGAAACTTGTCAATGAAGTTGCCTCGGTTCGCGTCACCACCCGCCCGTTGCGGGTGCCCGAAGGAGCGGTGCGCCCGCATCCATATCGTATCCCGGCGGCGCACATGCTAAACGACTATACACAAACGTGCGGACCGGAAGGTGCGCGTCGGAGAACGTGCGGACCGTACCGTACCCGGTTTGATTCGCACGGGCACGCGTGGTCCGGCGGCAATCCACACGCACGGAGGAAAGATGAGTTGGCTCAACCTCGGCTCCCTCGGGGGCCTGATCGCCTTGGCCTTTCTGGCCTGGGCAGCGGGCGGCTTCCGGCGGCCATTGCCTTGGCGCACGATGCTTACGGCCGGAGGGCTCATGCTGGTTCTGGGTGCGGTAGTCTTCTGGGTCCCGTGGACCCGCACCGCCCTCATATGGATCAACGACATTGTCATCACCATCCTCCGGTCCGGCAACGAGGGCGCACGCTTTCTCTTCGGGCCACTGGCCCTCAACCCCGGTGAGACCACCGCGGGCGGCGCGCCGTCCATCGGCTTCATCCTCGCGGCGCAGGTGTTCCCCGCGGTGATTTTCTTCGCCTCGCTCATGGCGGCGCTCTATCACCTGCGCATCCTGCAACCGGTGGTGAAACTCTTCGCAAGCCTGTTTCACCGCACCATGGGGCTTTCCGGCGCCGAGTCCCTGGCCGGCTCCTCCAACATCTTCATCGGCGTGGAGTCGGCCATGACCGTGCGGCCGTATCTCGACCGCATGACCCGCTCGGAGCTGCTCACGCTCATCACCTGCGGCATGGCCACGGTGGCGTCCACCACCCTGGCGCTCTACGTGCTCTTCCTGAAGGACAGCTTTCCGCTCATCGCCGGGCACCTGGTCTCCGCCTCGGTGATGTCCATCCCGGCTGCGGCGCTGGCGTCCAAGCTGATCCTGCCCGAGACGGAGACGCCGGACACCCTCGGAGGCGTGCCGCCCATGGCCGAGAGCGGGCGCAAGCAGAACACCATGGCCGCGCTGATGGACGGCTCCTGGGAAGGGCTCAAGCTGGCGGCGGGTATCGGCACGCTGCTCGTGGCCATCCTGGGCTTCGTGGCGCTCATCGACTACGGCTTGCTCAAGCTCACCGCGCCGCTGAGCGACGTCCTCGCCGGACCCGTGGACCTGCGCCGCATCCTGGGCTGGATCTTCACGCCCCTGGCTTGGCTCCTGGGCCTTGCGGAAAGCGATCTCGCGGCCGCCGGCCGCCTGCTGGGAGGGCGCGCCATCCTCACCGAGGTCGTCGCCTACCAAGAGTTGGGCCGGCTCGGAGCCGAAGGCGCGATCTCGCCCCGCGGCATCCTGGTCCTGTCCTACACCCTGTGCGGCTTCGCCCACGTGGCTTCGATGGGAATCTTCATCGGCGGCATCGGCGCCCTGGCCCCCGGGCGCCGCGGCGATCTGTCCGCGCTGGGCATCCACGCCCTGGTGGGCGCCACCCTCGCGACCCTCATGACCGGCGCGGTCGCGGGCTTCTACTACTACGGACAGCAGGGGCTGCTGGGCCTGTGAGACGCTCCATAACGCCGGATCTATCGCAAACGTCATTGATATGGAAATAGAATCATGTCCAATGAATTCAACTAGTTACAGACGTCCGTCTTCGTCATTCGCGGCCCTCCAATACGTCATTCCCGCGGAAGCGGGAATCCAGGCGGGGTGAGGCCTGCGGCAATGGGGCCGCCACACCACCACCCCTGGATTCCCGCTTCCGCGGGAATGACGTATTGGGGGCCGAAGTCTCCTTTTCATTCCCCTATGTGTCGGCCGAAGGCCGACATGGGTGACTCCCGCGGAAGCGGGAATGACGTACTCGTAGAGTCTGTGCGTGGCGAACTTTGACACACCCGCGGACGCGAAAACCCAGGAACGGGGAGGGGCGCCCAGGCGCCTGACCCCGAGCAGAAACGGAGGTTGACGAATGAGTGCTGCAAACCGCGCATGGGCGCCCCCCGACTCCATCCCCCGTCCCGAGATCGTCAAGCTCTCCAACGAGACCCTCGACCTTCCCGACATCCCGGTGGCGAACCGGGAGGACGTCTTCCGCATCCGCGCCCTGGAGATGGACTGGGACATCGGCACCATGACCTACGCGCCGGAAGACCCCGCGCGCATCCCCAAGGCCCCGGACGGCAGGCGCGCCGGCATCTTCCTGCTGCACGGCGGCACGTCGGACTACAAGTCGCTGGAACCCGTGGCGCGCATGCTGGCGACCAAGTTCGGCTTCAAGGTCACGCTCATGACCTTTCCCGGCCGCCTCTACCTGCTGGACCCCTCCCGGGACTGGCCCGGCGACACCCTCGAGCCCGACGGCAGCGGCCGGACGCCCCTGTGGACCAAGGAGACGCACATCACGCGCGACCAGTACGAGGTGGCGCGCGACGAGGCCCGGCGTGAGAGCTACGGCACCGTCATCTCGCTGGTGGCAAGGGAAGGCACCGAGTTCTACCATCGCATGGCGGCGTGGCCCGTGGCCTTCGAGGAGGCTCTGCGCGAGAGCTGCCGGCGCGAGTTCGACCCGTCGGAGTACGCCCTCTACGTCCACGGCCACTCCACCGGCGGGCCGTTCGCCATGATCGCCGCGCAACGGGTGGCCAACGTCGAGGGCGTGCTCGGCTACGGCTCATCCACCTTCGCCTACATCTACACGGCCACCACAGGCGACCGCTGGGAGTTCCCCTTCAACCACCTGCGCCTGCGCACCTGGCGCGACACGGCGCGCTATCTCTACGAAGGGCTCAAGGACAAGGGCTACGGCCTGCCCATGCTCATGGAGCTCACCATGGAGAAGTGGGAAGTGGGGAAGAAACGCACCAACTTCAAGGCCGAGGACTTCGTCCACAAGAACGGCGCCGGCGCGCTCGAACAGGCCGCCCGCGTCACCGCTCGGCGCCTGAAAATGAGCGGCGCGGACGAGGAACGGCTCGTCGCCCGCTATCTCGGCTACCTGCGGGAGCTGGCCGGCCCCGGCGCCAAGCCGGTGCCGCCCGTGCTCTCGCTCCACGGACTGGACGACGACACCGTCACCCTCCGGCGCTGCTGCGACGCGCTGCCGCTCTACGCCGCCATGGACCCCGCGCCCAAGGTGGCCTGCGTCTCCCTGGGCGCCGGCATCCATACCTGGGGCCTCACCTACGACGACCTCCCGCGCGGCATCATCCCCCCGGTGTGCCGGCTGTGGCATGACGCCATCGTGGGCGGGTTCTTCGCTTGACACAGCCTCTTTCCCGGGAATGACGTATTCGGAGTACGGTGGTCATTTCATGGTGCGTGGGTTAGGCTGGAAAGACCATGATCGGCACGCTTACGCAAACCGGGCGCAAGCCGCCGTGGCTGAAGGTACGGCTGCCCGCCGGCTCCGACTACAACCGGCTCAAGGAGAACTTCCGCGAGCTCAAGCTGCACACGGTGTGCGAGGAGGCGCGCTGTCCCAACCTGGCCGAGTGCTGGCGTTCGGGCACGGCCACCATCATGATCCTCGGAGACGTGTGCACGCGCGGGTGCCGGTTCTGCGCGGTGAAGACCGCCAGAGCGGGCACGCCCGCGGACCCGGACGAGCCCATGCGGGTGGCGGAGGCATTGGCGCGCATGGACCTGCGCTACGTGGTCATTACTTCCGTGGACCGTGACGATCTGGACGACGGGGGCGCCGGCGTCTTCGCCGACACCATCCGTGAGACCCGGCACCGGTGCCCGGAGCTGATCATCGAGGCGTTGATCCCGGATTTTCGCGGCGACGTCCGCGCGCTCGGGAAGGTCGTGAACGCGGCCCCCAAGGTCATCGGACAGAACATCGAAACCGTCCAACGCCTCACTCGCCATGCACGGGACCGGCGATGCGGCTACGAGCAGACCCTGGACGTGTTGACGAACGTCAAGTCCCTGGACGCAGGGATCTACACCAAGAGCGCCATCCTCCTCGGGATGGGCGAGACCCGCGACGAGGTCCTCGCCACCATGCGCGACCTGCGCGACCGCGGCGTCGACATCCTTACCCTGGGCCAGTATCTCCAGCCCACGCGAAAGCACCTGCCCGTGGCCGAGTTCCTGCGCCCCGACCGTTTCCGGGACTACGAAGAGCAGGGATTGGGCATGGGATTCCACTATGTGGCCGCTGGCCCGATGGTGCGGAGTTCCTACAGGGCCGCCGGGTTTTTCGTCGAGAAGATGCTCACCGCGTGAGCACGCCTCACCGGCGCAGCATCGCGCGGAACCTGAATTCGTCCCGTGACTCGTCGCCGGCGCGGCTTTCACTGCGCGCGGCCTCGACTCCGAAGTGGAAGGCGCCACGGCTCCCGTGCGCAATCGCGAGTTCATAGCGCACCCGGTAGTCGAGGCCATACAAGGAAGTGCCGTACTCGATGGCAACCGTGGATCGACCCGCATCGACACGGTAACCCAGGCGGTAATCGCGGTTCCCGTCGCCAAGTCTGAACCGCGTCCACGGCGTCCCCACCGCCAGGCCGTGGAACAACGACACGCCGTAACCGACCTCCGCGTCCAGACGCCCGGCCGGATCATCGTCATCGATACCGTACGGGTTCGCGAGACGCGTGGCCGGCGCCGCGCTCCACATACCCTCGGCGCCGCGCGCCGCGGAGCCCCACGACGGCAGCAGCGACAGCGACAGGCCGAGCGCGGACGATGGCCGGGGGTCGTAGCGCAACGCGCCCGTCAGTCCCCGGTCCTGGAAACCCCCTTCCTCGTGGGTGAGCAATCCATGGGCGGTGAACTCGGCAGCGAGGCCTCGGGCCGGAACCGCGAACGCGAAGCCGCCGCTCGCCTCCAGCCCGAACCCGGTCTCCGCATCGCCCCCGTCGTGGCGCAGCCCGACCTCGAACGACGGGCGCAGCCGGGCGCCAGCATCGAGTCGCGCCTCCCACGACCCCTCCAGAGCGAGACGTAGGCGCGTCACGTCGCCGGTCGCCGCGGCAAGCCGTCCGCGCCCGCCCGGCACCACACCCGCCTCCGAGCGCGTGCGCACCCCAAGCGCATCGGTCTTCAGCGCCAGTTCGAACCCCTGGACCGCCCTCCGGGGAATGAGCACGCCGCGGACGCCGAGCGCCGCCATGGCGAGGGTCAAGTCGGCTTCGATCGCCGGCTGAGCTTCCGGCGTCACGCTCAGCGTGCCGCTTCCGTAGCCCGCGGTTCCCCACACCGAGAGAAGCCCGGTCAAGTCGTACTCGCCATAGGGATAAAGCCCCGTCACGTCGGACTCACTGCTGTCCCACAAGAAATACGAATGAGGAGGACCTGAAGAGCTCCGTCATGCTATGATGGAAATTGCAAAAACCCATCGTAGGAGGAGGTTCAGGTCCATGGCGTACAATCATACCGTAATGGGGCAAATACTCA
>JAJEAI010000037.1 GCA_022824205.1 Candidatus Binatia bacterium
TGAGTATTTGCCCCATTACGGTATGATTGTACGCCATGGACCTGAACCTCCTCCTACGATGGGTTTTTGCAATTTCCATCATAGCATGACGGAGCTCTTCAGGTCCTCCTCATTCGTATTTCTTGTGGGACAGCAGTGAAATATTAATAGGTTAAGTTTAGGTGAAAACCAACACTGCCCGTTTGTGTCAATCAGACATGCCACGTCGGTAGAGCGCCCCGCGTGTCCATCCGCGGTTTCGTGGGTGTAGCGGTCTTGGTGACCGGGTTTCTCTTTCTTTTTGCCGGTCGGTCGCGGCATCGAACAGAGTCAAGCGCTCGTTGAGATCAAGCCCTTCCTCGTGTGTCTCAGTTGACCGAGGGACGATTCGGATCACGTCGCCTGCCTCTTCGAACCGGATCTCGTCCCCGGGCTGGATATCGAAACGATCGGCGAGCATTTTCGGGACCGTCACTTGGAGCTTGCTCGTTACCTTCGCCATGTCCTTACCATAGCAAGGACGAGGTCCTTGTCAACGATTTCGACGAGAGGCGGCTACCCTGACAGGGGACGCCTACTCCACCCCCGACCCCGTCACCGGCTGCACGCGGCTCAGCACGTTACCGAGGGGGCCGATCTCGGCGGGCGTGCCGTTCAGGTAGGCGATGAACTGGTGCGATTGCACCGGGATACGGGGGCCGGGGGTGAGGATGCCGACGAGGTTCAGGGGGTCGGTGCAGGACACGATGACCGGGTCCTTGTCGGCCGGCAGGCGGCGCACGGTGCGCATGGACGCGACGGCGTCGGGGAGGGCGTACTGCTCGCCCACGAAGCCGTTGACGAAACGGCCGCCGCGAATTTCGCCGCGGGCCTCCATGCGGCGGTAGGCCTGGAGCAGCAGGCGCCAGGGCGGGCAGCGGGTTTCCCGCGCCAGGAGTTCGCGGAAGACGACGCCGTAGCGTTGCAGGAGCTGGCGCGCAAGGGTTTCGGTGACGGCCTCCGCCGCGCCGGGGTCTTCCTTGCGCCACAGCGACCAGCGGCCCACGGGCATGGCTTGGGCCGCCGCGCCCTTGCGGTCACCGCGCCGGTTCTCCTTTCGCTTGAGTTCGGGGGTGAGCAGCATGCGCAGGCCGGCGATGCCGTCTCCGGTGACCTGTCCGCGCGTGACCAGTTCCCACAGGGCGCGTTCGGTGCGCACGGTGAGGTGCCCCGTTCCCCGGGCGATGTCGGCGAGGAAGGAGGCGCCGTGGGTTTCCAGGTACGCGGCCACGTCCCGGGCGGCGGCGGACAGCCCCTGGAGAGCGCGCCAGTCCAGCGCTTCCGGGTCGAGGAAGTGCGGCAGGTCCTCGCGGATGACGAAGGCGAGCGGCGCGGAGCGCGTGGGAGTGGTCCGGCGGGACTTGCCGTTGGCCGGCCGGAGGGCCAGGGGGGCGGCGTCCCAGAGCTTGGCCACGGAGGGGTCGTCTTCGGGGGCGCCGGTGTCGCGGCGCAGCCGTCCCCAGGTGACCACTCCCGCGAGGCACAGGTGCTCCAGCTCGGCGGGGTCGTAGGCGGCGATGCGCGCGGGCAGGACGTGCTGCTCCCACGCCGGGGCGGGCAGCTCCATGCCCTGGAGCTGGCGGATGACCTGGTGGATGCCGTCCCGGGCATGGAGCTGCGAGCCCGGTTGCACGTGCTGCCAGCGCAGCAGGAAGCGGATGAAGTCGGCGCCCGACACGGGTTGAATCTCGCGCCGCAGCCGGCCCAGGGTCAGGCGATGGATACGGGACAGGAGGCGGCGCTCGCACCATTCCACAGGGGCATCGGGGCCGGCGGCGGGCGAGTAGCGGCCCTGCAGTACCACCCCTGACACCTCCAGGGCGATGAGGGCACCCTCCACCGATTCCACGGGGAGGCCGGCGCGGGCGGCCAACCCTTCGGAGGTGATGGGACCGCTGATCTCCATCCACCCTTGCACGGTACGGCGCAGGGCGTCGTCATGGGACGGCAGGACCGCGGTGTCTTCCGCCGGCGTCCCTACCGTCATTCCCGTCCCCCTCTCAGTCATTCCTGCTCCCCTTTCCGTCATTCCTGCTCCCCTTTCCGTCATTCCCGCGGAAGCGGGAATCCAGGTGGGGTGGGGCGGGGAATCAGGGCCGGTATGCCCCTCCCCAGCCCCTGGATTCCCGCTTTCGCGGGAATGACGGAAAGGGGAGCAGGAATGACTGAGAGGGGGACGGGAATGGCGTGAGTAGTGTGTCTCCGTGTCGGGCCTGCCCGTGTCGGGGTTACCAGCGTCGGGGACGTCCGTGTCCGGCGCTGCCACCGCGGGGGTCATGCGGAGGTGTCCGAGCACGGCCCGGGCCTCCGCCAGGCGCTCGGCGGCCACGTAGAACGGGCCGCCGTGAGGCTGCTCAGGCTTGGTGCCCGCTTGGTCCGTTTCGCCGTTGGCCCGCACGGGCTCGGCGACCGTGATCCGCCGCGCCGCCATCAGTTCCTTGGCGTAGCGTTGCCATGGCTCGGCTTCTCGCACCGGCAGCACGATCACAGTGAGGAGCAGGTCGTGCAGTTCGTCGGGGTCGCGGATGTCGGGCCACGCCTGGGCCTTCACCTCGGCCAGGGCCTCGGGGCTCAGGGCGCCGATGCCTTGGGCCAGGTCCGGGTCGGTGCGCCGGAGCGCGACGGCGCGGGCGCGACGTTCCTCCAGCGGGGCGTCGTCCAGAAACGCGTAGGGGTTGGCGTTGAGGATCTCGTGGGCCATGGGCGAGGGCGCCGGGGTCTCCACGGTCACGGTGGCGATCTCGCCGCGGCCGAGCCGCTCCAGCGTCTCCTTGAAGCCGTCCACGTCCATGGCCTCGCGCAGGCAGTTCTCCATTGTTTCCCGGGTCAGGGGATGGTCCGGGAGGTCGACGGGTCCGGCGCGGTTGTCCTGGCACATGACCTGGTCCGGGAAGACCGCGCCCAGCAGGTCCTCGGCGCGCATGCGCTGGATCTGCATGGGCACCTTCTTGCCGCGGCTGAAGCGCTCCACCGCCAGCGCCCGGCTGGCGTTCCAGCGCCAGCGGTTGGTGAACATGGGGGCGGCCAGGGACGCTTGCGTCAGGTCCCGCTCCACCGTCGCGGGGTTGAGGTAGCTGAAGACCGTGTCCAACGGGAAGGAGTGGCGGTCGGTCAGCGAGATGACGATGCCGTCGTCGGTGGCCGCGGCCTGGAGCTCGAAGTCGAAGTTGACGCAGAAGCGCTTGCGCAGGGCCAGCCCCCAGGCGCGGTTGATGCGTCCCCCGAAAGGCGTGTGCAGGACGAGCTGCATGCCGCCGGACTCGTCGAAGAAGCGCTCGGCGACGATGCGGTCCACCGTGGGCACGCAGCCGAGCATGGCGCGGGTCTCGTTCACGTAGGCGACGATCTGCTCGGCGCCGGCCGGGCCGACCCCGGTTTCGCGCTGAAGCCACGATTCGGGCGTTTCCCCGCGAGCCCCGGCCGCTTGCCTTTCGGACAAGGCCGTTTCTCCCGCATCCCCCGCGCCGGCGCGCCGTGCCACGGTTTCGCGCACGTCGGACACCGCGCGCGACAGCTCCAGCGTGCGTCCGGGCGCCTCTCCCAGCCAGAACGGGATGGTGGGCGGCGCGCCGTGGGCGTCTTCCACCCACACCTTGCCGGAGGCCACCCGCTGGATGCGCCACGAGGTGTTGCCCAGCAGGAAGATGTCGCCGGCCAAGCTCTCGATGGCGAAGTCCTCGTTGACCTTGCCCACGAAGGTCTCGTTGTGCGCCTCCACCACGTCGTAGTCGGCGGTGTCGGGGATGGCGCCGCCGTTGGTGATGGACACGAGCCGGGCGCCCCGGCGCGCCCGCAGCATCCGGTTCACCCGGTCCCGGTGGAGGTGGGCGCCGCGCCGGCCGCGGGACGGCGCCACCCCTTCGCACAGCATGTGCAGCACCTGCTCGAACTCGCGGCGCGGGAGGTCCCGGAACGGGTAGGCGCCGCGCACCAGTTCCCAGAGGGCTTCCTCGGCGATGCCCGGCAGCGGCTTGGCCTCGGGCAGCAACGGCAGGGTCTCGCCGGGCTTGGGGGCGGGCGTCAGACTCGCCACCGTGGCCACCATCTGCTGGGCGAGCACGTCCAGCGGCCGGCGCACCAGCCCGATGCGGTCCAGTTCGCCCCGGCGCACCGCGTACACCGCGGCGGCGCACTGCAGCAGGTCGTCCCGGGTCAGCGGGTACAGGACGCCCTTGGGGACGGCCCCCAGCCAGTGGCCCGAGCGTCCCACCCGTTGCAGCAGGGTGGCGATGGAGCGGGGCGCGCCGATGTGGCACACGAGCTCCACGTGGCCGATGTCGATGCCCAGCTCCAGCGAGGCGGTGGCCACCACTACCGGCACCTCCGCGGCCTTGAGCTTCTGCTCGGCCTCGAGCCGGGTCTTGCGTGACAGGCTGCCGTGGTGCGCCAGCACCTTGCCCTCGCCGAGCCGGTCGGTGAGCTGGTGCGCCACCCGTTCCACCAGCCGGCGCGTGTGCACGAACACCAGCGTGGTGCGGTGGCTCCGGATCTGCGCCACGATGCGGTCGTAGACCTCGGCCCAGAGCGCGTGGGAGGTGATGGGCCCCAGCTCCTGGTCCGGCACCTCGATGGACAGGTCCAGCTCGCGCTTGTGGCCCACGTCCACGATGGCGCACTCCGGTGCCCCGTCGGGCCGCAGGCGGCGGGTGCCTACCAGCAGGCGCGCGATGTCGTCCATGGGCTTTTGCGTCGCGCTCAGCCCGATGCGCTGCAGCGGGCTCCCGGCCAGGGCGTCCAGGCGTTCCAGCGAGAGTGCCAGATGGGCGCCGCGCTTGTCCCCGGCCACCGCGTGGATCTCGTCCACGATGACCGTGTGCGCGCGCTTCAGAAGCTGTCGGCTACGTTCCGCCGTGAGCAGGATGTAGAGGGACTCCGGCGTGGTGATGAGGATGTGCGGCGGCCGGGAGAGCATGCGCTGCCGCTCCGTGGCCGGGGTGTCGCCCGAGCGCACCGCGGTACGGATCTCCTGCAGCGCCAGCCCCCGGAGCCGGCCCGACCGGGTGATCTCCGCCAGCGGCTCCTGCAGGTTCTTCTGGATGTCGTTGCCCAGGGCCTTGAGCGGCGAGACGTAGACTACGTGGGTGTGGTCCCGCGACGGTTCGGCGGGGGCGATGAGTCGGTTGATGGACCAGAGAAAGGCCGCCAGGGTCTTGCCCGACCCGGTGGGCGCGGCGATGAGCGTGTCCCGCCCCCGGGCGATCTCCTCCCAGCCCGCCGCCTGCGGCGCCGTCGGCTTGCCGAAGCGGTCGCGGAACCAGTCGCGCACGAGAGGGTGAAATCGGTCGGTCACTGCGTTAGGGTGGTGTCTGGCCACACCCTGGAGTTTAGAGCCTGTCCGAGCGGTTGTCCATGATCGTACTCTCACCCGGGATGGGCGTGACCCTGTCGTTCACGCCGCAGATGCAAAAGCGCCTCACCCGCCGGGCGGCGCGGATGATCGAGCAGTCGGTGCGCCAGTTCCCCGAACTGCGGAACATGGAGATCCACGTGGGCCATACGAAGGCCAAGCTCGGGGTCGCGTTCATTCCCAGGGCGTTCCGGCCGCCCTTGTACATCCGCCTCCGGGTACGGGGCCTGACCCACAACACCATCGGCCACGAGCTGACCCACCTGTTGCAGGGCCTGACGAAGTTGCCGCCGCCGGAAGGAGTCCCCGCGTGGGAGCCGGTCCCCATCGGCGAGACCCAGTGCGACATCTGGACCCTCGCCCGCAGCGAACTCTTCTGCGACGACGCCCCCACCTATCTGCGCATGCCGCGCACCGTGCGCGAGAACTGGCGGCATTACGCCCGCTTGGTGCGCTCCCTGTGCGTCGAAGCCATCCGCCAGCGGCCCGTCCACCGCACCTACATCCGCTGGCTCGAATCCCGGATCGCCGAGCTGCCTGAACGCGCGCCCGTGGCGCGGACGGACGCGCCGGAGCAGTTGTCGTTCCTTTGATAGGTGGGTATCTCATGGCAAAATGGTAGGGTAGAGGCGGCAGTCATCGATGGCGGTTGGATTAACGAGTGAAAAGGCCTTGATCTTTAGGATCACGCACATAGATAATGTGCCGTGGCTTCTGAGGAATGGTCTTCATTGCAAGAATGCCCAGGAGTTCGACCCCGGATTCGTCAACATTGGGAAACAGGATCTCATTGACAAGCGTGCCTCACGAGCCGTGCCAATTGCACCGGGGGGGACGTTGGCCGACTACATCCCATTCTACTTCACGCCCTTCTCGATGATGATGTACAACATCAGGACCGGCTATGGAGGTGTGCTCCGTCGAGAGAACGCGGAGGTGGTGATCCTGGTTTCATCTCTGCGCGGGCTTGCCGAAAAAGGGGTCTGCGCGATCTTCACTGACCGCCACGCATATCTCAGAGCCGCCAGCTTCTTCTCCTCCCTGGACGATTTGGGCAAGATCGATTGGCCGTTGCTGCAGAGCCGCGACTTTCGGCGTGATGAAGACGATCTCGAAAAGACGGAACGATATCAGGCTGAAGCGCTGGTTCACAATCACATGCCGGTGGGTTGCTTAGCGGGAGTTGTCTGCCACGGCGATGCTCAACGGAGGACTGTTGAGCGATACAGAGAGGAAGCGGGCGTGTCTCTCAAGGTCGTTGCGCAGCCGAGTTGGTACTTCTGATGATCTCGTTTACGCAAGGCAACCTGCTCGATGCCGATGTTGAGGCAGTGGTCAACACGGTCAATACCAAGGGCATCATGGGCAAGGGAATCGCTCTCATGTTCAAGGACAAGTTCCCTGCGAACTTCGAGGCCTATGCCCGCGCCTGCAAACGAAACGAGGTTCGTATTGGTGAAATGTTCGTGACAAAACACGAGGAACTCTTCGGACCTGCGTGGATAATCAACTTCCCTACCAAAACCCACTGGCGGGTGAATACTCGACCGGAGTGGATCAAGGAAGGTCTTCGGGATCTGGTGAGGATCATCAAACAAGAAGGGATTAGTTCGATCGCCGTTCCTCCACTTGGATGCGGCAACGGTGGTTTGGAGTGGGCTTTGGTCCAACCGTTGATCGTTGATGCACTTGAAGGAGTGGAAGGTCTCGACGCGATCATTTATGAACCAACGGGGATGTACCAGAACGTTGCCAAACGGCAGGGTGTTGAGAAGTTGACCCCAGCGCGTGCACTAGTCGCGGAGATGGTGCGTCAATACTGCCTGCTTGGGATAGACTGCTCCATCCTTGAGGTTCAAAAGCTTGCTTGGTTTATCGAACGGGGAGTCCAGTGTTTGCAGGTCGAGGATCCGCTGCGGCTTGAGTTCCAAGCCAACAAGTACGGTCCCTACTCGCATAAGCTGAACAAACTGCTCGACAGTCTCGATGGCAGTTACTTACACTGCGACAAGCGTTTGGCTGACGCGGGGCCGTTTGATCTTATCTGGTTCAACGACGCCAAGAAGGAGCGCGTCAATACCTACCTGACATCGGGTGAGGGCAAGGTCTATGCGGGTGTTTTGGAATGGGCTTCGCGCGTTATCGATGGCTTCGAATCACCGCTTGGCATGGAACTTATCGCCACGGTCGACTGGCTCCTGGAGAGGGAAGGAGTCGAGCCCACGATAGCCGGTGTCAAAAAGGGGCTCTCCAACTGGGCCGGTGGCAAAACGGCAGGCCAGCGCAAGTTGAGGCTACTGAACGATCGACTCATCGGCATCGCTCTGGAACAGTTAACCCCGGCCGGGGCGGCGGCTCACAGTTAGACGACTCTCCGCGCAAACGGCCGACTATTCCTCGTCTTCGTCGGCTAACCCAAGCACCCGCCGACTGCAGGAGGGCTCGTCAAGTTCCTCCGACCACCGCTCCCGGTCGCCGTCAAGTCCGATGGCACGCCGCGCAACTTCCAGCCTCGCGAAGTCGATTCCACCCCGTCTGTCGCAACGCACCAACTCTACGGTCGGTCGTCCATGTGCCGTGATGATAACCCGCTCCCCATTGCGAGCCGCCCTTACGAGTTCGGAGAGCCTGGTCTTGGCCTCCCGTACGCCAACCTCCATTATACGTGACTCCGTGTGCGCTTCCCCGGATCAGCCCACGGCCGCCGCGTAGTAGGAAACGTCGATGTACTTTTCGGGTGGAGGCGGGGGCGAGGCGATGAAGCCCATGCCGGCCCGGAGGTCCAGGGCGGCGGCGATGCCGGGAATGTTCAGCGCGGCCTTGGGGTAGAGGCCGTGCGCGGGGTCCAGCAGGGCGTCCAGGGTTTCTTCGGCGGCGGCGCCGGTGAGGCCGTTGTGCCGGGCCAGGATGTCGAGACAACGCGGACGGTTCTTGGGCGCGAAGCACCACTCGGTGGCGGCCACGTAGCAGCGGATGTAGTCGATGAGATGCGTGCGGTTCTCGTCGGCCCAGGAGCGGCTGGCCAAGCCCACGGTGGCCTGGTACACGGGCGCCATCTCCTCGCCGCGGGCGATGACGTGGCAGCCGCGTTCCAGGGCGGCCCCGACGAAGGGCGGGGTGAGCAGCGTGGCGAACAGCCTGCCCTCGACGAGCGTCTCGTAGCGGCTCTCCCAGCCGCCCACTTCCACCAGTGCGTAGTCGTCCGCGCCGAAGCCGTGGTCGCGCAGGGCCTTCTCGAGGATGAAGACGAAGCCGCTGTCGCGGGCGTCCACCGCCAGCGGCTTGCCGCGCAGGGACTCCATGTCGGGACACTCGGGCGCCCCGACGAGGCTCAGAAGGCCGCTGTGGAGCCCCATGAACGCGAACAGGTCGGAGCCGGGCTGGTTCTCCACATCACAGACCACGTCGTCCACGGCCGCGTGGCCGATGGTGCAGCGCCCGGTGCGCACCGCCTCCACGAGATAGGCCGAGCCCGGCGTGTATTCGACTTCCACGGCGAGCCCGGCGCCGGCGAAGATGCCGTTCTCCAACGCCGCGTGCACCGGCAGGTTGTAGGCGGCCCGGAACTGGATGAGCCGGATGGGGGTCGGCGAGGTCATGATCGTGATCGGAGGGTCAAGGCATATCGCCGGGGGTCCGGTCCGGCCGGACCCCGCGATGGGGACTATTCGTGGCGTCCGTCCACGATCATCACCAGGGCCGGCAGGAGGAACAGGATGAAGATCGTCGACAGCACGAGCCCGCCCAGCATGCTGACCACGAACGGCACCAGGAAGATCAACTCGTCGCTGCGTTCGTACAGCAGCGGGGACAGGCCCACCACCGTGGTCAGGCTGGTCAGCACCACCGCGCGGAAGCGATGGCGGGTCGCAGCGGACGCCGCCGCGATGGCCGGCATCATCTCGTTGTCCCGCCGGAGATGGTTGTAGCGGTCCAGCAGCACGAGCGCGTCGTTCACGATGATTCCGCCCACGGCGACCATTCCGAAAAGCGACATGGCCGCGAAATCCCACCCGAGTATCCAGTGGGCCAGCACCGCTCCGGCGAACGAGATCGGTATGCCCACCACGGCCACCAGGGGTTTCCAGTAGCTTCGCAGGAACGCGGCCATCAGGGCGTACATGGCCAGCAGAACGAGGGGGACCAGCAGCGCCAGCGTTCCCAGCAGTTCCTTCTCGTCCCGAGCGCCCCCCTCCGGTTCGATCTTGAGGCCGGGGTACTTGGCGAGGAGGCCGGGGAGGATACTCTCCTGGATCTCCCGCCTGGCCTGGCGCGGGGTGGTCACCACGGCGTCGGTACGGGCGTCGACGAACGCGGCCTTCTTGCCGTCGATTCGCGTCAACGTGGTCAACTCGCGCTTCTCCGTGAGCGTGGCCACGGTGGACAGCGGGACCTCGCCGCCGCCGCCCGCGCCGCGGCCCCGGCCCCGCTGCCCGGAGCGTTGGCCGCCGCCGGCGGGCCGGCGGATACGTTCACCGGCGAGATCGCCCAGGCTGCGCCGCCGGTCGGCCGGGTATCGGACCACGACCTTCACTTCCTCCCGGCCGCGCTGGATCCGCTGCACTTCCACGCCGTGGAAGCTGGCCCGAAGCTGGGCGCCGATGCCTGCCGGCGTCAATCCCGCCGCCAGCCCGGCCCGCGTGAGCTGTATCTCGAAGTGCCGTTTGCCGGCGGACAGGCTGTCGGTGATGCCGAAGACCCCCGGGACGGTGGCCAGGGAGGCCTTCAACTCCGTGGCGGCACTTCTCAGCACCTCCGTGTCGGGGTGCTTCAGCGCATACGAGACCGGGGGTTTGGCCTTCACCCGCGCGCTCTGAAATTCGACGTCCTCCAGTTCCGAGGTGTCGCCGACACTCCGGCGCCAGACCCGTTCGATGTCCCGGGGCGACGCGGTGCGGACCGGACGCGGGTTGAGGTGAATTCTCACCGTCGCCACGTTGCTGCGGTTCGGCCCGATGTCCTCCGACCGTGTCGTCGAGAGATTGCCGGCGATGACGGCCACGGATTTGACCGACGTCCCGTCGAGTTGATCGTTGATGGAGCGGGCGGCTTCCGCGAAGCGCTCGGCCAGCGCCAGAGTCTGTTCGAACGGCGCGCCGGCCGGCAGGTGCAGGTCCGCCTGAATGCTGTCGGAGGCGAGCGCATCCTGATCGATGATGATCACCCGGACGTTGTCCGATCGCATGAGCAGGACGGCGATGACCACCACCACCGCTCCGATGGCCAGCGTCAGCCAGGGGTGTCGCACGGCGCGCACCACCGACGGCGCCACGATGGAGTCCCGCGCCCGGTCGATCAGGCTGTCCACCCGGCTCTGGATGTCGCTCAACGGCGACAGGCTCCATGGACGCTCGTGCGACAGATGCGCGGGCAGGACGAAGAAGGACTCGATGAGCGACACCAGGAGGACGAAGAACGCGACGTAGGGAAAGACGTTGGTGAGCTGGTATCCGCCCGAAGTGACGAACAGAAGCGGCACGAAGGCGAGCATCGTGGTGGCCGCGCCGACCGTTATCGGCCCTACCATGGCCCTGGCTCCCGAGACCGCCGCTTCCGGCGCGCTCTTGCCGCTCTCGCGTTCCGCCGCGATGCTCTCTCCGACCACCACGGAATCGTCCACGACGATGCCGATGAGCAGGAAGAACGCGAACACCGTGCCGATGTTCAGGGTCAGACCGGCGCCGCCGAAGAAGATCAGGGAGCCGAGGAAAGACAGTGGAATGCCCACGGTGATCCAGGTGGCGACACGCAGGTCGAAGACAAGCACGAGGACCAGGAACACCAGCAACGCGCCGAGCACGCCGTTGCGGGTGATCTCTTGCAGCCTTTCCAGGGCCGGCGCCGCCCGGTCGTTCCAGATGCCGACGGTGACGTTTCCGGGGGCCTCGTGGTCCGCCAGCCACTTCCGGATCTCATCGCCGATCTCGACCACCGACTGCCGCTCGACCGCGTTGACCCGGACGAACACCGTGGCCCTGCCGTTGACCTGGGAGACGATGTCCTCGTCGACGAACCCGTCGCGGATGGTGGCGACGTCGCCGAGGGTGACGATGGCGCCGCTCAACTGCGTGATGAGCGGGATGTTCTTGAACTCGGCGCCGGTGCGGCGCTTGGTGACGGTGTGCAGGACCACGCCGCCGGCCTCGGTCCGCAGCTCGCCGAACGTGAGGTTGAGTGAAGCCCGTCGCACGATGCCGGAGACCTGGGCGATGGAGAGCTTGTGCCGGCGCAGCTCCTCCTCGCTCAACTCGATGGTGATCTCCCGGTCGCGGGTGCCCAGCAACGTCACCTGTGAAACCGCCGGCAGCGCCAGCAACTCGTCCCGCACGTTCTCGGCGGCGCGGCGCAGTTCGTCCTCGGAAGCCCGGGACGATGACACCGCCAGCGTCAGCACCTCGATCGCGACCCGGCGGAGTTCGACCTCCGGTTTCTCCGCGTTCAGCGGCGGAAAGTTCTCGATGCCGTCCACCGCGTTCTGGACGTCGTTCAGGACGGTGTCGGGATCGGCGAAGGTTTCCAGCTCGACTCTCAGCCGGCCGAGGCCCTGGGTGGCCGTCCCCACGACCCGTTTAACCCCGATGAGCCCGACGATGGCCTCCTCGAGGCGGCGGTTGATGTCTTCCTCCACCTCCTTGGCCGACGAGCCGGGCGCGGGCACGGTGACGGCGATCGCCCGGAGGTCGACATGAGGGTAGAGTTGTACGGCGAGATGGCGTCCGGCGATCACGCCGCCGATGATCAGGAACAACAGCAGCAGGTTGGCGGCCACCGGATTGCGGGCGAACCACGCGATGGGTCCCCTGGTGGCGGCTCCAGCGTCGGGGGTGCTCATGTCCGGACTCCGTTACTTCGCCACCGCCACGGCCAGGCCGTTTCTGGCTCCCGGCGGCACACCGACGACCACGCCTTCGCCCGCGTCGAACGCTTCCACGACCCAGCCGGCGTCCGTGCGCCCCAGGGTCTTGGGCACCACCGACTTCAACGCGCCTTTCTCGACCACCCAGACGGCGCCGCCTTCCTGTAGAACGGACTCCGGCAGCACGTACACGTTGTCGTACGAGGGCCCCTGGATGCGGACCTCCGCGAACATGCCCGGCAGCGGCAGTGCCTCCTTGGGCACGTCATCCGAGATCTTGAGGAACAACCCGGCGAGACGGGTGCTCGCGGCCACGGCCGACGACACACGCACCACCTTCGCGTCGTACGCCCCCAACTGGGTGCGGACGCGGGCGGAACGCCCGATCACCGGGGAGAGGGACGCCAGGTCCTTCGGGTCCACCGGCACTCGCACCCCCATCCCTTCGGTCCGGTACACGGTGCCCAGGTTCCCCGGGCGCCCCACCACCGACCTGGCGGTCCCTACGAACTCGCCCACCTCCAGTTCGGTGGTCAGCACGCGGCTGTCATAGGGCAGGGAGATGTTCGTCCGTTCCAGCCGCAGTCGCGCCAGCTTCAGCATCGCCCGTGCCTCCGCCAGCTCGGCTTCCGCTTCCGCTATCGCCGGCAAGCGGCGCACCGAGTCGGAGACCTCGACGCCCGGGTTCGCGCGCGAGAAGGCCTCCGCGTCCTCTTCGCCGCCGGCCTTCTCGATCCACACCCGGGCCTCCGCCGCCTTCACCGCCATCTCCGCCCTTTCCACCCGGATCTCGTATTCGGCGGGATCGATCTTGACGAACGTCTCGTTGGCGGGGATCGACCCGCCGTTGCTGAACTTCGGTGAGACCCACACCACGCGACCGGCCACCTGGGACATCACCCTCGCCCGCTCTTCCACCCGGACGGAACCCGTCAACTGGACGGTCAGCGCCTGTCGGGTCGGTTCGGGCTTGATCACGCCGACGGTGGGCTTGCCCTGCTCGAGCGTCAGATCGGGGGACGCGTCGAGCGCCACGCGGCTGGGGGCTCGGGCGAAGTACAGGGCGATGACGATGACAACGAGTATCGCCCCCAACTGGACAATGCCGAGCCAACGAGGCCGCCCCGGCCGGTCTCCTGATGCATTTGCCTGTGCCATCTTCTTTCCCTAGCGTTATTTCGATCGATATCTGGCGATTGTGTGATCGTTTGTCGCGTCACGTCGCGTCACCGGTCTGCAGATTCGCAATAACACAGTCGGTAATTTGAAGCCATCGGTTTCGCTGGACCACACGTTCTGAAACAATCTTTTCTGGGTCGATCCGGATCGGTCGCAGGTTATATGCTAGTGTTGCGTTTCGAGAAAACGTTGACGAAGATGCGCGGGAATTTTTTGTCGTCGGCAAGGTGCGATGACCCGTAGGGGCGACCCGCGGTCGCCCCAGTGGCGGGTACCACGCGAGGAAGACCCCGGGTCAAGCCCCGGTGACGTAACGCAGCCGACGGCAAAAGGACAAGCAGATTCGTCAACGTATTCGCGGAACGCAACACCAGAAGGACAGGCGTGGCGTCGTTTTGACGATATGGAGGACAAGGAAGAATCATGCCGCAATCCAGTTTCCGGCACGTGGGCCGGGACGTTCCCCGGGTCGACGGCGTCGACAAGGTGACGGGGCGGGCCAGGTATACCGGCGACATCGTGCTCCCGGGAATGCTCGAAGGCCGCATCCTGCGAAGCCCGTTGCCGCACGCCCGCATCCGGGGCATCGACACGTCGCGGGCGGAGGCCTTGGGCGGCGTCCGCGCGGTGGTGACCGCGAGGGACCTTGCGGGCCTGGACCCCTTCTACAACGGACGCCCGGTGGTGGCCATGGAGAAAGTGCGCTACGTGGGCGAGCCGGTGGCGGCGGTGGCGGCCGAGGACGAGCACACCGCGGAGGCGGCGCTGGCGCTCATCGACGTGGACTACGAGGAGCTGCCGTCGGCGCTGGGAATGGACGCCGCGCTGGCGCCGGGGGCGCCGCTGGTCCACGACGACGCGCCCGGCAACGTGTGCGCCCATGAGCGGGTGGAGCAGGGGGACCTGGAGCAGGGTCTCGCCGCTTCGGACCGGGTCTTCGAGGCCTCCTACACGTTCCCCAGCGTCTACCACTACAGCATGGAGCCCCACGCGGCGGTGGCCCGGTACGGGACGGACCGCATCGACCTGTGGTCCTCGGCGCAGCACCCGTTCCTGGTGCAGGGTGACATCGCGCGCATCTTCGGCGTCACCCGCTCCCAGGTCCATCTCCAGGTGTCCTTCCTGGGCGGCGGCTTCGGTGGCAAGTCCTACAGCAAGTTCGAGCCCCTGGTGGTGTTGCTGTCGCGCAAGGCCGGCCGTCCCGTGCGCATCTGCCTGTCGGTACCGGAGGCCATGGTCACGGTGCGCCGGCATGGCGCCGCCGTGAAGCTCAAGACCGGCGTCATGAACGACGGCACCCTGGTGGCGCGGCAGGCGGAGATCCGTCTCGACACCGGTGCGTTCACCGAGAACACGCGCATGGTGGCGCAGCTTGCCGCCACCCGTGTGCTGGGGCCCTACCGCATCCCGCACCTGCGGAGCGACGTCTACTCCGTCCACACCAACGCGGGCTCCGCCGGCTCGTTCCGTTCCGTGGCCGCGCCCCAGGCCCTCTTCGCGTGCGAGTCGCAGATGGACGAGATCGCGGCGGCGCTGGGCATGGACCCGGTGGAGTTGCGCGACAGGAACCTGCTCAAGCGCGGCGAGGTGCTGCAGCCCAGGCTCCGGCCGGTGGACGTGAACCTGCATTCGAGCCTCCGGCGGCTTGTCTCGGGGTCCCGCTGGCGGCGGCGCGCCCGCGACCGGAAGGCGCCGCTGGGGATGGCCTGCGGCTCCACCAACGCCGGCGGCGTGCTGCCCGTGTCGGTGGCGCTGGTGCGGCTGGGGCCGGACGGTTACGTCTCGATCCTGGCGGGGAGCACCGAGATGGGACAGGGGGTCAGGACGACGTTCACCCAGATCGTCGCCGAAGAGCTGACGCTGCCGCGCGAGCGCGTGCAGGCGGTACCCGTGGACACCACCGTCACGCCCTACGACCACTCCACCGGGGCGAGCCGCTCCACCACGGTCATGGGAAGGGCGGTCCAGGCCGCGGCCCGGGACCTCGGGAAGCAGTTGCGGGCCATCGCGGCCAAGGCCTTCGGCGTGACGGCCGGGAAGGTGACGTTACGGGAAGGAATGCTCGTCGCCGGGGCAAAAACGATGTCCTTCACCGATGCCCTGGCCCGCCGCTTCGGCGTCGTCGCCGGCGAGCTCGTGGGGCGCGGCACCATGGACCCGGACATGGTCCAATGGAAGACGCCGGTGCTCTGGGAGGTGGGCATGGGCGTCGCCGAGCTGGACATCGACCGCGAGACCGGCGCGCTGAAGCTGGCGAGCTACGTTTCCGTGGCCGACGTCGGCAAGGCCATCCATCCGCAGCATTGCATCGGGCAGGAGGAGGGCGCGGCCATGATGGGCATCGGCCACACCTTCATGGAGCAGATGGTCCACGACGACCACCAGTTGCTCAACTCCAACCTCGTCGATTACCGCGTGCCCAAGTTCAAGGACCTGCCGGCCGAGTACCACACGTACCTTGTGGAGAACCGCGACGGCATCGGCCCCTACGGCAGCCGCGGCATGGGCGAGGGCGGCATCTTCTCCGTCGCCCCCTCCGTGGTCAGCGCCCTGGCCCGCGCCACCGGCGTGCGCATCCGCGACCTGCCGCTGACTCCGGAGCGGGTGTGGCGGGCGCTCAGGGATGGGGGGTAAGGGATCGGACCTTCTCCTCAAGCCACGAGTGCAGTTCGGTAAAACGGAAGGAGCCGGTTTCGAACAGCCGCATGAAGAATGCGTGGGCCTCTTCGTTGTCACAGTCGATGAATCGACCATTCATGCGCAGGAAGGTGTCAGTAACGAAGAAGGCGACTCGCTTGTTGCCGTCTATGAAGGCGTGATTGTTGGCCAGGCTTTCCATGAGAGCGGCAGCCTCCTGGAGGAGACTGTCGTAGTAGCCGAGTTGCGGTCGCATGAGCGCGGCCGCCAAGGCTCCTTCATCGCGTATGCCCGTCGTTCCACCGAAGGCCCTGATCAGGGCGTCGTGCATGGCCAGGACTTCTTCGATCGTAGGGAAGTCATGAGTCATTTCGCGAGCAGCTCACCCAGCCGGCGGTTTCGCTCCACACTGGCCTGAAAATGGGCCATGACGGTGGAGCGAGGCTTCTCATGGGCTCGGGACTCGACGTATTGCCGCAGGGCGTCTTCGAGAACGGCCTGGAATTGACGTCCCTCCGTGCGGGCGATTTCACGCATTGTTGCCAGCAGCTCCGGCGAGGCTTGGCTGGAGAATTTCTCTCGCGGAACGGGCATGTATCCTCCCCCGATTACCCCGCCAATGTATTGCAGAAACCGGACCGCGTCAAGAATCATCTTGACGAAGCTGGGTACTGCTCGCTTCCTGGGTCGGCGAACGGCTGGCTGGAGTGGCGAGCTGGTTTGTGAGTAAACCCTTGAAGTTAGGCTAAGAACTAACCGTCTCCGCGCGCCCGTATCCACGCCCGGACGCGGTCGGGGCTGAGGGGGAGGTCCTTGACTTCGATGCCGAGGGCGTTGCTGACGGCGTTGCCCAGGGCGCCGGCGGTGCCGACGATGCCGCCTTCGCCGGCGCCCTTGACGCCGAGGGGGTTGTAGGGGGAGGGGGCTTCCTCCAGCACGAGGTCGTCGATGGGCGGAACGTCGGTGCTGGTGGGCAGCAGGTAGTCCAGGAACGTGGTGGTGAGGAGCTGGCCGCTCTCGCCGTAGACCAGCTCTTCCAGCACCACGCCGCCGATGCCCTGCACCGCGGCGCCGACGGTCTGGCCGCGCACCATGAGCGGGTTGACCACCCGGCCTACGTCCTCCACCACCAGGTACTTGAGCACTTCCAAAACACCGGTCTCGGGGTCCACGGCCACGTGGGCCAGGTGTACGCCGTAGGTGTGGGTGATGTTGTTGGAGTTGTAGTAGGCGGTGGCTTCCAGCTCGGGGACGCCCTGCTCGGGGGTTATGGACTCGCGCATGTGCGCCACCAGCTCGCCCAGCGGCAGCGCCGGCGCTTCGGTGCCGGGCTGGACGATGTTGCCGTCCTCCAGCGTCAGACCGCTCGCGTCCACGTCCAGGTGCCGCGCCGCGGCCTCCAGGATCTTGTCCTTCAGTTGCAGCGCGGTGAGGTGCACGGCGTTGCCGGCCATGACCGTGCCGCGGCTGGCGAAGGTGCCCCAGCCGAAAGGCGAGAGGTCGGTGTTGCCGTGGAACACCGAGATGGCGTCCATGGTCACGCCCAGGGCGTCGGCGCAGATCTGCGCCATGGCGGTCTCGTGTCCCTGGCCGAGCTGGGCGATGCTCAGGAACACGCTGACGCCGCCGCCCTCGCCCACCACCATGCGCGCGCCCTCGTAGGGCTCGAGCCCGCCGGTGTTCTTGACGAAGTACGACAGGCCCACGCCGTGGTAGCGGCCGTCTTCCTGGAGTCCCCGGATGCCCTTCATCTCGTCGTACTCGAAACGCTCCAGGGCCTGCCGCAGGGCGCTGGCGTAGTCGCCGCTGTCGAGGATGGTGGGGTGGGCGCTGGGCCGGGTGAAGCCGATCTCGTAGGGGATCTCCTCGGGCGTCACCAGGTTCTTGCGCCGCAGCTCCACCGGATCCAGGTCCAGGTCCCGCGCCATCATGTCGAGCATGCGCTCGCGGTAGAAGCACGATTCCACCCGGCCGGGGGCGCGCAGCGTGCCGAGGCCGGTCTTGTTGGTCATGACGCAGTGGATCTTGGCCTGGTAGTTGGGGATGCGGTAGGGGCCGGTCAGCAGCGCGCCGGTGGAGCAGGGCACGAGGCCGCCGTGAGTGCGCACGTAGGCGCCCATGTCGCCGTAGATCTGTGCCCGGATCGCCAGCAGCGTGCCGTCCTTGCGCGCGGCGATCTCAAGCTCGCAGGTCACCTGGCGCGAGTGGTTGGCCGCCAGCAGGTGCTCGCGCCGGTCCTCGATCCATTTCACGGGGAGGCCCAGGCGCACGGAGGCGAAGGGGATCAGGAAGTCCTCGGGGTACAACTCGCCGCGGATGCCGAAGCCGCCGCCCACGTCGTTCTCCTCGAAGTGGCACTTGTGCTCGGGAAGCTGCAGGAAGGCGGCGATGGTCTGGCGGTTCAGGTGCGGCAGCTTGGTGGCGCCGTAGACCCTGAGCTCGCCCTTGCCGCGGTCGAAGTGGGCGACGATGCCGCGGGTCTCCATGGGGTTGCCGGTGAAGCGGTGCACCCGGAACTCTTCCCGGCGGGTGTAGTCGGCCTCGGCGAAGGCCTTGTCGGCGTCGCCGATGGAGACGTGGTGCACGCCGGCCAGGTTGGTGCCGTTGTGCTCGTGCACCAGCACCTTGTCCTCCATGGCCTCGCGCACGTCCATCACTTCCTGGAGCACCTCGTAGTCCACGTCGATGGCGTCCAGCGCGTCCTCGGCCAGGTAGCGGCTCTCCGCCACGGCCACGGCCACGGGCTCGCCCACGTAGCGTACCTCGTCCCGTGCCAGCGACGGCTGCAGGTACTTGTCGAGGCCCGGGATCTTGTACATGCGGATGGGGACGGTGGCGTCCAGCTCGCCGATGTCCTTGAGGGTGAACACCGAGACCACCCCGGGCAGGGCCTCGGCCCGGCTGGTGTCGATGTCGCGGATGCGCGCGTGGGCGTGGGGGCTGCGCAGGATGGCCGCGTGCACCATGTGGGGCAGCTTGATGTCGTCCACGTAGGTGCCCGTCCCGGTGATGAACCGGACGTCCTCGCGCCGCTTGATGGGAGCGCCGATGTATGTTTCCGCCATGTCGGAGAGCCTCTCGTTCAGGGGAATGCGCCTTCGCCAACTGGCCGCTGCCCCATAGATGTCATTCCCGCGAAAGCGGGAATCCAGGGGTGGGGAGGGGCGAACCGGACGTGTATCCCCGCCTCACCTCGCCTGGATTCCCGCTTCCGCGGGAATGACGATTCGAGGGCGGGAATGACGACTCGGGGGACAAGAATGACGTTAGCGGGCGTCGGCGCCATTTCGCGTCACTCGCGGGGCTTGCCGCCCGCCTCCGGGGCCGCCTGGCCGATGGCTTCGATGATGGGCTGGTAGCCGGTGCAGCGGCAGATGTTGCCGGAGATGGCCTCGCGGATCTCGGCGTCCGTGGGACTGGGGTTCTCCTTGAGGAAGGCGGTTGCGGTCATGAGGAAACCGGGGGTGCAGAAGCCGCACTGGAGCGCGTGCCGGTCCTGGAACGCCGCCTGCAATGGGTGCAGTCGGTCGCCGTCCGCCAGTCCCTCGACGGTCTCCAGGGTCGCGCCTTCGGCCTGCACCGCCAGCAGCAGGCAGGAGCGCACCGCCTCGCCGTCCATGATCACCGTGCACGCGCCGCATACGCCGTGCTCGCAGCCCAGGTGGGTGCCGGTGAGGTCCAGCTCGTTGCGCAGGAAGTCCGCCAGGGTCATGCGCACTTCCACGAGCTTCTCGTAGGCCTTGCCGTTCACCGTCAGGTTGAGGATGCTCTTGGTGCTCATGCGCCGTTGCCCTCCGTGCCTCTTTCCGCGGCCGCGCGCAGCGCGCGCCGGGTGAGCACGCCGCCCACTTCCCTGCGGTAGAGTGCCGATGCGTGGATGTCGGAGTCGGGCTCCAGCTCCTCGGAGACGATGCGCTCGACTTCCTTGAGGGTGGCGTCGTCCAGGGCCGCGCCCTTCAAGCGCTGCTCGGCCTTCTCCACCCGGACGGGCTCGCCGCCCACGCCGAACAGCGTGATGCAGGCGTCCGCGCAGTTGGCGCCGTCCATGTCCGCCCACAGCGCCACCCCGACCATGGCGAAGTCGCCCTTGCGCCGGGACACTTCGTCGATGGCCCACAGGCGTCCCGCCTTCCATGCCGGCACGCGGATCTCGGTGAGCACCTCGTTGGCCTCGATGGCCGTGGCCATGTAGCCCAGGTAGAAGTCTGCCGCGCTCACCACCCGTTCGCCGCCGGCGCTGGTGAGGACGAAGTCCGCGCCCAGCGCCACGGTGACCGCCGGCAGCTCCGCCGCCGGATCGGCGTGGACCAGGCTGCCGCCCACCGTGCCGCGGTTGCGGATCTGGAAGTGGCCGATGAGGGGGACCGCGGCCGCCAGCAGAGGGTTCCGCGCCGGCAGTTCGGCGTCCCGTTCCAGCGCGCGCTGGCGGGTCAGCGCGCCGATGGCGAGACCCCCGTCACCGTTGGCGGCGATGCCGTCGAGGCCGGAGACCCGGTTCAGGTCCACGATGACGGAAGGACGCGCCAGCCGCAGGCTCATGAGCGGCATGAAGCTCTGGCCGCCGGCCAGGACCTTGCCGTCGTCGCCGTGCTGTTCGAGCAGGCTGACCGCCTCGTCCAGGGTTTCCGGACAATAATATTCAAAGGGTGCGGGTTTCATAAGGATGGGTGCCGTTTCGGGGAATGGCGGATGACATTCTCGGGGTGCGTACCCAATTGCCCCTGGGTTGTCAAGAAGAGGCGGGTGAATGGGAGCCCTGCGAAGATGGGCGTCTTTCGACTTGGCATCGCATTCCCGCCCGCAAATCCGTCATTCCCGCGGAAGCGGGAATCCAGGCGGGGTGGGGCCGGGGCGATGGAGCCGCCACACCACCACCCCTGGATTCCCGCTTCCGCGGGAATGACGGTTTGATGGGTCGCTGTCCTGGAATTTCATGACACAACCTGTTCCGCGGGAATGGTGAATTCGTACGCGGGGCGGGAATACGTAGCGAAGTCGAAGGACGCCATCCGAGGCGTGCGCCACACGTCTCGCGCTACCGGCCCGTGACTCTGTTGTGGATCGCGTTCACCGCCAGATGCGCGCCGAGCACGGCGCCTTCCTGCCATCCCGGCAGGCCGGTGACCTGGTCCCCGGCGAAATGGATGGACCCGTCGGGTTTCTGAAGGGCCTCGGGCGATGCGTGGCGTTCTCCGGGCCAGCCGCCCTTCTGGAACGGCACGTTGAGCCAGGCCCGGCTGACCCCGGTCTCCATCTCGGAGGCGTATCCGGTGTGGATCCGCTCACCTTCGGCGGCGGCGGCGCGCAGCCGTTCCCGCGGGGTCATGGCGCTGAAGCGCAGTCCGGGCTCCTCGTCCCAGATGTAGGCGCCGACGAGGATGCCCTTTTCCCGGTGATAGCCGTAGGGTGGGTACCAGATCTGGGTGATGTCCTGGTCGGTCC
This sequence comes from Candidatus Binatia bacterium, assembly GCA_022824205.1. Classification (GTDB taxonomy): domain Bacteria; phylum Desulfobacterota; class Binatia; order UBA9968; family JAJDTQ01; genus JAJDTQ01. Next base: position 21,480 of record JAJEAI010000037.1, read on the forward strand.
ACGAGGTCCCGCCGTAGATGGCGTGGTCCTCCTCCCAGAAGCGGCGGCTCTGGAAGGCCACCTTCACGGCGGGCACGAACGTGATCGATTCGATCACCGCCCGGGTCTCCGGGGAGAAATCGTTGGGGATGTCCTTCAGCACGGGCGCGGGGATCGTGCATATGGCGAAGTCGGCGTCGACGGCTTCCCCGCCGGTCACCACCCGAACCCCGTCCGGCGTCTTGCGTATTTCCTGGACCGGGCTGCCGTACCGGATGAGTGGACGGACGCGCTGCTCGAAGGCCCTGGCGATGGCGTCCATGCCGCCGGCGGGCTGGAACAGCGTCGGGTTCTGGTCGAGGAACTGGCTGAAGTGGAGCTTGTACTGCCAGAAGTCCGCCTTGAGGAGCTCGCTCAGGTCCAGGGGGGAGTCCACCTCGCCGGCCTTGAGGCCCGCGTGGAGCTGCTCGCCGCGATAGCCGCCGCGGCTCGAGCCCTTGTAGAGCCGGTCCGGATCGAGGCCGCCGTATTCCACCAGCATTGCCAGGACGCGCTCCTTGTCCTCCGCCGTCAGCTCGCTGTCCAGGGAGCCGGCGTCCACCGCCTTGGCGAGCAGCTCGGCGATATAGCCGCGGGTGTCGGTCATGACCCGGCGGGCCGGCACGGGTTTCCCACCGAAGCGCTCCCGGTTGTGGAACAGGGCGGCGCGGTTGTCGTTGGTGAAGACTTCCAGCTCGACGCCGAACTCCTTGCAGTAGCCGAGGAGCGCGTGATGGTGGTAGGGGATGCGCGCCGGGCCCAGGTTCACGTACAGGTGGTCGCCGCGGTCGAAGTCCACCCGCTGCCGGCCGCCGGTCTCCTCGACGACGTCGCCGGCGCGCACCGTGAGGTTGCGCCCGCCGGCGCGGCCGGTGGCTTCCAGGATCGTGCAGTGGTAACCGGCCTTCGACAGCTCGTAGGCGGCGGTCATGCCGGAGATGCCGGCCCCGAGAATGACCACGCGCTTCCCCCGGCCCGAGTTCGGGGGGAGATCGAGCGCCGCCGCGTGGGCTTCGCCGGCCCCGGACAAACCCAGGGCCTGCATGGTCCGGTAAACCGCCTCGACACCGGCCACGGCGCCCAGGGACTGGATGAAGTTGCGTCGGGTCATGCGCATCGCATTCATGGCCTCCTTGCGTGTTCCTCCTTGTGTGTTCGATTACCGTGTCGGAGCGTGTCCCTCAACCCCGCGACGCCGCGCTCCCGGGCGACGATTTCCGCGCTCCAAGGTGGCGCCATCGTTCTTGACATTTGGGGGTAACGAAAGTAGCTTCAGCTACTTCGATAGTCCGGGCACCCGCGCGCGGCGTGCCGGAGAGCAGCGAAAGGAGTTCACGATGAATCGATTGCAGAGGTTCCTGGTAGTTTCGTTGACCGCGGTTTTCGTCGCGACGCTCGCGCCGGCGGCCCTGGCGGAGAGCTACAAGTTCGGCGTCTCGAAGCCCGGCGGTTCCTGGTATCCCATCGGGACCGTGGCGCAGCGCCTGGCCGAAAAGAACGACGGCGACAGTGTGACGCTGGACATCGGCGGCGGTACGTCGAACCTGCTGAACGTCATGGCCGGGAAGACCAGCTTCGGTCTGACCAGCGGGACGACGATTCCGGAGGCGCTCAAGGGCGCGAAGGTCTTCAAGGGCAAAGAGGCGCTGGCCAAGAAGGTGCGCGTGGCCGCCGTGTTGTATCCCAACTATCTCTTCTGGGTGGTATGGGCCGACTCCGGCATCACGTCGGTCCAGCAGCTCAAGGGCAAGAGCGTCAACGTCATGCCCAAGTCGTTCTCGTATCAGGCGCTGAACCAGCAGATGCTCGGAGCCCTCGGCATCAAGTACGGTGATTTCTCCAAGGTCAACTACCTCAACTTCAACGACGCCGTGGCCCAGATGAAGGACAAGCACGTCGATGCCTACCTCGGCCCCGGTGAGGAGAACTACGCGCCCATCGTGCAGTTGGCGGCCCATGCGCCCATCCGCATCCTGTCGTTCTCCGAGGAGGAGATCGGCAAGATGAACACGGCCAATCCCGCCGCCGTGCCGTTCACCCTGGACAAGAAGCACTACGATCAGAAAGCCGACGTGAACACCGTTCAAACCTTCGTGCTCATCGTCACCAACGAGGACGTTCCGGAGGAACGGGTGTACAAGTTCACCAAGAATCTCTACGGAGGCCTGAGTGAGTTCGCCGGAGCCGTGAAGGCCATGGGGCGGGTCGATCCGAAGAACGCTACCCTCAACGTGGGCGCTCCGCGCCACGCGGGCATGGACCGTTACCTGAAGGAGGCAGGCCTCCTCAAGTAGAGGGACGCTCCGACTCGGGGGCCGGCCTCGGTGCCGGTCCCCGTTTCCGTTTCCACCCTCGATCCACGTAACGCGAGCGAAAGCCCGGGTGTCCACGCCGCACCGGACACGCGGCGGAGAGCGGCCCCATGCATCGCAACCTCACCGGCCTCGCCGGGATCGTCCTGAGCTTGGCGGCATTCACGGTCTCCTTCTACCACCTCTACACCGGTTTCTTCGGCCAGCCCGAAGCGTATCTGCATCGCGTGATTCACGTCACGCTGATGATCTTCATCACCTTCATGAGCTACTCGGCGTTCAGCCGGGCGGACGACGGCAAGGTGCCTTGGTACGACCTCGTGCTCATTTTCCTGTGGCTCGTGACCATGGGGTACACGTTCTACGAGTACGACTGGATCGTCGAGCACATCGGCTATACCGAGGATTTCGCGCTCTACCAATTGGTGCTGGCGTTCGGCGCCGTGGCGCTGACGCTGGAGGCCTGCCGCCGTGCCATCGGCTGGCCGCTGGCGGCGCTGGCCCTGATCATTTTCCTGTTCGCGTTCGCCGGGCCTCACCTGCCCGGGTTTCTCTATCACCTGGGCTACACGCCCTCGGCCGTGGCCGACAACCAGTATTTTCTGACGGACGGGCTGTTCGGGTTGCCGACCCACATCTCCGCCAACTTCATCTTCCTGTTCATCGTCTTCGGGGCTTTCCTGGAGAAGTCCGGGTTCGGCCAGTTCACCATCGAGTTCGCCACCGCCCTCGCCGGGCGGTTCCGGGGCGGGCCGGCCAAGATCGCGGTGCTGTCCAGCGGGCTCATGGGCTCCATCTCGGGCAGCAGCACGGCCAACGCGGTCATCACCGGATCCTTCACCATCCCGATGATGAAGAAGATCGGTTTCCGGGACTACATGGCCGGGGCCGTGGAAGCGTCCGCCTCCACCGGCGGACTGATCATGCCGCCGGTCATGGCCTCCGCCGGTTTCCTGATGTCGGAGTACACCGGCCTGCCCTACGTCAACGTGATGCAGTACATCCTGATCCCCGCGGTGCTGTACTTCCTCGCCGTGGGCATCATGGTGCACATCTACGCGGTCAAGCAGAACATCCCCACGGTGCCGCGGGAGGACCTGCCGAGCCTCAAGCAGACCATCATGGATCGGGGCCATCTGGCGCTGCCCCTGCTGATCCTCATCTACCTCCTGGTGGCCGGCTACAGTCCCGGGTACGCGGTGGTGCGCTGCATCATCGCCATCGTGATCGTGAGCTGGTTCCGCAAGCACACGCGCATGGGCCTCAAGGACATCTGGGCCGCGCTGGTGCAGGGCGGCATCCAGGCCACTGTCGTGGCCGTGGCCATCATCACCTCGGGCATCATGGTGGGGATATTCGACCTCACCGGCGTGGCCATCAAGTTCTCCGGTGTCATCGTCGATCTGGCGGGCGGACACCTGCTGCTGGCGCTGCTCTACGTCATGATCACCGCCATCATCCTGGGCATGGGCCTGCCGCTGTCGTCCGCCTACATCGTGCAGGTAGGCATCGCCATCCCGGCGCTGGTGGTCATGCTCAAGAACATGGGGCTCGACGCCGACGCCATCGTGCCCCAGGCGCACCTGTTCGTGATCTTCTTCTGCGCCTTCTCCTCCATCACGCCGCCCACCGCGCCCACGAGCTACGCCGCCGCGGCCATCGCCCAGTCCCCGGTGGTTCCCACGTCCGTGGAAGCCGTGAAGCTGGCACTGCCCGCCTTCGTGCTGCCCTACGCCTTCGTGGCCAACTCCGCGCTGCTCACCATCGGCGGCGCCGGGGAGGTCACCGTCACCGTCGCCTTCGCGGTGTGCAGCATGGTCGCCATGGGCATGGCCGTGCAGGGCTACTGCTTCAGGAACCTCGACCCCGTGACCCGCGTCGTCTTCCTCGCCGCCAGTCTGGGCATGGTCACCCCGTGGCTCCAATGGAACGTCGTCGGCTTGGTGGTGGGTGTGGCGCTGACGGGGTGGGAGTGGATGCGGGCGCGGGGGCGGATGGCCGTGGCATAGATCCCCGCGCGTTGCGGCGCGACCGCTTGATTGCTTCTCATTTCAGCTTGAGTTTCCCGGGCGTCTCACCCAGGGCGAGGAGGCACCGTCGGCGGAAGTTGACGGTGTCGATCCCGAAGGAAGGCCGCGCGAAATCCTCCGTAGCGCGAACGCCATAAAGTGGGTAGGGACTTGCCGAGGGTTATCGTTTTTGATAACCTTATTAGGTTGATAAGGAGGGTGTGGAAGGGAGGTAACAGACAATGGCTGACCGATCCACATTTGGGGATTTCAAAAGCAAGGCACTGAAAAACCCAGACGTAAAGGCCGCCTACGACGAAGCCGCTCCAGCTTTTGCCATGAAGCGAAACATGATCGCCATACGCACCGCCGCAGGCAAAACCCAGGAGCAAATGGCCGAACTTCTAGGGACCAAAAAAAGCAATATATCGCGGCTCGAAAGTGTGAATAGTGAGGTTTCTCCACGGCTTGCCACGGTGGAAGAATATGCACGAGTGCTTGGCTACCGTGTGAAGGTGGAGTTTGAACCTGCCCCGTAGAAACATGGTTCCAGGCGATTACGAAACCAATGGGTGTCGGGAGGGGGCCAGTGAATTTCACACGCTACGCTCTTGGTCAGGTTGAAAAGGGCAGCATCGTTGGAAATCGTCGATGTGATCCGATATCCGACCGCAGCTTAGGAGGAATCATTGCTGAGCGGTTCCAGTCAGAGCTTTTGGATCACCTAGCCTACTCGGGCATTTAGCACGTGGATCACCTGGGTTTGGCAGGGGTAAACTGAGCGATGCCTGACCACAACTACTTCTCGAATCTGATCTGGCAGATCGCAGATCTGTTACGCGGACCGTACCGGCCTCCGCAGTATGAGCGCGTCATGCTGCCGATGACGGTGCTGCGCCGATTCGACTGTGTTCTCGCCCCCTCAAAGGCCAAGGTCTTGGCCGAAGACGCACGCTTCAAGGGCGGCAGGGTAAAAGGCAAAGCCCTTGAGCAGCGTCTGAACAAGGCCGCCGGCCAGCGTTTTCACAACCGCTCCGAGCTCGATTTCGAGAAGCTGAAGGGTGACCCGGACAACATCGAAAGGCACCTTGTTAGCTACATCCAGGGCTTTTCCAGGAATGTGCGCGACATTTTCGAGTTCTTCGAGTTCGAGAACGAGATCGAGCGGATGCGCGAGGCGAACATCCTCTATCTGGTCGTATGGAAGCTCTGCGATGTCGATCTTCACCCGGACACGGTGCCGAACGAGCAGATGGGGCTCATCTTCGAGAACCTCATCCGCCGCTTCAACGAACTTGCCAATGAAACGGCGGGCGACCACTTCACGCCGCGCGACGTCATCCGGCTGATGGTGAGCATCCTGTTCATTCAGGACGACGACTTGCTCGCCACCCCCGGCACCGTCCGCAAGCTGCTCGACCCCGCGTGCGGCACCGGCGGGATGCTGGCGGAGGCACAGAACTACCTGCGTGAGCACCATGACTCAGCCAGGCTCTACGTCTACGGGCAGGACTACAACAAGCGTGCCTTCGCCACCGCGGCGTCCGACATGCTGATGAAGCAGGTGGACCACAACGGTACCGGCGATAACGTCCGGTACGGCGACAGCTTCACCGAGGACCAGTTTGCGGATGAGACCTTCGACTACTTCCTGACGAACCCGCCCTTCGGCGTGGACTGGAAAAAGCAGCAGAGGGAGATCAACCTGGAACACGACAACCGCGGTTTCGACGGTCGCTTCGGGGCCGGATTGCCGCGCGTGAACGACGGCTCGCTGCTTTTCCTGCAACACATGTGGCACAAGCGTGAACCCGTGCGGCCGGCGGAGCATAAGCACGGCTCGCGGCTCGCCATCGTCTTCAGCGGCTCGCCGCTCTTTACCGGCGGCGCGGGCTCGGGTGAGAGCAACATCCGCAAGTGGTTCATCGAACACGACTGGATCGAGGCCATCATCGCTCTACCCGAGCAGATGTTCTACAACACCGGTATCGGTACCTACGTATGGATCGTCACCAACCGGAAAGAGAAGCGGCGTAAGGGAAAGGTCCAGCTCTTGGATGCGCGCGACGTGTGGACAGCGGGTGGCAGCGAGGACAACAGGCGCAGCCTAGGCGACAAGCGCCGACATCTATCCGGCGGCCAGATTGCGGAAATAGTTCGCCTTTATGGGCGGCAGGCCGACGGCGAGACCTCCAAGACTTTCGACAACGTCGACTTCGGCTACACGCGAGTTACCGTGGAGCGTCCCTTGCGGCTGCGCTACCAGATGACCCTGGAAGACAAGGCCCGCTTTCTCGACGCCTGCCCGCATCTGCTCGACGACGTGCAGTTGATTGACAAGGAGTTGGGCCGCGAGCCGCAGAACGACTGGGATGCCGTGTGGCGCCAAATCGAGGACGTGCTGCACTCGCGCGAGTCCCGATGGAAGGCGGCCGAGCGGAAGCTTTTTCGCAGCGTTTTCACACAGAAAGACCCAGACGCCGAGGCGGTCGTCGCTGGCGGTCGCGACGGCGGGTATGAGCCGGACCCCGGCCTCCGCGATTTCGAGAACGTGCCCCTCAAGGACGATGTCGACGCCTACTTTGAGCGCGAGGTGCATCCCCACGTTCCCGACGCCTGGATGGACCGTAGCAAGGACAAGGTCGGCTACGAGATCAACTTCAACCGGCACTTCTACAAGTACACGCCGCTGCGACCACTGGAAGAGATCGACGCGGAACTGAAGCAGGCAGAGGAAGAGATCATGCGGTTGTTGCGGGAGGTGGTGGAGTGAATACTGTCTCCTGGGGCGCAACGTTTCCGACTGAGTGGCCGCGAAAGCGCATCAAGTACCTCTGTCGTTTCGTAGGCGGAGGAACTCCGGACAAGGGGAATCCCGAATTCTGGAATGGCGCGATCCCTTGGGTATCGCCGAAGGACATGAAGAACACAGCGGTCTCTGAGACGGAAGACCACATAACCAGATATGGGCTCGAAAACAGTTCAGCCAAGCTCGTCGCCCCTGGTGCTGTCCTGCTTGTGATGCGTTCGGGAATCCTGCGCCATTCGATTCCGGTTGCGATCAATCGAATGTCGGTGGCCCTGAATCAGGATCTGCGTGCGCTGATCCCGCTCCCGGAGGTTGAGGCGCGTTTCCTTGCACGACTATTGGAAGGGCATGAGCAGCAGCTACTGAGCGTTTGGAGCAAAGTCGGCAGCACGGTCGAGAGCCTCGAAGCAGACCTTATCGGAGAAACCAAGATCGCGGTGCCGACGTTTGATCAACAAAGTGCCATCGCTGACTACCTTGACCGTGAGACGGCTTGTATGGACGCGTTGGCGGCGGAGAAGGATCGCGTGCTTCGGCTGTTGGACGAGAAGCTTCGGGCGCTCATCACCCGAGCCGTCACCCGCGGCCTCGATCCTCACGTTCCAATCCGAGACTCCGGCATCCCGTGGCTCGGTGAGATTCCGGCGCATTGGAAAACTGAACGCGCACGATGGTTGTTCACGGAACGCGACGAACGCTCCAATACAGGAGAGGAGGAACTCCTCACAGTGTCGCATCTTACTGGCGTAACTCCTCGTTCAGAGAAGGAAGTCAACATGTTTGAGGCGGCCACGACAGAGGGGTACAAAATTTGTCTTTCAGGTGATCTCGTAATCAACACATTATGGGCATGGATGGGCGCGATGGGCGTATCGCCCGTGGACGGCATTGTTAGCCCGGCCTACAACGTCTATGAGTCTGGAGCACGTCTTGATCCGAGCTATGTCGACGCTTTGGTGCGTCTGCCCGTCTTCGCTCAGGAGGTCATGCGATACTCAAAGGGCGTGTGGTCATCCCGGCTGCGCCTCTATCCGGAAGGCTTCTTTGAGGTCTCACTTCCCGTGCCGCCGCTCAGCGAACAGCGCGAGATTGTCGCCTACTTGGAGAACGAGACCGGCAAGTTGGACGCGGTGCGTGCTGGGACGAAACGAACCACGGCTTTGCTCAAAGAGCGCCGCGCTTCGCTCATCGCTGCCGCGGTAACCGGTCAGATCGACGTGGGGCGAGCAGCATGAGAATCACCTTGCTAATACCGTAGCGATGACGGATGCAACAATGGCTGATCGCGACAACCGAGTTCTTTTACCTGGACGTACGGCGGACGAGCTTGCATTGACGGTTGCTGGGAATCTCGTCAAGCATCTCGGTGTTCAGATGTACGCGGGCCGGCCTGTTCCGGCTATTGCGGAACTGATCTCGAACGCGTGGGACGCCGACGCAACGGAAGTCGATGTTCATCTTCCTCTCGACGAAGGCTGGGATCCCTCCAACGAAGGTCAGTCCATCACCGTCTCCGACAACGGAAGTGGAATGACGTGGGACATGGTGAGAGACGCCTACCTGAACGTTGGCAGAGATCGACGAAGGGTAGAGGGCAGGGACAGGTCGCAGGCGGGCCGCCTGCTTCAAGGTCGAAAGGGCGTTGGAAAACTCGCGGGCTTCGGCATTGCGGATACGCTCGACATCCAGACGGTCCACGAGGCAAATGACGGGACCTTAAAGACGCAGGTCCTCATTTGGTTTAGGCTGGATCTCGCCGATATTACGAAGATCGACAGCGGGCCGGCGCCGGTACACGTGAACTTTGCGGGACCGGTTAGCGAAGCACCGCCAGAGGCCAGAAGGTTGAAGGGCACAACGGCCATTCTGCGCCATCTGCACGAACGACGGGCGATCAACAGCGACCGTTTTCACGGCAGTATGGGCCGACGATTCCTTCTTCTGCAAGACTTTCAAGTCCAAATAAATGGCCGCGCCTTGCAGGAGGATGACGTAAGTTTTCAACTACGAAAACCGGATAGCGGTTGGGAAACGGACGAAGTTCAGGGATGTGGGCCCGTCAATTATTGGATTGGTTTCACGCCGCAGCCACGCAAACAAAATCAGGGGGAATCGAATGGTGTATTGGTTTACACGAGAGGAAAGATATCCCAAGAAGAGACCTTTTTCGAGATTAGCGGCGGCGTTACCGGTCAACATGGTCTGCGATACTTAGTCGGCAAGGTACGGGCCGAATGGCTGGATGCGGGAGTAGACTCGCCGGATCACATCGCGACGCCCAGGGACGCCATCGCGTGGGAGAGTCCAGAAGGCACGGCGTTCAGAGATTGGGGGCAACGTCTCCTCAGAACGTGCCTATCAGATTGGGCGAAATTCCGGTCATCTCTTCGAGAACGTGAGGTCAAGGAGATCGGCTCCGATGTCCAGAGACGTATTGACGGTCTAGCACCCACGTACAGGGAAGCGGCGCTTCAATTCGTAGAGAAGTTCAAGTCGGTTGAGATGGAGCCGTCGGAATTTCAGGACATTCTTTCGTGGTTTCTGGGCGCGCTGGAAAATGCAACTTTGCGAAGCATCCTTCAAAAACTTCGCGACACGGACGTTGCGGATCTTGAGCAACTTGACGACCTTCTCTCCAAGATGGAAGTGAGGATAGCGGTCACGCTTCTGCAGATCATCGAAGGCAATCTTACAGCCATTTCGACGTTAGAGAGAATGCATCACGAAGACGCGAAGGAACGAGGAGTCATCGCGAAACACCTGGAGAGGAATCCATGGCTCATCGATCCAACATGGATGCTCAGCAAGACCGAGGGACGTGTCGCAACGTGGATCGAAAGACAATTCGGTCTCAAGAGGGAGAAGCAGGAGGGAGACGATGATCGTGTCGACTTCTTTTGCGTCGCCGTGGGCGGGACGCTGCACATCGTTGAAATCAAGCGTGGGGCGCACGTTGCTACGCAAGAAGATATTCTTCAAGCGGACAAATACCGTCTTTACGTTCAAGAGCGATTTCAGGAACTCACGGAACCGAACGCGATAAGATATTCCCACGTCCAGGCTCACCTCATTGCATCCAAATTGCGTGGGGACGCCAGCAACTTGAAGCAGGCGTACGCAGACAAGGGCTGGGTTTTCTTTGCAACTTGGGATGATCTGATCGAACGTGCCAAGCAGAGCCATCATCAGTTCCGAGAAGCGCTCCAACGGCGATCGCTGGAATCCGACGCGGACGGAACGACGGAGAGGGCTACCCAGTGAACGACTTGAAGCCCGTTGCAATTGACGTTTTCGCCGGTTGCGGCGGCCTGACAACCGGTCTCCGAGGCGCTGGGTTCCACGTCGCTGTAGCGGTGGAGATCGACCCTATTGCCGCCGCCTCGCATCGACGAAATCATCGGCGCACGAAATTGATCGCCAAGGACATACGGGATGTATCGGCCCGCGAGATTCTGGATGCGGTCGGCGACCGCAGTGTTGCGTTGCTGGCGGGATGCGCGCCCTGCCAGGGGTTTTGTTCCCTTACGGCCAAATACAAGAGAGACGATCCACGCAATGAACTTGTCATGGTAATGGCTGACTTAATCGAGAAGATTCAGCCCGAGGCGGTCATGATGGAGAACGTCCCAGGCTTGGTCAAAAGAGGCAGCACAATATTCGAAAGATTTCTCGATAAGCTTCGAGGGAGCGGATATCAAGATGAGTGGCGAGTAGAGCAGATGGCAAACTTCGGTGTGCCTCAGTCTCGAAGACGATTGGTTCTCCTGGCCGGGCGAGGCTTTAATATTCGCCTCCCTGCGCCTACGCACGTTCGTCATCTGAAGCAAAAAGTTGGCCAGAATCCTTGGGTGACCGTACGAGAGACTATTGGTCACATGGACAAGCCAGTCACGCTGAAGACCGCGCTGAAGACGGGCGGGCCATTGGCGTATAACTGGCACGTAGTCCGTGACCTTTTGCCGAAGACAAAGGAGCGTTTACGCGTCGCCGAGCCTGGTAAGACCTGGCGGACAGTTGATGAGTCACTACGCCCTCCCTGTCATCAAAACGGGTACAACGGCTTTACCAACGTGTACGGCAGGATGGCGTGGGATCAGGTTTCTCCGACGATTACCGGTGGGTGTACGACCCCGTGCAAGGGTAGATTCGGACATCCCGATAGTCACCGATACACGATCTCTGTCAGGGAGGCAGCGCTGCTTCAAACCTTCCCACGGAACTACCGCTTCGTGACGGATCAAATGGACGCGGTGTGCGACATGATTGGAAACGCCGTTCCCCCGCTCTACGCGAGACTTGCGGCCAAACAGGTCTTGAACGCAATCGCAGGCCAAGGTGGCGAGAATGGGGTGACGGCATGAGTCGGTGGCCGGGTAACGCCCAAAAAGAACGCACGAGTTTCGGAGGATTGCAACGTGATCAGCTTATGTCTCGCGTGCGCAGTACGGGAAACCAAACGACTGAAGGACGTTTAGCGTCCCTACTTCGCCAGGCTCATATGGCCGGATGGCGCAGGCATCAGCCGCTCCCCGGGAAGCCGGATTTCACTTGGCGAACGGCGAGGGTCGTCGTTTTTGTAGATGGTTGTTTTTGGCACGGTCACGACTGCGGCAAGAACGTTACGCCGAAGACGAACGCTCGGGCATGGAAGGACAAAATCGAGCGTACCCAAACTAGGGACCGACGAGTCTCTGGTAAGTTGCGTCATGCGGGTTGGAAGGTGGTCCGAATCTGGGAGTGTCACCTCAGAAAGGACCCGAATCGGTGCTTGGCTAGAGTTAAGAGGGCATTGATTAACCATCAAGAATCAAGGACTGCGGCGGTGAGATGAAGCCCACAAGCGAACAGGCTTTCGAAACCGTGATCGAGGCGCATCTGCTGGCGAACGGCTATGTGCCCGTCGCCGGCGCCGGTTTCGACCGAGAGCGTGCCATCTTTCCCGAGACGGTCCTGGCCTTTATCCGCGAGACCCAGCCGAAGGAGTGGGCGAGGCTGGAATCCTTTCACGGTGACAATACCGGCGAGCAGGTGCTGGGCGACCTGTGCAAGTGGATGGACGCCAACGGTTCTCTCGCGACGTTGCGACACGGATTCAAGTGCTATGGGCGAACGCTTCGTGTGGCGTACTTCAAGGCGGCGCACGAGTTGAACCCGGAACTTGAAGCCCGCTATGCCGCAAATCGTGTGGGACTGACCCGCCAGCTCCACTTTTCGCCGCGGTCCGAACAGTCCCTGGATGTTACGCTGAGCCTGAACGGCATTCCGGTGGCTACGCTGGAGTTGAAGAACCCGCTCACGGGCCAGCGGGTTGAGGATGCGCGCCGGCAGTACAGGGAGGACCGCGATCCGCGCGAGCTCATCTTCGAGTTCCAGCGGCGCACGTTGGTGCATTTTGCCGTGGACACCGAGTCCGTGCTCATGACCACCCGTTTGGCGGGCGCAGCGACCCACTTCCTTCCTTTCAACAGGGGCTGCGAAGGGGCCGCCGGGAACCCGCCGGATTCGGAGGGCCGGACCTATCGAACGGCGTACTTGTGGGACGAGGTTCTGCAGCCGGACAGCCTGCTCGACCTCCTCGCCCGCTTCATCCACCTGCAAATCGACGAGAAACGCGACGACCGAGGCCGGAGGGTCAAGACGGAGTCCATGATCTTTCCCCGTTACCACCAGCTTGAGGCGGTGCGCTTGCTGGTGGGCACCGCCCGCAACGAGGGAGTGGGGCAGAATTACCTCATCGAGCATTCCGCGGGCAGCGGCAAGAGCAACACGATCGGTTGGCTGACGCATCGGCTGGCGTCCCTGCACGACGCCGCCAACCAGCGCGTCTTCGACAGCGTGATCGTGGTCACTGATCGCGTGGTGCTCGATCAGCAGCTCCAGGACACGATCTACCAGTTCGAACACAAGCGTGGCGTGGTTCAGCGAATCGACGAAGACTCGCGACAGCTCGCCGAAGCGCTTGAGAACGCGGTGCCGGTGGTCATCACCACACTCCAGAAATTCCCTTTCGTCTCGCGTCAGTTGCTCAAGATCGCGGAGGAACGCGGGACCACTGGCACGGGAGCGCTCGCCACCCGGCGTTACGCCGTGGTCGTTGACGAAGCACACAGTTCCCAAGGCGGCGAGACGGCCACCGACCTCAAAGGAGTGCTGGGCGGCGAGGGGTTGCGGGAGGAAGCCAGAAAGCGCGCGGCCGAGGAAGGCCGGGAAGACCTGGAAGAACTCTTCCGCAGCATGGCCAAGCGCGGCAGGCAGGCGAATCTGAGCTTTTTCGCCTTCACTGCCACGCCCAAGCACAAGACGCTCGCCGTATTCGGCCACGACGGTCGTCCGGCGCACCGCTACACCATGCGACAGGCCATCGAGGAGGAGTTCATCCTCGACGTGCTGAAGCACTATACGACCTATGAGAGGTACTTCAAGCTGCTCAAGGCCTGCGAGGATGATCCTAACGTCGAACGGAAGAAGGCTGCGCGGGCTCTCGCGCGCTTCATGAACCTGCATCCGCACAACATCGCACAGAAGACCGAGGTGATGGTCGAACACTTCCAGGCGGTCACACGGCACAGGATCGGCGGTCGAGCCAAGGCCATGGTGGTGACGGGCTCCCGCCTGGAAGCGGTGCGCTACAAACAGAGCTTCGACCGCTACATCGGCGAAAAGGGCTACGCCATCAAGTCGCTGGTGGCCTTTTCCGGTACGGTCGTGGACGACAAGCTGGCGGATGTCACCTACACGGAACCGGGCATGAACAACGGCGTCCCCGAGAAGGAGTTGCCCGAAAAGTTTGCGACGCAGGAGTACCAGGTCCTGCTCGTCGCGGAGAAGTACCAGACCGGGTTCGATCAGCCGCTCCTGCACACGATGTACGTAGACAAGCGGCTCGCGGGCATCCAGGCGGTGCAGACGTTGTCTCGGCTGAACCGCATTCATCCGCTCAAGGAAGACACGTTCGTTCTCGATTTCGTCAACGACCGGGAGGAGATTCGCGAGGCGTTCAAGACCTACTACGAAGGCGCCGAGATGGGCGAGGAAGTCGATCCCGCCCGCATGTACGCGATCAAGGGTGAACTGGACGCTTCGGGGATCTACCTCGACGAGGAGGTTGAGCAGTTCACTGCCGTATACTTCAAGCCCAAGCGGCGCCAGAGTGCGTTGGATCATCGGGCCATCAACGCCGCTCTTGATCCCGCAGTGTCGCGCTTCACCGTGCGCAGAGACAACAACGAGGCGGAGGCGGAGGACTGGCGCAGCAAGGTCCAGGCGTTCTTGAACCTGTACGTGTTCCTGAGCCAGGTGATTCCGTACCAGGATTCGGATCTCGAACAGTTGTACGTGTTCCTCCGGCATCTCGCGGCGAAATTGCCGCGGCGCAAGGGTGACCCGGCCTACCGGTTCGATGACGATGTGCGGCTTGAGTACTACCGGCTGCAAAAGATCAGCGAGGGGTCCATCCCGCTTCAGGACGGCGAGGCCCGTTCCCTTGACGGCCCTACCGAAGTCGGCAGCGGGCTGGTGCGGTCGCAGCCCATGCCGCTTTCACAACTCATCGACATCGTGAATGAACGCTTCGGCACGGACTTCAACCAGGCCGATCAGCTCTTTTTTGACCAGATCGTCGAAGCGGCCATGGCCGACGACGGTCTGCGACGGGCGGCAGCGGTCAACCCGAGCGACAAGTTCGAGCTGGTGTTCAAGGGCCTGTTGGAACATCTGTTCGTCGAGCGCATGGACCAGAATGAGGAGATTTTTGTCCGGTTCATGAACGACGCACCCTTCCAGAGGGTCGTGACGGCCTGGATGGCGTCGGAAGCGTATAGGCGGCTGAGGAACAGGGACGATGCTCGCGGAGGAACGGAGCGCGCTGGATCTGGAGCGTTGCCTCCACGTTTGCGGATCGTCGAGCCCCAGCCGGAAGAACGCTACGTCACCTGCGTGCCGCTGGTTCCACTCAAGGCCGCCGCAGGCGCATTCAGCGATTTCCAACACATCGACGAAACCGAGCTGGATTGGGCGGTGGTCAGAACCCAGCGCAGGCTACGTCGTGGCATGTTCGTTGCCCAAGTGGTAGGCAAGTCCATGGAACCGACTATACCTGACGGCGCGTATTGCCTTTTCTCCGCTCCTGTTGAAGGTACGCGCCAGGGCAAGACCGTGCTGGTGCAGATGCGGGATACCGCCGATCGGGAGAGCGGCGAGCGCTACACCGTCAAGCGTTACGAGAGCGCTAAGGTGGATGACGGAGACTCGTGGCACCATACGAAGATCATACTCAAGCCGGTCAACCCGGACTTTGAACAGATCGTCCTGACCGCCGGGGACGCCGAATCGCTACAGGTGGTCGCTGAGGTGGTCGAGATCCTTGGCTAGAGAATTTGAGATCAGGGTGGAGTGGCGTCAAGTGAGTCACGCTCGAGGCTTCATTCCAGCTTTGCATAAGGGAGACGTTATCGCCCCCGCCACTCACAACACTGCACAATCACCCGCCGAAGTCGCGACAGCCATCGTGTACTGCGAAGCGAACTTCGGCGCCATTGACGGAAAGACCGCAAACGGCCTTGTCCGTCACTCCGAGCTCTATGAAATCCTTTCGGTCATCGACAGCGAGAAGGCCGGTCTCGATGCCGGCGTCGTGCTCGGTGAGCCGCCAAACGGCATTCCCATCTGCCGCGACCTGGCCGATGCGCTGGCGCGCGCCGGAACGACGCCCGACTGGTTCATTTTCGGCATGGCTCCCGCGAGCGGCAGATTGTCGGCCTGTGATCGGGGGGTTCTGCTCGAGGCCATCGACCTGGGAATGAACATCGTGAACGGGCTTCACGAGTTCCTGACCGACGACCCGGAGTTCGTGGCGGCAAGCGCCGCGCGAAACGTGAAGATCCTCGACGTCCGGAAGCCCCCTGCCAGGGATAACCTCAGAACCTTCAGCGGCCGCATCGCGGAGGTCACCTGCCCGCGCATCGCCGTCCTCGGCACCGACTGCTCCGTGGGCAAGCGGACCACCGCCACCGCCCTGACCCGGGCACTCAATGATCGCGGCATCAAGGCGGTCATGATCGGCACGGGCCAGACCGGCCTGATCCAGGGAGCCCGATATGGGGTCGCCCTCGACGCCGTTCCTTCACAGTTCTGCGCCGGCGAACTCGAAGGGACGATCGTCGAGGCGTTCGAAGCCGAGAAACCCGACGTGATCGTCGTTGAAGGGCAAGGCGCGCTCAGTCACCCCGCCTACCCGACCTCGGCCCTGATTCTCCGTGGCTGCTGCCCCGACGGCGTCGTGCTCCAGCACGCACCCGCACGAGCCCATCGCGCCGACTTCGAACACATGCCGATGCCGGAGCCGGCCGACGAGATCCACCTCATTCAGACCTTCGCCGATACCAAGGTCATCGGCCTCACGATCAACCACGAGAACATGACCGACGCCGACGTCAGCGCCGCCATCGAGCGGTACCAGGAGGATCTCGGCATTCCGGTCACGGACGCGCTGACCCGATCGCCGCGGATTCTGGTTGAGATGGTCCTTTCGGCGTTTGGAACGGAACGCGTGATCCAAGGCATTCGCAGCCTTCCGTCCGGTCTGACGCTCGGAGGTCTGGACTGGAAGAAGCTGCGCGATGAAGGGCGGCGGTGAACGCGTCGTTCGCCTGTCTTCCACCGGGACATCCGCCGTTCGATGTCCAAGTCTTCCGGGAACAAAGGTGTATTCCATCAGGACGATGAGCGTAATCAGCCGCCGGCTACATCCCGCACCTGCGGCATCACCTCCTCCGCGATCAACTGAATGACCGACTCGATCCCGCCTTCCGGCGGAGCCAGCACCCAGGTGCCGAATCGGCGGATGCCCGTTTCGGCGATGCGGGTGATCTTGGCGGCGACTTCCTCGGGGGTGCCGGCCCAGGCGAAGGCGTCGACGAACTCCTCGGGGACCAGGGGGCCGGCTTCGAACATGAGTTCGTAGTCGCGCTTGGCGATCATGGCCTCCAACTCGGCGGGGACCTCCATGCCCAACTGGATGACGAAGTCGCGGTTGGGGTAGCTGCTCCACAACAGGAAGGCGATCATCTGCTTGACGCCGGCGCGGGCCTTGTCGCGGTCGCGGTCGACGCAGGTGTCGACGCGCGAGATGATCTCGATCTCGTCGGGGTCGCGGCCGGTCTGTTGCGCGCCTTGCCGCACGAAGTCCCGGGCGATGCCGACGCCCTCGGGCGTGGCCAAGGTGGCGATCATGGCGCCGTCGGCGACGCGGCCGGCCAAGCGGAACATCGCCGGTCCCCGGGTGGCGATCACGATGCGGACGTCGGCGCGGGCCTTGAACCCCAGCACGCCGCTCCGGACGCTTACGACCTTGCCGTCTACGGTCGCGGGCTTGCCGGCCCACATGCCGCGCATGATGGCGATGGCTTCGTTCGTGGCCGCCACCGGGCGTTCCCGCTGGATGCCCATGGCGGGAAAGCCGGAGCCGCCCGCGCCGATCCCCACGATGACGCGGCCCGAGGAGATGTCGTCCACCGTGGCCATGGCGGCCGCGGTGAGCGCGGGATGGACGCTGTAGGGGTCCGTCACCGCCGCGCCGATGCCGATGCGCTCGGTGTGGGCGGCGCTGAGGGTCATGTTGGCCACCATGTCGCGGCCGAACTTCTCGTTGGAGTGCCACAGCCGGTCGAAGCCGAAGGCCTCCGCACTCTTGATGATGGCGATGCGCCGGGCGAGGGGGTAGGCGGCGACGGTGCGCGAACTGAAGCCCAGGTCGAATTGGATGTCGGTCATGGGTTCTCTTACGAGGCGTCGTTTAGGGCCGTGATCAAGACTCGTCGCTTCTGGGTTCGTAGTCCATGTCGGTCAGCGCCGTTGCACTGAAGGCTGCCGATGCCCTTGCCCACCCCTTGCGAGCCGTCACCTTCTTGAGGTCGGGAGCAGCGTAGACGAATCGTTCGTCGTATTGGCGGTACACCGCCGTAGACAGTCCGCTCACCTGTACCGCCGAGGCTCGGTTCATGGATCAACACCGGCCGCCTGCGGTTTCCGTCCACGCGGAACGGCGGGCGCGGCATGATCTCGTCGGGGTGAAACCCGCCTTCAACGACGAGTCGGCAGGCGACGTACCAGTGAAGCGGCTTGATGTGCCGTTGGCTCTGCGGCGACCCGCGGAACTCGACGAAGTGGGCAAGGGCCGAGTTGAGCGATATCCACTCGCAGGCACTCACGCCACGTGCCTCCATTGGCGCATCACTTCGATGCCTTCGTCGAGCAGGGCAGCCTCGGGCTGGTGGATCACCGCGTCCGGAGCCAGGAGGACGTTGCGCGCTTCTCCGGGTTCGAGCTTGAGCATCCCGCCCCCGAGGGGATGTCCTTCGAGTTCGCAACTCAGCCGCCCGACGGACGAACTCCACGCTGCCGGCAGTCGTTGGCCGCAGAAATCGCCGCTACCGTCGAACAGTCCGGGCCGGAGATCGATCGCCAAGAGTGTATTCGTGCACGTGCACCTGCTTCGATTCATGACGAGTGTCGGAGCCCTGCCGCTCATGTATGTGACCACGAACGCGGGACGCCGTACGTCGGGAACGGTGTACCATGGTTTGCGGTTGCGGCACTTGTAGGAGGCTCTGGCGCGATGTCTTTCCTCCGTGTCGAGATACGCCTGGACCGCGGCCGGCACCTGTGCGCGGGGCGGTATCCGCAAAAGGAGCACGGGCTCGTCTTTGGCGGCCCACCGCTCGACGTCGGCGTCGTTGATCTCGGTGCCGGTGACATACCGGCCGTTCCTGATCGACGGTACAAGGAACTCGTCAGGTATCCGGAAGCGCTCCGCGTCGGACGGGCGTAGATGAAAGAAGTGGTTGGCGCCGCTGACGTACCCGATTCCGATCCGCGCGATTCGGCCGAGCCGGACCGCCCCGGCGTCGGTCGTCATGCGTTGATAGAGGCTCCGGATGCGCGCCGGCAAAAGGAACGGCCGCAGCCTGCCGCCCCATCGGACGCGCCACTCCTCGATCGGTATCAGTTCCGACACCGCTGGCGGTATTCCACTGGAGTCGAATCGTTCGAGCTTTGACAACCGAACGCCGTCCGCCTGACAACCCGCGTTGTCCGCGAACAGCAGCCAGCAGTCCTCCGAGAGTCGTGGAAAGATCTTTTCCTTGATGGCGACCACGTGCACGGAACCGAAGTTGGCCAGAAGGTAGTCCACGAGCGGCGTGGCGTAGGGCGCATGACCGATCTCCGCCGGTACGACGAACGCGATCCGGCCGCCGGGACGGAGCTTGCTGGCCGCCGCCACGATGAACGGCGCCCATGACGACGACAAGCCGCTGAAGACGACGCCCAGGCGGCGGCAGTAGTCGAGTGCGGCCTGCCGGATCGGGCCGCTGAACCGCTGATACCGAATGAACGGAGGGTTGCCGGCCGCGCAGTCGAACTGGCGCCGGTCGTCAGACGCCCACGTGAAGAAGTCGCTGTTTACGAGTGTCGCATTCGGCGCACGCACGGACGCTTGCGCGACCGAGGCCGGGTCCCGTTCGATACCGACGCTGTTCGGATGACGCGCCACGAAGCGGCCATCGCCGCTAGATGGATCGAGCAGGAGGTCGCCGGGGTCGCGAACGGCCCATCGCACCAAGGCATCCGCCACTACCTCCGGCGTGAAGTACGCACCGAGCGTCTTGACATCGTGGGGGGCCGTGGCCAAAGGAACTCCGCGGTCTTGACAGAAGCTCAAGCTACCAATCCGGGAAGCATAACACGCGGCTCTGGTGTGGCAAGAGGCTCGCATCACTCACGCGAGTGACGCCTCACGAACTTCCTCGGTGCCAGGGTGGCCAAGCGCGTAAGGTACGTGTGGAGATGTGTCATGCCGCGCGCAGCGCGGGCAGCACCTCCGCGGCGAAGCGTTCCTGCTGGGCGGTCTGGTCGGGGCTGCCGAAGCGCACGACGATGGTCTCGGCGCCCCGCTCCACGTAGGCCTGGAGCCACTCGATGCACCGGGCGGCCGGGCCGTTGCACGGGGGTTGCACGGCCACCATGGTCTCGTAGGGCACCTTGTAATAGCCTTCCATGAACGCGCGCATCTCGCGTTCGGCCTGGGCGGTGTCGTCGTTCAGGTTGACGGTGACGTACACGGCGCGGGCGAGCCGGGCGGCGTCCTGTCCCATGTCCTGGGCCAGGGATTCGATCCGCTGCCAGTTGCGGGCGAAGCTCTCCGGGGAGTTGGGCAACGGGAACCAGCCGTCGCCGAGTCGCAGCACCCGGCGGAGGGCGTTGTCCACGCTCCCGGCGAGCCACAGCGGGATGCCGGAGGGTTGTGCCGGGTGGAGCCCGAGGCGCACGCCGTCGAGCTGGAAGTGGCGCCCGTGGAAGGTCACTTCGTCTTCGGTCCACAGGCGGCGCATGAGGGCGACGCCTTCCTCGAAGATGCCGATCCGATGGCGGAAATCCACGCCGCAGCCGGCGAACTCGCGTTTGACGAGGTTATTGTTGCCGGCGATGCCGAGGCCCAGGATGAGCCGGCCGTTGCACAGGAGATCGAGGTTGGCGATCTCGTTGGCGAGCACCACGGGATGGCGCAGGGCCGGAAGCAGCACGGCCGTCCCGAGCGTCACCCGGCTGGTGCGGGATGCAGCCGCGGCCAGGGTGGTCAACGGCTCCAGCCGGGGCCGGGCCAGGATGCTGTCCCCCACCCAGATGGAGTCGAACCCCAGGATTTCGGCGCTTTCGGCCAGTTGTACGATGCGGCTGCAATCGGGGGTCGCCTGCGCCATCACGACTTCGCGCGTCGGCAGCAGGTATCCTACCGTGGTTTTTGTCTGCGTCATGATACTCCTCTCCCCCGATACCGTCATTGATATGCAAATAAAATCTTGTTCAATGATTTATGGTAGTTACGGAATCCCGCTACACCCCAACGAGTCATTCCCGCGGAAGCGGGAATCCAGGGGTGGGGGTGTGGCGGCCTCATTGCCCGGCCCCACCCGCCTGGATTCCCG
>JAJEAI010000019.1 GCA_022824205.1 Candidatus Binatia bacterium
TGAGTATTTGCCCCATTACGGTATGATTGTACGCCATGGACCTGAACCTCCTCCTACGATGGGTTTTTGCAATTTCCATCATAGCATGACGGAGCTCTTCAGGTCCTCCTCATTCGTATTTCTTGTGGGACAGCAGTGAAACCACACCAACGCGGTGGCCTCCGGGAACATTACGGCCAACCCCATTCCGAAAGCGAAAATGGCAAGCTCGATACATACGAACACCGCAATGTCCGCTGCGTCGAAGTCGGACATCACGCCCCCATACCCCTTTGGTTTTCGGGCTTCAAGTCAATACTCATCAGTCTCCGATGCATTGATGGCCCCGCAACTCTCTCAGCGCCTCGTCGTCCGAGATTCCTACGTCCCACCCGTACGCCCCTGCAACAGCGACATCGAGTGTCGCGTGAGCATCGGCGAGCCACTGCGGTCGGACATTGTAGAGGTTTGTCAACGTGCGGGCCTTGAGTTCCTTCGCCGCCGCCTCGTCTCGGGCCACCGGGCGCTTCGGATACCCTGGCGCTGGCTCGTCCATCCACTCCACCCATTCGGGCGGGTTGAGCCACCGGTCACGGAGTTTGACCAGGTGCCGGGCCGCATCGGCGATAGCTACAGCGTGGGGATCGTCTGTGTAGTCGGCGGCGGGAATGTCAGGCGCGAGTCCGTCCGGGAAGGGGAAGGTCTCGAAGGTAGTGGTCGGCGTGTAGCGCGGCCGATCTTCAAGGCTGGTGCCGAGCCGAAGTGACGCCTCGTGGAAACGGCTGTGCAGGATGCCGAAGGTCACATCGTCGTCGCGGGCGATGACGATCACTTGGCTATCAGGCAGGACGCGTACGTCCAGCCAGACGAACAGCCGATGCTTGGCCACCCGCGCCGTGCCGATGTAGCGCGAGAGCCCGTCAAGCGTCTGCCACATTTCCGGGCGCGGGCGCTCGTGCCGCCACCAGAGTCGCTTGACTGACGCGGCCCTGTTCTTCCGCCGCTTCGGCCAGACATGCTCCCTGACGTACCCGAAGGGCGCGTCGTAAAGCGCGGCGTCCGCTTCCGACATCTCCCATCCGAAATCCACGACCCACTTGCCCGCCGGGCGGCGGGTCAGGTCCATGCCGTTCACCCACGGCTTGAGCACATCGGTATTGGGCCGCCCGTTCGGATTTGCCGGAAGGCGCAGCCACTCCCGCGCGAGATCACCGGGAACGTCGAACGGCCCGCTCTTGGTGTCGCCCATGAAGGCTGCCCCGATGTTCGCCGGGATGCGTTTCGCCCCGGTCAGGTCGATTCCGGTTCCGCCCCGACGGGCCGTAAGGTCAGAATGGATTTCGTCGGCGGGTTCGCCATTCATGCGTGTCTCCGGCCTGTACACGTCACCCGCGCTGGAGAAGCAGATCAGCGATACCCGCACCTCCGCGCCGTCGATCATCCACGGCTCATCCGACCAGGCATCGAAAATCAGGTGTCCCTCGGTCGCGGCCTGCAAGGCCCTGCGGTTGGCGCCGCCGCGTATCGAATTGGTGGCGACGAGGCCGACGCGCTTCGCCTTGCCCGTCCCGACATGCTCACCCGCCTTCACGAACCAATAGCAGACGAGATCGGCCTCCGGCGGTACACGTCCCTTCCACGCCGCAAACATCCCGGAGACGTAATCCTCCCCCAATCCGCCGATCAGCAGCTTGCCGCCAAGGAACGGCGGATTGCCGATAATGACATCGGCGTCGGGCCAGCTTGGTTCACTTCTGTCCGGCGCGAGGATTGCATCCCGATATTCGATAGTCTCCAGCGGTTTCAGGATCGGATCGCGCGACTCCCGGAACCCGTTGCGCCGCATCCACTGGATATCCCCAATCCAGACCGACACGCGGGCGAGGTCCGCTGCGTAGGCGTTAATCTCGATACCTCTGACATTCGCCGGGCCGACAGCCGAAAAAGACCGCTCAAGGCCCATCGACTCCGCTTCGAGGTTCACCCGGTGCTCGATGTCCTTGAGCGCATGCAGCGCCAGATAGAGGAAGTTGCCTGAACCGCAGGCCGGATCCAGCACCGTGAAGTCCTGCAAACGCTTGAGGAACGTGTTGAGCAGACGTTGCGAGGGGCGGACCCTCACGGACCCACTCCGGCGGCGCCTCCACACTGACCCCGCCCTGTCCTCCCTGGCGATGGCCGCGGCGATCCCCTCCTTCTCGACTTCCCATTCCGCCAGCAGCGGACGGGCGATCACCGGCTCAACAATGGCCATGATCTTGTCGCGGTCGGTGTAGTGCGCCCCGAGCTGCGAACGCTTGTCCGGATCGAGGCCGCGCTCGAACAATGTCCCGAAGATCGACGGGTCGATCTCCGACCAGTCGAGCGCCGATGCTCTCAGCACCGTCTCGATCCCTTCCCGGTCCAAACGGCAATGCGGTGCCGTCGTCGAACAGTCCACCGTTGAACCAAGCCACCGACTCGAACCTGACACGGCCTCCGGCGGACATGGCCCTGAACAGGTCACGGGCAAGCTCGGCGAACTCGTCGGGCCGGCGGCGCGCCTGCTCCAGCATCCGGGTGAACATGTTGTCCGGCAGCAGGCCCACATCTTCCGCGAACAGGCAGAACACCAGACGGTTGACGAAATGCGCCACCGTCTGCGGAGCCTGGCCCCGGTCCCGGAGGGACTGCGCAAGCTCGGCGAATGTCGCCGCCGCGCGCTCCGTCACCGTCTGTCGAGTCTCCCCCGGACGAAGCCGCTCCGGGTCCGACATCGCCCACTTGAGCTTGTCCCGGGTCGCCCCGTCCGCGAGATCCTCCAGCGCGAACTCGTGCGTCTCGCTCACATTGTTGGTCCAGTTGGTGCGGATACGGAACCGCGCCATGTCCGAGACGATCAGCAACGGCGGGTTCTCCAGCGCGAACGCATACTGCCGCAGTTGGTTGAACGCCGCGTCCAGGTCCGCGCGCCGCCCCTTGTATTCCCAGGCGAAGCAGCCGCGCTTCCACACGTCGGCCCAGCCGTCGACGCCGCTGTCCTTCCGCGCGCCGCGCTCGAAGCAGTACCACTCGCCCGAAGGGTCCGCGTCCGTCGGCGTCGGCTCGCCTACCAACGCGCACAAGTCGTTGAAGTGCGACTGCGACGCCGAGCGCTCCTTGAGCTCGACCACGCGCCACTTGGCGATGAACTCCCCCGGCGTCATGGCGCCCACCGTTGCGGGGACGGCGACTCGGGCCGGCGGCGGCGACTGACCGCGCTGTATGACGTCACCTCGTTCGCCGAAGCATGACTCCTCGTTGCCATCATGTTCCCTTCACCATGCAGCGGCCTCGTGCCGGTTGCAAGCCGCGGCTTCGGTCAGCCCTCCGTGTGGAGCGGTAACAAGTGCGGGAACATTCGCGCCGACGCGGCGATCGCTGACCGATGCATCGGTCCCGGCAGCCGCATCGACATCGTGCTGTGCGAAGTGTGCAACACTCCCTCGCTCGTTTGCTTCGCGCCCGGCGTCATGTTGCCTCTGGTCGCCGGAAGGTGATGCGGAACGCGCTCGTGGATCGCGGATTGGTCGTCCCGCTCAAACGCCACGGCGGCTTTGCCTTCACTGCAAGACCTGCGAACGTTCACCATCGTTGTGGATGAACGCCGGAGCGGTTCCGACGGGCTGGCGCCCGTTATGGGTTCTCACACCTGCCGCACCGTGGTGCCTGACGTGCCTTGTCTGCGTCCCGGCGCGCATTACGAGCCCCTCGAACCCTTCATGCCATGGGAAAAAAGCGTGTTCTCTCCGCAACACGGGCGTATGTCGGGGTAAATCTGGGTATACCCCGCATGGGAGCTGGTGTAATTTTTCCGACCTAAAATTAATAGCTTAGGCAGCACCGACCAGAGCACGCGACAATTGTTCAACGGCTAGGTACCACTTAGGTACCGTTTCATTTCCGGGCCGTGCGCACGAACGTGCTTCAATGACGGTAACCGTTCAGGGAAGCCGTGGAGATTCGGAGATACGGGAGGACGGCGGTTCGCGAACCCCTGCGACAGTAGGGAGTTCCTCGATTGCGCCACCCGAATCACTCATTCGGTTCCGCGCTTCCACGGCTTCCCCGAACGGTTACCAATGACGCAATGACGGAAAGCGTTCCGTCAGGCCGTGGAGATTTTCGCGAGAGGAAGCAATGGAGTCCGGAAGTGGCAGAATATGCTTGGCCGCAGGCACTAACCTTACCCTACGCCGCCCATCGTTTGTACGATCTCTCGATCTTCTTCTCGGCCTCCCTAGTAATCTCAAGTTCCAGTTCGGTCAATCGTCTGCGCATTTCTCTCACGTAGACCGCCTTGGTGAATTTTGCGCGGAGCGCACGGATCTCCTTGTAGAGTGCCCGAGATGCTTGGGTCAACCTGCGGTATTCTTTCGACCTCACCCACATCAAGTGTTCGCGACAGTGGGTGTTCACCTCTCCATCGAGTTCCTGCTTCTTGGGGTCGGAGTACGTCATGACATACGTGCGCGCAGAGATACCCTTCTCCTTGTGAAGGTGAAGTCCTAAACTTGCTGGAAATTGGAAGGGGGTGCATCCTTGGTTGAGGACAACCAACCGGCGCCGGTAGAGGCCAGCGCCAACAAGGAGGCACCCCATGGCGAAGAGAGTACCGGGATCGATGCGGACGCGCAAATCCCTTTCGGAGCTGATAGAAGGGCGACTTTCGTGTGCGGACGGGAGGGGAGAACTGGTGAAGCTGGCGACGCGTCTGATC
>JAJEAI010000196.1 GCA_022824205.1 Candidatus Binatia bacterium
CAATGCTTCAAGGAGGCGCGCGCGCATACCGACCAATGCTTCAAGGAGGCGCGCGCGCATACCGACCAATGCTTCAAGGAGGCCCGCGCGTATACCGACCAATGCTTCAAGGAGGCCCGCGCGTATACCGACCAATGCTTCAAGGACGCACGTGCGCATACCGACCAGTGTTTCAAGGAGGCGCGCGAATTCGTAGATCAGCGCATGGACGAGCTTCGTGGCCATACAGGTCAAAGGCTCGACGAGTCACGCGATGAAATTCGCGAGTTGCGGCGGGCGATCAATTACCTCTACGAGGCCGTGGGCGCCTTGCAGGAGCGCATGGGAATCAAGACGGGCTGAACGTCGGCGGGACAGGAAACCAGTGCTGCTAGCTAGCAGCACGGCATCGGGTTCGCGATCAGGTCGTAGACGCTGTCGAAGTTGACCTCGTTGATGGTCTTCTGGATCTTGTAGAAGCGGGGCGGCTCGTTGTCCAGCAAGACCATGATGGCGGTCTCGATGGGAGGGCAGTCCGGCTTGACGCAGGGGACCTCCTTGATGGTGATGGGGGTCTTGGAGGGGAATTCGAGGGCCTGACGCACCCACACGCGGATCTGGTCGAGGGTGAAGGACGAGACGTCGCGGTAGATGTCCAGCCCACCGTCGGCGGCGGCTTCGTCCTCGGAGCGGAGGCACGTCTTGAGTCCTCCCTGCAGCTCTTCCCCGTCCAGGTTCCGGCCGATGAAGACCAGCCGGTTGAGCCGCTCCTCGCCGTCCCCCCACTCCCGCCCGAGCTTCCCCTGAAACAGACTGTGCACCCCGTGGAACACGAACTGGTGCGAGTCGCCATACATGTTGAGGATGCCCTTCATGCGCAGGATGTCGGGTCCCTTCTCGGCCAGCACCGAGCGGAACCAGTGGCTCAGGCGGGTCTTGTTGAGGTCTCCGGCCTGTACGAACGAGACGGTCTTGACAGAGGGTTGGTGCTCGTGGTGATGGCCGTCCCGCAACGCCTCCCGCTTGGCCTCCAGGTCGAAGGCGTGCATCTCCAGCAGCTCGCTGATATCCACTTCGGCGTTCCGGGTGGGGGTCAAGCGTGCCGTGGGGTTCATTGCCCCGAGCCTGGCGGTCAGGTCGTCCACTTCCTCCGGGGTCAGGAGGTCGGTCTTGTTGAGCAGGATGGCGTCGGCGCAGGCGATCTGGTCCCGTGCCTCGTGCTGGACGGCAAGCTGTTGCTCGATATGAAAACCGTCCACCACGGTCACCACGGCCTGGAGCTCGAAATCCAGGCTGATGCGCTCGTCCAGCAGCAAGGTCTGTACGATCACCGTGGGGTCCGCCAGGCCCGAGGTTTCCACCACGAGATAATCGAAGGTGTCGCGACGCTCCAGTAGCTGCAGCAGCACCCGCAGCAGGTCGCCCTGCACCGCGCAGCAGATGCAGCCGTTGTTCATCTGGAAGATCTCTTCTTCCGAGGCAACGATGAGGTGGTGGTCGATGCCCACTTCGCCGAACTCGTTGATGACCACGGCGATGCGGTAGCCGTGGGGCGCGGTGAGGATGCGGTTCAGCAAGGTGGTCTTGCCCGCTCCGAGAAAGCCCGTGAGGATGACGACGGGTATCTTGGTCATGGCAGCCTCCGTGCGGTTCCCGTACGCAGCCTGAATTCGTCATTCACGCGAAACAGGCTGTGTGGAAACGTACAAGCCACCTACACAACAGAACGTCATTCCCGCGAAAGCGGGAATCCAGGCGGCGCGGGGCCGGCGCTACTTCCGGTCGCGTTCCTCCAGCGCCCGGAACACCCGTTCCGGGGTCAGCGGCAAGTCGCGGATGCGCGACTTGATGGCGTCCGCCACCGCGTTGCCGATGGCCGCCGGTGTGGGCGCCAGACCCGGCTCCCCCAGTCCCTTGGCACCGTAGGGACCCTCGGGCTCGGCGCACTCGACGACGATGGGGATGATCTCCGGCACGTCCAGCGACGTGACCAGGTGATAGTCCAGGAACGACGGGTTGCGCACCTTGCCGTTCTCGTCGATGACGAGGTTCTCGTGGAGCGCGGAGCCGATGCCCTGGGCGACGCCGCCCTCGATCTGCGCCACGCAGTTGAGCGGGTTGATGGCCTTGCCCACGTCGTGGGCCGCCGACACCCGGTGCAGCCGCACCCGGCCGGTCTCCTCGTCCACGGAAGCCTCGGCGGCCTGGGTGGCGTACATGTAGAAGGCCGACGCGTGGTCGCTGTGGCCCGTCTCCAGGTCCAGGTCCTTGCCGATCTCGTAGGTGTAGGAGGCGTCCCCGCGCAGCACCGCGTCAGCTCCCAGGCGCCGCCGGATCAACTCGCCATAGGTCAACGCCATGTCCTCGTTGTCCTTGAGGTGCACCCTGCCGCCGGCCGCCACCAGCTCTTCCTGCTTGCCTTCGAGCGCGTGTCCGGCCATTTCCAGGAGTTGCTCGCGCGCGTGGATGGCGGCTCCGCGCACGGCGTTGCCCATGTGGTAGGTGCTGCGGCTGGACGTGGTGGAGGCGTCGAAGGGGATTGCGTCGGTGTCCAGCGGCGCCACCTGTACCTGCTCGATGGGCACCCGCAATTCTTCGGCGGCTACCTGCGAGAGAATGGTGTTGCTGCCCTGTCCGATCTCCACCGTGCCCGCCAGCACGGTCACCCGGTTGTCCGCGTCCACGAGCACGCCGGCCTTGGATGTGGTGGGCGAGCGGGTGGGCTTGGAGATGCAGGCCAGGCCGCGTCCTACTCCGGCCGGCTTGGGCTTGCCCCAGTCGATGGCTTCGGCCGCCTTGGTCAGCGTCTCGGTGAGGCCCACGCTGTGAAGCTGCTCGCCCCAGTAGGCCATGTCGCCGTCCACGAACACGTTCTTGAGGCGGAACTCCAGCGGGTCCATGGCCAGCCTGCGGGCCAGCTCGTCCATGTGCTGCTCGGTGGCCCAGGCCCCCTGGGGGATGCCGTAGCCGCGAAACGCTCCAGCCACGGGCTTGTTGGTGTAGACCGCGTAGCCGTCCACGTGGACGTGGGGGATGCGGTAGGGGCCGGGGGAAGGGAGGCTGCCGCGGATGCATACCGTGGGGCTCTTCTCCGCGTAGGCGCCGCCGCCCCAGTAGAGCGTCATGTGCCGGGCCGTGAGCGTGCCATCCTTCTTGACCCCGCTCTTGATGTGCACCGTGGCCTCGTGGCGCACCAGCGTCGAGATGAAGGTCTCCTCGCGGTTGAACTTCACGCGCACGGGGCGCCCGTTGGTTTGGAAAGCCAGCCCCATGGCGATGGGTTCCAGCTTGAGGCCGCCCTTGGAGCCGAAGCCGCCGCCCTGAAGCGGGTTGATCAGGCGGATCTGCTCCTGGGGCAGGCCCAGGGCCTCGGACACCTCGGTAAGGGCGCGGAAGGGCGCGTCGTTGGCCACCCAGATGGTGACCCGTCCGCTCTCGGGGTCCACCTGCGCGTGGGCCGAGTGGGGCTCCATGGCGGCGTGCTGGATGATCGGCACGTAGTACTTCTCTTCCAGCACCATGTCCGACTGCCGGAAGCCCTCGGCGGTGTCCCCGGTGCGCAGCTTGAAGTGCTCGCACACGTTGGGCATGGGCGCGCCGACGATGAAAGGGGCCTTGCGATAGTCCTCGAACTCCTCGTGGATGGCGGTAGCGCCGGGTTGGCAGGCGTCTTCGGGGGTGAAGTAGGCGGGCAGGTCCTCGTACTCCACCGCGATGAGTTTCAGCGCCTCCTGGGCCGTGTCCTCGTCCACGGCGGCCACGGCCGCCACCGGCTCGCCGATGTAGCGTACCTTGCCCTGGGCCAGGAACGGCTTGTCCTTGATGGACTCGCCGTGGGTCCAGGGCGCGTCGGCGCCGGAGATGGCCGCCACCACGCCCGGATGCCGGCGCGCCTTCTCCAGGTCGATGCTGACGATGCGCGCGTGGGCGCGGGTGCTGAACAGGACCTTGCCGTGCAGCATGTCCGGCAGCACCAGGTCGTAGCCGTAGGTGGCGGTCCCGGTGACCTTCTCGTCGACGTCGACGCGGGTGACGGGATGGCCGACAACGTTGAGATCATCCATTGTTCCGTCCCTCGGCGGCGCGCCGTCGCAGTTCGGCGGCCGCGTCCTGGACCGCCTCGACGATCTTCACGTAGCCGGTGCAGCGGCACAGGTTGCCCGACAGGGCGAAGCGGATCTCGTCGTCCGTGGGGTCGGGGTTTTCCTCCAGGAACGACTTGGCCATCATCAGCATGCCCGGGGTGCAGTAGCCGCACTGGGCGCCGCCGTCCTCGATGAAGGCGGCCTGGATGGGGTGGTACGCGTCGCCTTCCTTGAGCCCCTCGATGGTCACGACGTCGGCGCCCGCCAACTCGCCGGTGAGCACCAGGCATGAGTTCACCGGCTTGCCGTTGAGGTACACCGTGCACGCGCCGCAGTCGCCCGTGCCGCAGCCTTCCTTCGTGCCGGTCACGCCGATCTCGTCGCGCAACAGGTCCAGCAATAGCCGGTGCGCCGGCGCGTCCACCGACGTCGCCCTTCCGTTCAGCGTGAATTCAATGGGTTGGCTCATGAAATCTCCGTCTACTACGAGTATCCTCTGTCGAATCGCCATTGATATGAAAATAAAATCTTGTTCAATGATTCATGGTAGTTACGGAATCCCGCTACACCCCAATGAGTCATTCCCGCGGAAGCGGGAATCCAGGGGTGGGGGGTGTGGCGGTCTCATTGCCCGGTTCCACCCCGCCTGGATTCCCGCTTCCGCGGGACTGACGTTCTGGGGGGCCGGGAATGACGAATTCGGGAGGTTGGCGCCAAGTTCCACCCCGTTCCTATGCATGGCGCCGGTCGCGCCGGCTGGTCCACGGCACCGGGCCGCCGCCCGCGGCGGCGTTGAGCAGCGCGCGCTTGGTGTTCACCCGCACCATGGCCCGGCGGTACCCGGCGGACGAGCGCACGTCGCTGATGGGGCTGCATTCCTCGGATGCCTTGCGGCCCGATTCCTCCGCCAACTCCTCGGTGAGCACCTGCCCCTGAAGAACGGCTTCGGCGCCGGGGGCACGCATCGGGGTAGGGGAGACCGCTCCGAGGGCGATGGCCACGGACTCACACCGCCGGTCCGCTTCGGCGAGCACCAGCGTTACCGCCACGCCGATGTAGGCGAGGTCCATCATGTCCCGCGGCGAGAACTTGATGTACTCGCCCACGAGGCGCGGGGCCCGCGGCGGAATGTGCAATTCGGTGAGGACCTCTCCGGGCTCGGCGACGGTCTGGCCCGGGCCGCGAAAGAAGTCCTTGAGGTCCATGGTGCGCTCGCCGCCGCTGCCCGCCAGCTTCGCCTTGGCGTCCAGCGCCAGGAGCGCCGGCGCCACGTCCGCCGACGGCGTGGCGTTGGCCATGTTGCCGCCGATGGTGGCGCGGTTGCGGATCTGGATGGAGCCCACCTCGGCGGCACTCTGGGCCAGGAACGGGTAGCGTCCGACGATGAGCGGGGAGATCTCCACCTCGCGCAGGGTGGTGAGGGCGCCGATGGTGATGCCGCCGTCGTCCTCCTCGCGGATTCCCGAGAGCGACGGTATCCGCTTCAGGTCCACCACGTACCGGGGTACCAGTCCCTTTTCCTTCATGGCGATGACCAGGTCGGTGCCGCCCGCAAGGAAGTGGCCGCCGGGGCCGCCGTCGAGCATGATCCGGGTGGCCTCCGCGAGGCTCGTCGGTTGGTGGAATTCGAGTGGCTCGGTGCGCTTCATTCTTGTCCCTCATCCCTTGGGGACTCGGCAAATCAACCTTGATAGGCTTCCGTCCCCGTTCGACCTGGATCCTTCGTCAGGCCCGTCCGAGCCCTTCGTCAATACCGTCCGCGCCCTTCGTCAGGCCCGTCCGAGCCCCTCCTCAATCCCGTCCCGAGCTTGACGAGGGGTTCGGGACAGGCTGCGATCGGTCTGGGCGGAGCGCGGCCGAAGGGACCATCAGTCGGGTACCGGGCACACCATGCGGCCGATGGGCTCGCCCACGGGCTCCCCGTCCTGCATCTGCACATGGCCCCTGACGATGGCCGTCACCGGCATGCCCTTGACCTTCCAGCCGTGCCACGGCGAGGGGTTGTTCTTGCTGTGCAGCTTGTGAATGTCGATGGCGCCCTCCTTGTCCATGTCGACGATGGTCACGTCGCCGTCGGAACCCACTCGAAGCGCGCCTTTTTGAGGATGGATTTGCCATACTTTCGCGGGGTTTTCCGACGCAACTCTCACGTATTGGTTGAGGCTCATGCGGCCCTTGTTGACCTCCGTGAGGATCAACCGGACGGCCGTCTCGACCCCGCAGAAGCCGGAGATGCAGTCCCAGATGGCGGGCTTCAGCATGTTGCCGTCGGCGTCCGCGCCCTTCTCCTCCAGGGTGTGGGGAGAGTGGTCGGTGGCGATCATGTCCACGTAGCCGTTGAGCAGACCGTCCCACAGCGCCTCGCCGTGGTCCCGGGTACGGACCGGTGGGTTCATCTTGAGCAGCGGACCCGCCTTCTCCATGTCCTTGGGCTCCCGCAAGAGGTAGTGGGGCCCGGTCTCGGCCGTGACCCGGAGGCCCCGGGCCTTGGCGTCCCGCACCATGCCCGCGGCCTGCTTGGAGCTCATGTGCAGCACGTGGAGCTTGGTACCGAAGGTCTCGGCGAAGAAGATGGCGTGGTGCACCGATTCCGCCTCGCAGATGGCCGGGCGGGTGGACTCCCAGTTCACCGGATCGGTCTTGCCCTCCTCCTTGATGCGGTTCAGGTGGTGGTACATGATCTGCCGGTTCTCGGCGTGGATGCATAGCGGCAGCCGGGATTCGGTGATGTTCTGGAACACGTCCTGGCACACGCCGTCGTCCGGGAAGGGCAGGTTGCCGATGGTCTCGCCGAAGAAGATCTTGAAGCCCACCGCTCCCACCCGGGCCATGGGCAGGATCTGGTCGGCATTGGTCTGCACCACCACTCCGAGGAGCGCGAAGTCCACCAGCGACTTCTCCTCCGCCAGCCCCTTCTTTTCCTCGACCTGCTCCGGATGGGTCACCGGCGGGATCGTGTTGGGCATGTCCACCACGCAGGTGATGCCGCCCGCGATGGCGGCGCGGGAGCCGGTGCCGAAGTCTTCCTTGTGGGTCATGCCGGGTTCGCGGAAGTGCACGTGGGCGTCGATCAGCCCGGGCAGGATGTGCTTTCCCTTGGCGTCGATCTCGCGGGTGCCTTCGGGCAGCGAGTCGTTGGTGCCGATGGCCACGAATTTCTCGTGGTGAATGGCGACACCGCCGTCGAACGTGTTATCGGGCGTCACCACGGTACCGTTCTTGATCACCAAGTCTGCCTTCATGAAAGCTCCCTCCGGAGTAGGCGGCCGTCAGGTCGATGCACGGGCGGATGTATGGGGGATCACAGGCCCGCTCGGCTGCAAGGGCCCGTACCTCGAACGCGCAATCACAAACGCCGTTGTTATGAAAAATCGTGTCCAAAATCAACCCTGGGACGGCCGGCGAGGCGGGCGAGGTCGTTGTCCGCGCTCCGAACGCGTCACCGGGTTGTCCCGTTGCAGGTCGCCGGCGGCGGTGTTCCGGGCCGTTTTCCCAGGTTGTCCCGGGGCGCTTCCGGGTGTCCGCTTCAGGTTGAAATCGCCCTGCTTGTGTGCGATAGGTGGCTCATCCCAGCGGCGGGGTCTGGTGCGCGCGGGCGTTCGCTTGTCGAACATCCCGGTGACGCGGCCCGCGAACGGAGGTTGCCGGTGAGCGACGACAGAGTCATGGTCGAAATCCAGAGCCTTGAGAAGTACTTCGGGGAAGGGCCCGAACGGGTCCACGTTCTCAAGGGCGTCTCGCTGAGCATCCCGGAGGGCTCCCTTTACACGTTCCTGGGTCCCAGCGGCTGCGGCAAGACGACCACGCTTCGCTGCGTAGCCGGGCTGGAGCGGCCGGAGAGCGGAGTCATCGACATCGATGACAAGGCGGTGTTCAACTCCGCCGGCGGCGCGTACGTGCCTCCCAACCACCGCCCCATCGGCATGGTGTTCCAGTCCTACGCCATCTGGCCGCACATGACGGTGGCGGAGAACGTGGGCTATCCCTTGACCATCCAGCGCCGCCCCAGGGCCGAGATCCGCAGTCGCGTGGAAGACGTGCTCAAGATTGTCGGCCTCGCGGGCCTGGAAGACCGCCCGGCCCCGAAGCTCTCCGGCGGACAGCAGCAGCGCGTCGCCTTCGCCCGGGCGCTGATCAACGAGCCCAAGGTGATGCTCCT
Organism: Candidatus Binatia bacterium; assembly: GCA_022824205.1. Taxonomy (GTDB): domain Bacteria; phylum Desulfobacterota; class Binatia; order UBA9968; family JAJDTQ01; genus JAJDTQ01. Next base: position 8,224 of record JAJEAI010000196.1, read on the forward strand.
GGACGAACCGCTCAGCAACCTGGACGCCAAGCTGCGGGAGCAGATGCGTTACGAGATCAAGGCGCTGCAGCGGCGCGTGAACATCACCACCATCTACGTCACCCACGACCAGGCCGAGGCCCTGGCGATCTCGGACCAGATCGCGGTCATGCACGGCGGCAAGCTGATCGAGGTCGGGGACCCGCACCAGCTCTACGCCAAACCCAAGCGGAAATTCACGGCCACGTTCCTGGGCCTCACCAACCTCATCAACGGCAAGGTGGCGGAGGCGGGCGCCAATTCCCATCCCAGCCGCCTCGACACCGAGTTCGGCATGCTGTCGTTCAGTCCCGCCGTGCCCATGGACAAGGGGGCGGAGGCGGTGATCTCGATCCGGCCCGAAAACATCACCGTGACGAGGGAGGCGCCGACGGAGGTCGGCAACGTGTTGCAGGGGACGCTGCACGACGCCGTCTTCATGGGCGATGCCTACCATTGCCAGGTGAAGGTCCGGGAGCAGCTCATCCGGGTGCATACGCACCCTTCGAACGCGGTGCCCGTGGGCACCAACGTCTACCTGGCCCTCGATCCCGAGAGCTGCAACGGTTTGCCGGCGGACGATACCGAAGGCATGGACGACACCATGCTGGGCGACTAGCGGAGTCGACGCACGCGGGCTGGCAGGGCTGGCAATAAGCGCCGTGGTCCGTTATAAAACCCAGGATATCACCCTGAAATATTGACAGAATAGCGAAGGAAGGAGCCCGCATGGCAGCAGTAGAGGCAACCAAGATATCCGAGAAGGAACTCAAGGCCGGGGGAACCCCCAGCTACACCGATCTGCGCGAGTGGCTGGAGATCGTCGACAGCTTCGGCCAGTTGAAGCGGGTCGACGGGGTCGACTGGAACCTGGAGATGGGGACCCTGTCGGAGCTCATCGCCCAGGGGAGCAACGGACCCGTGCCCGCGGTCCTGTATGACAAGATCAAGGACTATCCCGAGGGTTTCCGGGTGCTCTTCGCCCAGAACGCTTCGTTCAAGCGCATGGCGCTGGCCCTGGGGCTGCCCCTCGACTACACCGACCTGGACCTGGTCCGTGCCACCCGTGACAAGATCTCGGAGCACAACCCGATCCCCCACCGCGTGGTGGAGACCGGCCCGGTGATGGAGAACGTCCTCAAGGACGACGACATCAACCTCCTCAAGTTCCCGGTGCCCTTTGTCCACGAACTGGACGGCGGACGCTACATCGGCACCGGCTGCCTCGTGGTCACCAAGGACCCGGACGAGGGCTGGGTGAACTTCGGCACGTACCGGGGCATGGTGCAGGACGAGAAGAGCATGAACGTGTACATCTCGCCCGGCAAGCACGGCCGCATCCAGCGCGACAAGTGGTTCGACCGCGGTGAGAAGTGCCCGGTCATCGTTTGCGTCGGCCAGGACCCGGTGCTGTTCATGGTGTCCGGTAACGAGGTGGACTACGGCGTGTCCGAGTACGACTACGCCGGCGGCCTCAAGGGCGCCCCCATCGACGTGATCAACGGTGAAGTGACGGGGCTGCCGTTCCCGGCCCACGCCGAGATCGTCATCGAGGGCTTCATGGATCCCGACGAGCGGCGCACGGAAGGGCCGTTCGGCGAGTGGACCGGCTACTACGCCAGCAACAGCCGGCCGGAGCCTCTGATCCGCGTGCAGCGCATCTACCACCGCAACAATCCGATCCTCACCGCCGCCCGGCCCGGGCGTCCACCTTCGGACTACTCCATCGCCAAGTGCATGGTGAAGGCCTCCCTCATATGGGACCAGGTGGAGAAGGCGGGCGTTCCCGACGTCAAGGGCGTGTGGTGCCACGAGGCGGGCGGCGGCCGTCTGCTGAACATCATCTCCATCAAGCAGCGCTATCCGGGCCACGCGCGCCAAGCCGGTTTCGTGGCCTCACAGGTGCACGCCGGCGCCTACCTCGGCCGCTACGTCATCGTCGTGGACGACGACATCGATCCCACCAGCACCTTCGACGTGCTATGGGCCCTGGCCACGCGCTCGGACCCGGTGGACTCCATCGACATCCTGCGGCGCTGCTGGAGCGGCCCCCTCGACCCGCGCATCCAGCCGGGCAAGAAGGGCTTCAACTCCCGCGCCATCATCGACGCCACCCGGCCCTTCGAGTGGATGAAGGACTTCCCGCCCGTGGCCGAATCGACGCCCGAGCTCAAGAAGAAGGTCTACGACAAGTGGCGCCACGTCATAGAGGCGTAGCGCTTCGTTCGCCGCTGTAGAGGAAAGGGCCGGGAGCTTGACGCTCCCGGCCCTTTTTTCGTGGTTTCCGCGGGTTTGCTACCGCTCCCGCAGGTTGGCTACGATCCGCCGCGTCGAGAGGGAGCGGTTGAGGGTGTAGAAGTGGATGCCGGGGGCGCCGCCGTCGAGCAGGGCGCGGCACTGGTGCGTGGCGTGCTCGATGCCCACCTGGGCCACCGCCGGGGCGTCGCCGGCGGCGGCCTCGAGCTTGGCCAGCAACGGCTCGGGTATGGTCGCGCCGCACATCTGGGTGAAGCGCTTGATCTGGGCGGTGTTGGTGACGGGCATGATGCCGGGGACGATGGGGGTGTCGATGCCCGCGGTCCGGGCGCGTGCGACGAAGTCGAAGTAGTCGCGCTCGTCGAAGAAGAGCTGGGTGACCACGAAGTCGCAGCCGGCCTCGATCTTGCGCTTGAGGTTTTGCAGGTCGGCCTCGGGGCTCGGCGCCTCCGGGTGCGTTTCCGGATAGCCGGCGCCGCCGAGGCAGAAGCCCTTGCGTTCCCGGATGAAGGCGATGAGCTGGTCGGCGTGGGAGAAGCCCTCCGGGTGGGGGGTGAAGGCCGTGTCCCCGCGCGGAGGGTCGCCGCGCAATGCCATGATGTTCTCGATGCCCGCGGCCTCGTATTCGTCCAGCAGGGCGGCGATGTCGTCGCGCCCGTGGCCCACGCAGGTGAGGTGCGCCATGGCCTCGATGCCGGTCTCGCGCTTGATGCGCCGGGTGATGGCGACGGTCTTCTCGCGGGTGCTGCCGCCGGCGCCGTAGGTGACGGACACGAAGGCCGGCCCCAGGGGCTTCAGGTTGGCGACGGTCTCGAACAGCGCGTCGACGCCCTGGTCGTCCTTGGGCGGGAAGAACTCGAAGGAGAAGAGCGGGTTTTCCTGGCCGAAGCGATCGCGGATCTTCATGCGCCGTCCGTTTCGCCGGCCGCCCGCAGCGCGCGCCACACCCGCTCGGGCGTGAGCGGAAGGTCGCAGAACTGGACCCCGGTGGCGTGCGCCAGCGCGCCGGTGATGGCCGGCGCCACCGAGAAGATGCCGCCTTCGCCCATGCCGCGGCTGCCGTAGGGGCCGAGGCCGTCGCCGTTCTCCACCAGCACCGTGTGGAATCCCCGGGGCATGTCGGTAAAGGAGGGGACCCGGTAGTCCACCAGGTTCGAGTTCACGAGCTGGCCGCCCTCGTAGATCATCTCCTCGAACAGTGCGTGTCCCAGGCCCATCATGGCGGCGCCTTCTTCCTGGCCTTCGCACTGGATGGGGTTGATGGCCTTGCCCACGTCGGCCACGGACAGGTAGTCGGCCACCGAGACGGCGCCGGTGTCGCGGTCGATGTCCAGCTCCACCGTGCCCATGCCCACTTCCCAGACCACGGGCAGGACGTCGTTGATGATCTCCGGTCCGACGGTGCCGGTGCCGATCAACTCGCCGGCGGCGGCGCCGAAACGCTTCTCCAGCGCTTCGGCGAAGGACATGCGCGCCTCGCCGCACACCAGCGCCCCGTCCATCAGCCGGATCTCCCTGGCGGGTACGCCGAATGCCGCGGCGGCGATCTTGAGGAGCTGGCGCTTCACGTCGCGGGCGGCCTGCTGCACCGCCCGTCCCATGAGCGTGGTGGAGCGGCTGGAGCCGGTGGAGCGGTCGTAGGGAGTGAGGGCCGTGTCCGCTCCGGACATGCGGATGCGCTCCAGCGGCAGTTGCAGCTCCTCGCCCACGAACTGGGACAGCACCGTGCGCACGCCCTGTCCCATCTCCGTACTGCCGGCCATGATGGTGGCGGCGCCGTCGGCCTGGAGCCGCACCATGGCCACGGTGATGGGCTGGCCGCCGGCGTTGGTCATGCCGCAGGCCAGGCCCACGGGCGCTCCGGCTTTCCGCGAACGCGTCTTCCAGCGGCTGGCGCTCACCAGTCGCTTCAGGGTCCCGGCCAGGTTCACGTCCAGGGCCCGCAGCCCCGGCCGCAGCACCTCGCCGCGCTTGAGCAGGTTCTTGTGACGCAGCTCCGCCGGGTCCATGCCCAGGCTCGCCGCGATCATGTTCATCTGGCTTTCGCCCGCGAAGATGGACTGCGGGCCGCCGATGGAGCGGAACGAGCCGGCCCCGCCGGCGTGGGTGTACACCGCGTAGGCGTCCGTGTGGATGTGCGGGATGCGGTAGGGGCCGAGGACGCGGGTGGCGGCGCGCGTGGCCACCTGCGGGCCGTTGTCCATGTAGGCGCCGGTGTCCAGGTAGATCTCCGCCTCCCGCGCCATGAGGGTGCCGTCGTCCTTCACGCCGGTCTTGACGCGCACCGTGGCGCTGTGCCGCCGCACGGTCACCATCGCTTCCGACACCGACAGACACACCCGCACCGGGCGCTTCACCTTGCGCGACGCCGCCACCACCAGCGGCTCGATCTTGGCGTAGGACTTGCCGCCGAAGCCGCCGCCCAGGTAGGGCACGTTGAGGCTCACCCGGCTGTCGGGAAACCCGAAAATGCGCGCCAGGTCCGCCTGCACCAGGAACGGGTGCTGCGCCGACGACCACAGGGTAATGCCGTCGTCCCGGTAGTCGGCGATGACCCCGTGGGGCTCCATGGAGTAGTGGTAGATCATCGGAAAGGTGAAGTGGTGCTCGAAGATCCGATCCGACTCGGCGAACCCTTGGGAGACGTCGCCGCGCCGCACCTTGTCGTGGCCGCAGATGTTGCCTTCCCGGTCCTCGTGCACGCGCGGCGCGTCCGGCGCCAGCGCCGCGTCGAGCCCCATTGCCGCGGGCAGCTCCTCGTAGGTGACCGCCACCAGGGCGGCCGCCTGCTCGGCGGTCAGCGGATCGTCCGCGGCCACCACGGCCACGGGCTCGCCCACGTAGCGCACCCGCTCCAGCGCGATGAGGGGACGGCCGCCGTAGTGGGGATCCAGGTCGCCCACGTCGCGCCCGGTGAGCACCCCGGCGACGCCCGGCACGGCCTCCGCCGCGCTCGTGTCGATGTCCAGGATGCGCGCGTGCGCGTGGTGGCTGCGCAGCACGTGGCCGTACAGCATGCCGGGGATTTCCAGGTCGCCGGTGTACTTGGCCCGGCCCGTAACCTTGTCGACGCCGTCCACCCGGCGCGTGTTGGCGCCCACGTATTTCAATTGACGATCCGCCATGATCCCGCAATCCGCCGATCCTAGAACCCGTACAGTGCCCGCGGGTTGTCGTCGAGGATCTTGGCGACGGATTCGGGACTCACCTTGCCGTCGTCCTGGAGCTTCTGCAGCGCCTCGATCTCGCTGGAGGTGTCGTGGTGGCCGTAGTCGGTGCCGATGATGATGGTGTCGTCGCCGGTGTACTCCAGCACGTAGTCCAGGTCGTCGTCGGTCTGGCAGGCCACCCAGATGCGGTTGTCCTTCATGAAGCTGCGTGACAGCTCGATGCCGCGTTTCTGGCGGAAACGCTTGGCCAGGTCATGAAACACGTACGGGACCCACTGGGCGCTCACCTCGATGAAGCCGATGCGCAGTCTCGGGAACCGCTCCGGAATCCTGTCCCAGATCACCGTATGGAACGATCCCACCACCGCGAGCTTGAACTTGTTGAAGCCGGGCTCGTCGTAGAACAGGTCGTGCTGGGTGAAGCTGCCCGTGGCGGAGTGCACGCACAACGGGATGCCGGCATCGCTCAGCGCCTCGTACAGCGGCGTGAAATAGGGGTCGCTCAGGCGCCGGTCGCCGATGAGGCCCGGGACGTACACGCCGCAGGCGCCGTGCTGGAGCACGAAGTCCAGCTCCTTCAGCGCTTCGTCCATGCTCAACAGGGGCATGGTCGCGACCCAGCGCAGGCGGTCCTGGCCCTGCTTCCAGATGTCGCACAGCCAGCGGTTGTAACTCTTGAACAGCGCCAACTCCACCTCGGGCTTGTCCGTGACCGGGCGCAGGAAGATGGTGGGGTAGAGCACCTGGATCGCGACTCCCATCTCGTCCATGTGGCGCAGCCGCGAGGACACGTCCGCCATCTCGCGGGACTCCTCGGGCGTGTCCCTGCCGACGTTGTCCGACTTGATGTACAGCCGTCCGTCCACCAGCCAGTACTCGCCTTCGTCGCCCGTGCCGTTCTGGGCCGTCACGATCTGGGGGCGGTAGGCCTTCTCCGCGCCTTCCATGTACTCCCAGGTCTTGTTGCTCTCCAGCACGTGTGCGTCCGCGTCGATGATCGCCATGATCCTACCTCCGGTCGTGTGTCAGGTCGGTACCTTTCCGCGAAACAGGGTCTGTCGAAATCTTGATGCAAGACCCCCCGAACCGTCATTCCCGCGAACTACACCCCAACGAGTCATTCCCGCGGAAGCGGGAATCCAGGGGTGGGGGGTGTGGCGGCCACATTGCCCGGCCCCTCTCCGCCTGGATTCCCGCTTCTGGGGGAATGACTCATCAGGGTGTAGCGGGATTCCATAACTACCAGAAATCATTGAACAAGTTCTTGTTTCCATATCAATGACGGTTTGGGGTGGCCGTGCCATTCCCTGTTCGTGTGGGGTTTGACCCAGCCTGTTTCGCGAGTATGACGTTATGCCCATCATTTAGACGACTCGATCAGGCTCATCAACTCGCCCAGGCCGCGGATGCGGGTGATGCCGTCGCTTTCGAGCCCGCCGTTCCGGTCCAGCAGCACGGGCCGGACGCCGGCGTTCCGCGCCCCCTCGATGTCCGTTTCGGGGCTGTCGCCCACGTGCACGGCCTCGTGCGCGGCGATGCCGTGGCGCTCCAGCGCGAGCTGGAAGATGCCCGCCGCGGGCTTGGCGAAACCCGCGCTGCTGGAGATGAACACCGAGTCGAAGTAGTCGGCGATGCCCAGTCCGCGAACGATCTTGAGCACCCGCGAGTCGAAGTTCGAGATCATCACGAGGATGAGGCCGCGCGCCTTGAGTCCTTTCAGGGCCGTCTCGGCGTCGTCGAAGAGCGCCCAGGAATCGGCACGCGCGAAGTAGGCAAACAGCGCGGCGAAATAGTCGTCGAAGCGCGGGAACGGTCCGGTGGGTTCGAACACGTTCCAGACCACGTCGCGCCACCAGCCGCGCTCCAGCGCCTCGAGGCGCGCGCCGTCGGCTTCCGGGAACGCCATGGGCGGAGCGCCGGCGAAGCACACGCGGAAGCGCTGCGACACTTCCTCGAAGGGCACGTCCTTGCCGTACTGCCGCGCCAGTTCCGCGTAGGTCACGGCGACGGGCTTGACGGACTCGAACAGGGTTCCGGCGGCGTCCATGAAGACCGCCTTGGGCTTTGAGAGGGGTCCGGTGGGCATCACGTTTCGGGTTCTTCTTCGAGGTTTGACGATAGATCGGCTATACTTAGAAGGATGAACCGGTTTCATTATGACCCCCTGGAGCAAGCTTTGTCCAGCGGAGCGCGGCTGCTCAGGCCGAAGTCGCCGCCCGCGCCCGCCGCACTGGACGTGTCCCGGTCAAGGGCCGGGAGCGCGGCGGGGTGGGCCGAGGAACTGCGCGTGGCGGAGAGCGCGGCGCGCGCCGCGGGGGACGTCATCGCGGGCCTCTACCGGGGCGACTACCGGGTCCGGGAGAAGTCCCGGGGCAACCCGGTGACCACGGCCGACCTGATGGCCAACCACGCCATCCGGGAGATCCTGGCGGCCCGCTTCCCGCGGGACGCGTGGCTGTCGGAGGAGGACGCCGACGACCCCGCGAGGCTGGACCGGAGCCGTGTGTGGATCGTGGACCCCCTGGACGGCACCCGTGAGTTCATCAAGGGGATACCGGAGTTCTGTGTCTCCATCGGCCTGTCGGTGGATGGCTCCCCCGTGCTGGGGGTGATCTATCACCCGCTCCGAGAGGAGTTGTTCAGCGCCACCCGGGGAGGCGGCGCCCGTCTGAACGGCGAGTCCTTGCGGGTGAGCGGTCCCAGGGAAGGCGCGCCGCCGTGCCTGCTCATCAGCCGCGCCGAGCCGCGCAAGCGCTTGGCGGAGCTGGAGCGGGAGTTCGAGCTTGTGCCCATGGGCAGCATCGCCTACCGACTCGCGGCGGTGGCCCACGGGCGCGCCGACGCCACCCTGACCTTCCGCCGGGTCAAGGAATGGGACGTGTGCGCCGGCATCGTCATCGTCGAGGAGGCCGGCGGCCGCACCATGACCGGACAGGGCGAGCGGCCGGTCTTCAACCGGCGCGAACCCGTGCTCCAGCAACTGGTGGCTGGCAACGCGGTCACCAACGCGAGGATCCGGACCCTGCTGGCGAGCCTGCCGGACTAACCCCGGTCCTCGGATCACAGCGACCTTCGACATGCCGAAATGCCAATACTGCGGCGAACGCGCCGGCATCCTGCGCCGGAGTTGCAAGGATTGCCGGCGGCTGGAGGAGCAGGCCCGCGTCTACGGCGGCCAGGTGGGCTTCAGCGAGTTGCTCGACCGCCTGGAAGAGACCGGCGTCCGCCCGGACAAGATCATGCGCTTCCTCAAGGCCAACCCGGACGGCCGCGGCAGCGTGCGGGACCGCCTGACCGCGGAGATGACCAACGAGTTGCTCCAGATCATGGGGATCAACGAGCGGCAGACACCGGACGACGTCGAGCGGATACGGAAGGGCGGAGAGAAGGACCCGGACGGTGGCGGGCAGGTTTGAAACCTGCCCGTCAATGAAACGCACCTATACTCAGCGACGCGCTTACGATGCCAATAGTAACGGTATTACAGTAGGTTATCAGAACCCTGCGGCGCCAGATCGCACCCTCACCTACGCGTCGATACGCTCTGTTTTCCTCTCTGGTGTTGACTATAGGGTTGACTCCGGCCCGTTCCACGCCTATCATTCCCCCATGGAACATCAAGACACCTCCGCAAAAAACCTCCCGAAGGTCAAGCTTACCCTGACCAAGCGCACCGTAGACGCTCTTGAGCCCCATGACAAGCCCTGGATCGCCTGGGACGACAAGCTCACTGGTTTCGGCGTGCGCGTGCATCCCACGGGCGCGAAGGCGTTCCTTGTAAACTACCGCGCCGGCAACGGCGGCCGGAAGGCGCCCAACAAGCGCGTGGTGGTGGGCCGTGTCGGGAGGGTCACCCCGGACCAGGCAAGGCGCCTAGCGCAGGAACTTCTCGGGCGCGTCGCCGCCGGCGACGACCCCGCGGGCGAGCGGGCGCAGGAGCGTTCTCTGCCGACCCTGGGCGAGGCCTGTGAGGACTACATCGTGTCCGGCCACGGCCGCTCGGCCAGCACCGAGCGGGGCTATCGGCGGTATGCGGCCCTGTATCTCGGCGACTGGCTCTCGCGCCCTCTTGACGCCATCACCCGGCGGGATGTCGAGAGCCGCTTCCACCTTCTCACCGAACGCCACGGCGCCATGCCTGCCAACCAGTGCCTGTCGTTCCTGCGCTCGGTGTACCGCAGGCCTTGCGTGGACTACGAAGGTCTTCGGAACCCGGTGGAGCAGTGGCATACGGCCGGGGGCCGCTACCACCGCAAGACGCGCAAGCGGATATCGTCCCCGGCCGAGGTGCTGCCGTGCTGGCGCAAGGGGATCGAGGCGGCGGTGGGGAACCCCGTACACCGGGACGCGTTTCTGTTCGGACTCTACACGGGGATGCGACGGGGAGAGATCCTGCCGCTCCGGTGGGAGCGGGTGGACCTGGACAGGGGTCTGTTCCGGGTGGAGGAAACCAAGACGGGGATGCCGCTGGAATTGCCGGTGACGCGTCAGCTCGGGGCGATTCTGGCGCGGCGGCGGCAGGAGGGCGAGGCGGTGCCGGAGGCGCTTCGCGGCTGGGTGTTTCCGTCGGGATCAAGCGTCTCAGGGCATGTGGAAGAGCTTCAGGCGCACTACGAGGCCATCGGACTGGCGGGAGGTCAGAAGTTCTGGTTTCACGGGTTGCGGAACGCCTTCATCACTGTGGCCGAAAGGGAGTTGATGCTGCCGCGGTCGCTGACCAAGCGGTTGGTGAACCACGCGCGGCCGGGGGACGTGACCGAAGGCTACGCCGCGGACTGGACGGTGGAGCAACTTCGCGAGCCCGCCGAGCGGATCGCCGACCGCATCGACGAATTGATGAAATGTTGAGATCGGCATTTCATCAGTAATGGTAAGCACACAGTATCAACGCGGCCCGTGGTGCCACCTCGAAGCGGTCGAGTTCGCCACCCTCGAATGGGTCCACTGGTGCAACCACCGCCGGCTCCTCGAAGGGATCGGCTATGTGGCCCCGGCTGAACTCGAAGAGACGTACTGTCAGCAGTGTGAAGAGTCGGCCCTGGTGGCCTGATTCAAGCTAATCCGTCTCCGGTAAACCCGGGGCGGTTCAGTCTTGCCGGCCGGTCACTGGAGCTCACCGCCACCGAGTACGAGCTGCTGCACGTGCTCTCCCGCAACGCGGGACGGGTCGTGACGCGCGAGACCCTGCTGCGCCAGGGGTGGGGCGACCGTCACGTCGACGGCCAGCCAGCCTTGCGCACCTACGTGAAGAAGCTCCGCGACAAACTCGGCGACGACGCAGCGCGGCCGACCTACATCTTCACCGAAAGTCGTGTTGGCTACCGCATGCCTGATCCGTCGGTGTGATGTTTCCGTACGCTTGGGTGGTTGCGGGCGTGTTCATACATACGCACCCAGGTCAGCCGAGCTGAAGGCGCCATGGAAGCCTCACGCCTCGGTCGTGTATGCCCCTTCGAGTACTGGTTCAATCAACAAGACGTTGAAACGATGTAGGCAGACTTCACATCTCATGAGAGGTGGCCTCCTACTGCTCATCGCTGCGCCCGAGTCTGATTTTCAAAGGGAACAGCAGTAGAACCGGACACCGTTCATTGCAGTGTCATCGCCGCGTCCTTGGACCGGCTCAATTTTTTGTCCTAAACCGCAGACATATTGGTTGTCAGGGCAAAATTTTGCCTCCGTCCAGGAACCCCAAGGCGTCTCTCCGGGAGGAGTCACAAGAGAAGCGTTACTTGCATTGTGCTTTCTCACTTTGTTGATACGTGTTTCCAGCCCCTTCAGCCGTTCGCCGAAGTCGTCAGTCAACCGAGCTACACTCAAAAGTGGTGTACGGGGAGTTGAAGGAGGCGGCGCAACTCTGCTGAAAAGAGGCTTGAGCGAGCAACGTTTCAGCGGGAAAGGAGAAGCGCCACCATGGGAGAGGATAGGAGAGAAGCGGGCAGGAGTCCAGCAGGATATCGGGATGAGTTGAGTGAGATGCTGCGAGCGGGTGCACAAGCGATGATCCGGGCGGCGGTGGAGGCGGAGTTGGAGAGCTTTCTGGGAGCGTATGAGGGGGAGCGTGACGGACGGGGGAGGCGAGCGGTGGTACGGAACGGCCACCAACCGGAGCGGGAAGTGTTGACGGGGTTGGGGCCGGTGAAGGTACAGGTGCCGAAGACGCGGGATCGAGCGGGAGGGGGGCGTTGTTTTCGCTCGGCGTTGTTGCCGCCGTACTTGAGGAAGGCACGCCGGGTGGAGGCGGTGGTGCCGTGGCTGTACCTGAAGGGGGTGTCGACGAACGACTTTGGGGAAGCGCTGGAGGCGCTGTTCGGGGGCGAGGTGAAGGGGCTGTCGCCGGCGGCGATCACGCGGATGAAGCGAGTTTGGGAGGAGCAGTATGAGGAGTGGCAGAGGCGGGAATGGCACGGGCACGAGTTCGTGTACGTGTGGGCGGACGGGATCTACGTGAACATCCGGCAGGAGGAGCGGCGATGCATCCTGGTGGTGGTGGGCTGCGACATCCACGGGCGCAAGCACTTCCTGTCCCTGGATGCAGGGTTCCGGGAGTCGGCGGAGAGTTGGAAGGCGCTGCTTTTGAGCCTGCGGGATCGCGGCGTCC
>JAJEAI010000052.1 GCA_022824205.1 Candidatus Binatia bacterium
CTCAAAATACGTCATTCCCGGCCCCCCAAATACGTTATTCCCAGCCCCCCAATACGTCATTCCCGCGGAAGCGGGAATCCAGGGGTGGGGGTGCGGCGACACCATTGCCAAGCCCTACCCCGCCTGGATTCCCGCTTTCCAGGCTGTGTCAAAACCCCACTCAGACGGGAATTGGCACGGTTACCCCTGATCGTCATTCCCGCGGAAGCGGGAATCCAGGGGTGGAGAGGGGTCGAACGGGCGTATTCTTCGCCGCCCCACCCCTGGATTCCCGCTTCCGCGGGAATGACGGTTCGGGTCGTGGCGCCATTTTCGTATCCGAGCGGAGTTTGACACAGCCTTTGACACAGCCTGTTCCGCGGGAATGACGTATTGGGGGGCGGTCACGCCCGGCGGAACATGCGCTCCAACTGGCCGCGGCTGAACTGCACCATGACCGGGCGGCCGTGGGGGCACTGGGTGGCGAACTCGGTGCGGTCCAGCTCGCGCAGCAGCGCCTCCATCTCCTCCTTCTCCAGCACCCGGTTGGCGCGGATGACACTGTGGCACGCGATGGTCATGAGCCGCTCCTGAAAGCCCCTGTGCAGCTCCGCGGAGTGCCCGGTCTCCGCGAGGTCGCTGACGATGGCGCGCACGGCGTCGCGGTAGTCGCCGTCGGCCAGGAGCGCCGGCACCGCCCTGAGTGAGAAGGTGTTGCGCCCGAATGCCTCCAGCGTGAATCCCGCCCGCTCCAACGTGCCCAGGTGCTCCTCCAGCACCAGGGCCTCGGTGACCGGAAGCTCCAGCATCTGCGGCATCAGGAGTTCCTGGCGTTCGATGCGACCCTGCTCCAGGTCCTCGTGCATGCGCTGGTAGGCGATGCGCTCGTGCGCCGCGTGCTGGTCGATGAGCACCATGCCCGGGTCGCCCTGGCACAGGATGTAGCAACCCAGCACCTGCCCCACCACCGTCAACGACGCAAAGGGGCCGGGTTCCGCCGGCTTGGGCGACGCGGACGCCCCCAAGCCGGGCACGGCATCCGGAAAGCCGCGACGCGGGCCGAGCGGCAGCGACGGTTGGTGCTTGCCCGAGTCGTAGGGCAGTGCGCGCTCGTGCACGCCACCGGTGCGGGAATCGGGAGGCCACGCTTCGGGCGCGGTCGGGTTGCCTAGGCCGGGCGCGCTTCCACGGCCGGGGGTGGTTTCGGGACCGAGGGGACTCCCGGGACCGAAGGGGTTCCCGTCGCCGGCATTTTCATGTCCGTAGCCGCGCGCCCCGCCCGGGCCAAACGGCGGAGGATCGAAACCCTCCTGCCCCGGCACGGGATTGGCAGCCGGCGCCGTCCCTTCGGCCGCGGCCCTCAAGCCCCCGCGCACCGCGTGCAGCACGGTCTCGTAAAGCGCGGACTGGCGCCGGAAGCGCACCTCGGTCTTGGCGGGATGCACGTTCACGTCCACGTAGGCGTGGGGAATCTCCAGGTAGAGGATGGTCGCCGGGTAACGCCCTTTCATGAGCAGCGTGTCGTAGGCCTTGAGCATCGCGTGGTTCAACAACCGGTCTCGCACGAAGCGGCGGTTGACGAAGGTGACCATGTAGCGGGAGTTGCCGAAGGACTTCGGCGCCTGGCTGGCGAAACCGGTGCAACGCAGATGCTCGCCGTTCAGCGAGAACGGTACCAGGTCGCTGCCGGCGTCGCCGAATACCTGCCGTACGCGCTCCTGGAGGCGCGTGGCGGCGACGTAGTCCGCCAGGCGCTTGCCGCCGTGATGCAGCCGGAAGTGCACCGACGGGTGCGCCAGCGCCGTGCGGTTGACCACGTCCGTTACGTACTTGATCTCGGTGCGCGGCGCCTTCATGAACTTGAGGCGCGCGGGCACGTGGAAGAAGAGGTCACGCACCTCGACCGTGGTGCCCACGGGACAGCCCGCGGCCGCGGGGACGCCCTTGCGGCCGTTCTCCACCCGGTGGCGGCAGCCCGCCTCCGCGGACGCCGGGCGCGACACCATCTCCACCGAGGCCACCGAGGCGATGCTGGGCAGTGCCTCGCCGCGGAAACCCATGGTGGCGATGGCCGCGAGATCGGCCTCCTCCTTGATCTTGCTGGTGGAGTGGCGCTCGAAGGCAAGGGGCACGTCTTCCGGCGCCATCCCCTCGCCGTCGTCGCTCACCCGGATGAGGGAGGTGCCGTTGCCTTCCACGAGCACCGAGATTTCCGTGGCGCCGGCGTCGAGGGCGTTGTCCAGCAGTTCCTTGACCACGGACGCCGGCCGTTCCACCACCTCGCCGGCGGCGATGCGGTCGATCAGGTTGTCGGGCAGCACCGCGATCGTCATGACACACGCCTACCAGGCCATCTCCAGGCACTCCAGCACCTGAGATGCCGAGTGGATCTTCTTGGGGTTGTTGTGGGTGCTGATGTCGTCCAGCGCGGCTTCGGCCAGGGACGGCAGCGCATCGCGCGGGATGTCCAGGTCCCGCAGCCGCAACGGCAGGTCCATCTTCACGTTCATGCCGTACACCACCTCGGGCGCCTGGGCCGCAGCCTTGAGGTCGTCGGGCTCGTCCACCCCCATGACCCGGGCCATGCGCGCCATGGCCTCGGTGGTGCCGTCCAGGTTCCAGCGCATGGCGTAGGGGAGCATGAGCGCGTGGATGTTGGCGTGGGGCACGGGGAAACGCCCGCCGATGACGTGCACGATGCCGTGATGGATGCCGGTCCAGGCGCTGTAGACCCCCATGCTGGAGAGGGTGGCGGCCACCTGCATCTCGCCGATGGCCTCGAGGTCGTTCATGTCCGCCACCAACCGCGGAAGGCAGGTGGTGATGGGCCCGATGGCCGCCATGCAGTAGGCTTGGCTCAGGATCTGGGTCTGGGTCGAGTAGACCGCCTCCACGCAGTGAGCCAGCGCGTTCATGCCCGAGGCGGCCAGGAGCTTGCGCGGCGCGGTCTGGGCCGCTTCCGGGTCCAGCATGACCGTCCGCGGTGACATCTTGGGGTCGGCCAGGATGAGCTTGTAGCCCCCCTCGGCCAAACCCGCCGAATAGCTGTACTCGCCGCCGGAGAAGGTAGTGGGTATGGCGATGTGCGGCAGCTTGGGCGCCGGCATGGGCGGCACTTCCTTCTTGTCCGGCGGGATGAAGTGGGTGGCCAGGTCCTTCAGGGGACGGCCTTCCGCCATAAGCGCGGCCATGCCCTTGGCGGTGTCGATGGAGCTACCGCCGCCGACACTGACGAACGCGTCCGCCGCCGCATCCGCGGCCTGCTTCGCCGCCACGCCGATGGAGTCCGTGGGCGAATGCGGCTGCACCGTGTCGAAGACCCCCACGCAGAGGTCCCCCAGGGCCGACCGCACCGCGTCCAGCAGGTACGTCCTGGTGATGGACGGCGACGTCACCACGAACACGCGTTCCGCCCCCAGGCGCCGCACCTCGTCCGCCAACTGCCGCACCACCCCGCGGCCGAAAACGATGCGCTCCACGCGCGGATTGCTGTACTCGAACGGAAAAACCGCCATCCATTACCTCCTAGCCCGCAACTCTCACAACGGTCTTAGTCGCTTCCCGCGAACGCGCGCAGGACACCCTCGTCCAGGGGCTCGTCGAAGTCGTCGGGGACCGCGAAACGTCCCTCGTCGACACCGAACACGGGACGGTTCTCCTTGATGGGAACCAGACGCGCCACGGGTCGCCCGGAGCGCGTGATCACCACCTCCTCCCCTTCGACGATCTCCCGCAACAGCCGGGACAGGTGGGTCTTGGCCTCGCGAACGGTTACTTGGTCCATGATGCTCTCACACACTAGACTTAGCCTTTCACCAAATCAATCGCCGAACCCTTCCTCAGCCTTTGACTGAGAACCCAGCCCCCTCACCACCGGCAACTGACCGGGTATTGGCGTACGGCTTCGTCCGGAGTCAGGATAGTGGCGTTGGCACCGAGGGCGGCGGCCACCAGCAGGCGGTCAAACGGGTCCCGGTGGTAGGGAGGCAACTCCGACGCGCGGTAGATGTCGGTCCGCTTGAGGCTCAAGCAGTGCAGTCCCCAAACATCGATCTGCCCTTCCAGCCAATGACGCGGCGGATCGGGAAGGTCGAGCTTGCCAGCACTCCATTTGAGGACAATTTCCAGGGACGAGACATCGCTCCACAAGAGCACCGCTTCGGACGTATCAATCGCCTGGACGGATGCATCGGACAGCTTCTCGGGTTCCGTGCATAGCCAGATGAGCGTGCACGTGTCCAACAGGTACTGGGTCAAAGGCCCCATTCCTTCAGTTGATCGTCCGTCAGCGGCTGGAAGGCATCGGTGGTGTAGCGTACAGGCGGAGAGGTTCGCTTCCCCACCTTCGGCCGCCGGCTCACCGAGGGTGCGATGGCGCTCAATTGGGCCACCGGGGTCGAGCCGTTCAGGATGATGATGGTCTCGCCCCCCTGGATTTCCTTCAGCATCCGGGAAAGATGCGTTTTTGTTTGATGAATCGTCGCTGTTTTCATGAGTGAAGGGTAAGACTAAGTCCAGCTCTAGTCAAGCCTGCCATCAGCCACCGTAACTGAGCACCCAGACCCCGCCGACGATAAGCGCCGCCGCCACCCCGTCCCGGGGCGTCACGGTCTCCAGGGCCCGGAGCGTGAAGTGGGACAGAACGAAGGTGATGAGCGGAGAGATGCGCCAGATGGGCGCAACCAGGACCGCGGGGGCCAGCAGGAGCGCGTTGTAGGTGCAGAGCGAGGCGAGGGCCTCCGTGACGCCCGCGACGGCGAAGAGGACTCCGCTCTTGAGCGGCACCCGGTCCTGCCGCCAGGCCTGAATGCCCAGCCAGGGACCGGCCGTGAACAGAAGCACCGTTGAGGTCATGTGGTTGATGAGGGTCGCGAAGGCCGGCACCCCGGCGGCCACCAATCCCCACTTCTTGAAGATCGGGTTGATGCCGAAGGCCAACGAGGACAACAGCGGATACATGAAGTAGACCAGCCGGTTGGGGGCGCCCTCCCCTTCGAGCGGACTCGCGGTCAGGAGCAACACGCCGGCCACGATCACCACCACCCCGGTGAATATCTCCCAGCCCACGTGTTCGCCCAGGAACGCCCATCCGAGCACGACGGTGATGAGCGGCGAGGAGTTCTTCACCGTCACCGACTTCGACGCCCCGACGCTGTCGATGCCCAGGTTGAGAAAGACCTTCCCGAGGCAGGCGGCCACGCCGGTGAGCATGAAGGAGAGAAGCGGGAGCCAATCCAGCGTCACGAACTCCCCGCGCCAAGCGGTCGCCGCCACCAGGGTCGCCAGGGACCAGTACTGGGTCCAGAGCGTCGCCATGGTGACGTTCGACTCCGCCATGCCCTTCTTGATCAGGGTGGGGACCACGCCCCAGATGATGCCGGCGGCAAGGGCGTAGAGGATGGCCTGGGTGAGGTTGTCGAACATGAAGAGGGAAGGGTTGCGTGGGTGGAGGGCGGAAGGACCGGATCACGGGACTCTACCCCGAGCCGAGCGCGTCTGCCAACGAGGACCGCCTCAACCCAGGTAAATCGACCAGGGGGCTCCGTCCCCTGGACCCCCAACGCAGGATATAATGAGGGAGAGACTCATGGGGTGAGCGTTCTGGCAATCCGGAATCCGTAGAAGTAGTACCGGGTCCCGGTGGAGCTCCAGAAGCGATCCGCCGACCGGAGGTTCCTCGGTTCGTCGACCAAGGAGCCGCCGCGCACAACGCGTCTGCCGCAGTTTCCGCCGCTCACCCAAGCCTTCCCGTCATCGGGCGCTCCGGTGTAATCGCCGTGCCTACAGTCCTCCACCCACTCCGACACGTTCCCCAATACATCGTACACCCCGAATCCGTTCGCGCTGTAACTGCCAACTGGCGCCGTCCATTCATGGCCGTCACGGCAAGCCGCGTTCTGCACGTCCCACGTCCTCTCCCTTCCCGCCCCATTCGCATGCTTGCACTGTACCCCCTCACTGTCTCCCCAATACCGCGATGTCGTCGTCCCCGCCCGCGCCACGTACTCCCACTCCGCCTCGCTCAACAGCCGATACCTCTTCCCCGTTTTCCTCGATAGCCACTCCACATACATCTTCGCGTCCTCCCAACTCACATCGTTCACAGGACGCCTCCCGCGTCCCCACCCGCGGCCAGTCGGTCGGTGCCCTCCACAACCCCCATCCGACACACACGCATCCCACTCCTCGAACGTCACCTCGTACTTCCCCACCCCAAACGCCGCTCCGATCCGCACCCGGTGCTGCGGCCCCTCGTCACTCCCTCTACCGGCCTCCCCCCTCGGCGACCCCACCATCTACTCCCCCGCAGGGACCACCACCATCTCCGGACATCCCTCGCAATCCCGAAACTCTCGCCCAGGACGCAAACGCTCCCGTTCGGCCAACTCCCGTGCCGCCCGTTCCGCCTCCGCCGCCTCCCGTACCAGCCTCTCTCGTTCCGCCACCTCCCTTGCCTTGCGCTCACGCCCCACTTTCTCCTTCTCCGCCCGCGCCACCCCCTCCCCAAGCGCCTTCAACGCCTCCGCCTGCTCCTTCGTCAAATACCCCGTTGCCTCAAGTCTCTTCGCCGCCTGCCACTCCCTGATCGCGCCACGGGTCTTCTTCCCGAACAATCCGTCCGCGTACCCCACCGCGAGCCCCAACTCCGCCAATCCCCGCTGAATCAGGACCCGTGCTGCACGGTCCAGACCCAACGCCTCCTCCACCGACTCATGATCCGACGCCTTCAGTGCCGACACCCCTGGCGGCACCCGCCGCCCCGCCGCTCCGCCCGTCTCCGCCGTTCCCTCTCCCTTTCCCTTCGCTTCTCCCGTTCCGCCGGTCGCCGCCCCCGATTCCGGCCGCCCCTCGCTCGTTTCCAATACTGGCCGAGACGCGAACGTATTTCCGTCCGTCGCCTCTGCCAGGACCACGTCGGCCATTCCTCGCAGCGTCGCCTGTTGCACCCGCCGGTTGGAGATCCATGCGGCCGATGTCATGCGCCTGTCGAGATATCCTTTCACCTCGGCCGCGGTTACCTTGCCGTCCTTGTTCTGATCGCCGCGGCCGTAAAGCGCATCCAACAGGTGATGTGTAAACAAGCCGTGGCGCGCCTTCTTGTCCCATGTCGCGATCTGCGTCTTCGTCACCGCCGTGAGCACCGTCATCCGCTCCCCCACGGCTTCCGGAAGTCGCGCTACCATGTATACCGGAGAACCTGCCACCAGACGCCCGCCATCGCTACTTCCCGAAAAACAGGTGTCGAGGAACACGCGTACCGACTTCGCTCCCTGCAACTGGCCCAGCTTCTCGTACAGCAGCTCGATGGGGTAGCCCTCGGTCCGGGCCGCGTGCGGTGCCACGTCCACCGGGAGCAACGACGGCGTCCCCTTCTCCGCCGGCACCCCGTGGCCCGAGTAGTACACAATGACCTCCGACCCGCCCTCGGCGTCGAGCATGTTCAACCATGCCTGGATATCGTTCATCGGAGCCGTCCGGTGCCCCAACACGTTCTGCATCTGCGCCCGGGTGGCGTCCTTCAGATGGATGACGTTTGCCGGGTCGTAACCCAGCACCTCCACCACGTAACGCTTGAACGCCTCCGCGTCCCGGTGGGCGTAGTCCACCGGAGGAATATCCTTGTTCCGGTAGACCTGGTTGCCAATGATGACCGCGACCCCGTGAGGATTCCGTACCTCGGCCCACGCCTCCCTTTCGCCAGGCAAAAACCACGTTGCCGCAGCCAGAACAACCACCACCATTCCCATGATGACGCTTGGCGGATGAAACAATCTTGCCATCAGGTCGCTCCTGCTGGTTGCGCGCACGGACGGAACTCCGGCGGAAAGCCGGAGCACTCTGTCGAAAAGCCACGCCAACGCTCGGCCCCCGGCATCCCAGGAAACGTAGATTTGCCTTGAGCCCTTCAACACAACCTGTCCTGAGATTATCCGGAGCGAGCGGAAGTCGAAGCGTCCAGCGCAATGGGTCCGAGTCTTCTCCCCGAAGTTCGTCCACGGGCTCCGCCCTCGTACCCCCGCAGACAGCAAGAGGTAGAGATTCATGGGGTGAGCGTTCTGGCAACACGGAATCCGTTGAAGTTCTCCCGGTACCCGGCGGAGTACCAGCTGCGATACGACGACCGGAGGTACCTCGGTTTGCTGTACCAGGAGCCGCCGCGCACAACGCGTCTGCCGCAATCTCCTCCACTCGTCCAGGCACTCCCGTCATCCGGCGCCCCACTATAGTCGCCGTGCCAACAGTCCTCTACCCACTCCCACACGTTCCCATGCACATCGTGCAATCCAAATCCATTCGCTCCAAAGCTCCCCACCCGTACCGTCCGCTCCCGATACTCACCCTTCGTGCCCGATCCATAACTGTAGTTCCCATCGTAGTTCGCCTGCTCCGTCGTAATCGTCCACCCATAATGAAACGGCCCCGTCGTCCCCGCTCGCGCCACGTACTCCCACTCCGCCTCGCTCAACAAACGGTACTCCTCCCCTGTCTTCCTCGATAGCCACTCCACATACCTCTTCGCATCCTCCCAACTCACCTCGATCACAGGCCGCCTCCCGCGTCCCCACCCCTCATCTCCCGGCCAGTATCCTCCACACCCCCCGTCCGACACACACGCAGCCCATTCCTCGAACGTCACCTCGTACTTCCCAACCCCAAACGCCGCCCCGATCCGCACCCAGTGACGCGGTCCCTCGTCACTGCCCCTACCGGCCTCCCCCCTCAGCGATCCCATCATGTACTCCCCAGCAGGCACCACCACCATCTCCGGACATCCTTCGCAATCCCGAAACTCCCGCCCCGGACGCAAACGCTCCCGTTCGGCCAACTCCCGTGCCTTCCGTTCCGCCTCCGCCTTCTCCCGCGCCTTCCTCTCTCGTTCCGCCGCCTCCCGAGCCAACCGCTCCCGCTCCGCTTTCTCCTTCTCCGCTCGCGCCGCTTCCGCCCGCGCCACCTCCTCCCCAAGCGCCTTCAACGCCTCCGCCTGCTCTCCCGTCAGGTGCCCCGTCGCCGCCATCCCCTTCCCGTCCTGCCATTCCCTGATCGCGCCACGGGTCTTCTTCCCGAACAATCCGTCCGCGTACCCCACCCCGAGCCCCAACTCCGCCAACCCCCGCTGAATCAGGACCCGTCCTGCACGGTCCAAACCCAACGCCTCCTCCACCGCCTCATGATCCGACACCTTCAATGCCGACACCCCTGGCGTCACCGGCCGTCCCGCCGCTCCGCCCGCCCCCGCCGTTCCCTCTCCCTTTCCCTTCACTTCTCCCGTTCCGCCCGTCGCCGCCCCCGACTCCGGCCGCCCAGGAAAACCCTCGCCTCCCGACACCGACGCCAACACCACTTCCCCTGATCCCATCAGGTTCGCCTTCTGCACCCGACGGTGCTTCCGCCGCGCCGCCCGCGTCATCCACCGGTCCAGGTACCCTTTCGCCTCCTCCGCCGTCACCTTCCCGTCCCTGTCCGCGTCCCCCTTGCCGTACAGCGCCTCCAGCAGGTGATGCGTGAACAGGCCGTGCTTCGCCTCGTCGTCCCACGACGCGATCTGCTCCCCGCTCGCCGCCGTCAACGACGTCACCTTCCCCGCCGCCGCCACGGGCAAGCTCGCCTTCACGAACACAGGACTCGCTGAACCGATCAGCCCTCCATCATTCGTCCCGCCCGAAAAACACGCGTCCAGAAACACCCGCACACTCCGCGCCTCCGCCAACTTCCCAAGGTTCTCGTACAACAGGTCGATCGGATACCCGTCGTCTTCCGCCGCCTTCGGATCCGCGTCCACCGGCAACAGGTACCCCCGCTTGTCCCGCTGCCCGGGAACCCCGTGCCCGGAGTAGAACACCACCACGTCCGACCCCCCCTCCGGGTGCAGGTAACTCCACAAAAGGCTCCCCAACGGATCGCTCCGCGTCCCCAGCGCGTCGAAAAGCTGCCGCCGCCGCGCGTCCCGCAGATCGATCACGTTCGCCGGATCGAATCCCAACACCCCCAGCACGTACCCCTTGAACGCATCCGCGTCCCGGTGCGCATACGTCACGTCCGGTACGTCCCGGTGCTCGTACTCCATGTTCCCGATGATCAACGCCACCCCGCGCGCGTTCCGAACCTCCGCCCATGCCACACTATCCCCATGCATGCCCCACGGCGCGCCCGCCAATAACATCACCAACGCGACGGACACACATCGCGGCCAAAACGATCTTCTCATCGCGTCCTCCCAAATGTGCGCTCCGCCACTGACTCTCCGAATGGGCCTGCCATCCCGAAGTCGTACGTCCACGGGGGACCAATTGACGGAGTCCGCTCTCAGCCCGGCTTGCCGATGGCAAAGCTTATCGTCAGCGACACCTGAATATCGAGCGAGCCCGCGGCCACCGGTACCGCTCCGAACGACTTATTCATCGCCATTCCCCGCTCCCAGTGCGGCGAGGATGGCATTATTTCCGAAATCCGAATGACCCGCCCCAGCGTGACGCCGGCCTCCTCGGCGTAAAGTGCAGCCTTGCTCCGGGCATCTACGACGGCGCGACGGCGAGCTTGTTGCAGCAATGTCTCGCGATTGCTCACCGCGAAACGTATGTCGCCGATCTCGTTGGCGCCCACCGCGGCGAGCTTGTCCAGGAAATCTCCCAGTCCGTCGAGGTTTCGCAATTGGATGACAACCATGTTGGCCACGTTGTGACCGACGATCGCGGGCAAACCGGCGTCGTCGCGACTTTCCTCGAAAACCGGATGTATGGAAATACCACCGGTCTGTAGGTCCGCGGCGGCGATGCCGGACACCGCGGCAAGCGCGAGGATCTTCGCGACCGTTTCGTTGTTTTCCGCCAAGGCCGTAGCGACGCTCTCCGCGCGGCTGACGGCTCCTGCCGAAAAGATCGCCATGTCGGGTCGCGCTTCCACCGATCCAGTGCCATGCACGGTTATCGAAGGCATGTCCTCCGCGATGGCCGCCCGGCTGACCCAAAGCACCGCCAACACCAGCGCGAACAGCAGGGTTGCGTTGCGCGATCCCGGTATCATCATGCGTACATTCATGATTGCCTCCTTCGACTCCGAACCGCTCACGCGGCGCTACGCGCAGGACGAACGGTCACACAGAGGCCGTAGGTTCGTGTTGGAGGCCACCCCGATGGAGATTTCCCAACCCACGTGCTCGCCCAAGACTCATGGGGTGAAACCAGGAATACACCTTGACTCCGCCGCCTTCCTGTCCTACAAACCAGGACCACCTCAATCTCCGGACTCAAGCACCGGCCGCGCCGCAAACCCGCCGTTCCGCGCGGCCGAAAGGACCACCTCCTCGCGCCCTTCCAGCGTCACACGCTGGACCCGGAGATGTTGGCGCCGGACTGCCCGCGTCATGTGGTGATCGAGATAACGCTTGACCTCTGCGGCAGTCACCTGGCCGTCCCGATTCGCATCAGCCTTGCCGTCGAGCGCATCCAGCAGGTGGTGGGTGAAAAAACCGTGTTGTGCATCCTCATCCCAGGACGCCACCTCCACTCCCGACACCGCGATCAACACCGTCAGCTTCTGCTTCATCGCCTCGGGCAGCGCCTTCCTCACAGCGAGCGGCCACCACGTATGAGGGGTCAGCACGCCATCGTGACTGCCGCCCGAGAAACCAGCGTCCACGAACACGCGCACAGACCGGGCCTCCTCGAGTTTCGACAGGTTCTCGTACAGGAGACTCAGGGGATAACCTTCGAATTCAGCAGCGTTCGGATCAACATCTACCGGCAAAAGATAATCGCGCCCGTCCGGCCCCGGCACTCCGTGTCCCGAATAGTAGACTACGACGTCCGAGCCGCCGCCCGGCTTGAGGCTGTGCCAGAGTACGCCCTCGCTCCTCCGCTCGGTGCCGAACATCGATTCCAGCGTCGCCCTATCCGCATCCCGCAGAACCATGACGTTGTCCGGGTTGTAGTCCAACACCTCCGTCACGAAGTGACGAAACGCGGCGGCGTCCCGGTGCGCGTACCTCGCGTCCGGAACACCCTTGCCCCGGTACTCTGCGTTGCCGATGATGACCGCCACCCCGTTGGGATCCGGTGCTTCCGCACCGACCGCCCCCACTCCGTGCAAACCCCACGGCACCGCCGCCAGAATAGCCACCAAGGCCACAACCACGCGCCCCAGCCTCAACGATCTCCGCATTGGCGCTCCTCATTTCTCGGGACTTCGCTTCCGCTCTACCCCCATTGGACAGAAGACAGCATCTGCCGACGCGGGAACCACCGGAATCAGGCGCCTCCACGCCGGTCTCGGTACCGTGCATCTTGAGCCTTGAATCTGCGTCCAGCCTCGTTTCAGCATTTCAATCTGGTTGCAAGAGGATCGATTCCTGACTTTTTTCTCTCCTCTCCGAGCGCTCCTTTTCCGCCCTCCCCGCCTCCTCCAGTGCCTGCGCCTGCTCACCGGTCAGGTGACCGGTCGCTGCGAACCCCTTCTCATCCTGCCACGTCTTGATGGCGGTCCGCGTCTTCTTCCCGAACAATCCGTCGGCCGGTCCGGGTTCGAAATTCAATGATGCCAAGCCGCGCTGAATCAGAACCCGTGCCTGCCGGCCCAACCCCAACGCCTTCTCCACGGCCTCGTGATCCGGCATACGCGGGGTGGGTCGTGCAGGCGGGGCCACCACAGGAGTGCCGTCGCCAACCACGGGCTGTGGCCCGATCGAGGCAACTGGAGACGGCTCTTCCATCTGGAGGGCCGGACGTGGCACGAACCGGCCCTTTCGCGCCGTTGCCAATACCACGGCTTCGTCCCCGTTCAGCGTGGCATGCTGGAGCCGGCCGTACGTACGCCGCGCCGCCCGTGTCATGTGGTCGTCGAGATAATCCTTGACTTCCGCCGCGGTGACCGTGCCGTCCTGATCGGCGTCCCCCTTTCCGTGGAGCGCATCCAGGAGATGGTGTGTGAAGAGCCCGTGCCGCGCCGACCGGTCCCACGACGCCACCTCGGTACCCGACGACGCGGTCACCACCGTCATCTTCTTCATCGCCTCCGGCAATGCCGCCTTCACTTCCATGGGCGACGCCGAGTGCACCAGCATCCCCAGGTCGCTGCCACCGGAGAAACACGCGTCCACGAAGACCCGCACGGAGCGCGCCTCCTTGAGCTTCGACAGATTCTCGTAGAGCAAAGTCAGGGGATACCCGTTGATCTCGGCGGTGTCGGGATTGGCGTTCACCGGCAACAAGTAGCTGCGCTTGTCCTTCAGACCGGGGACACCGTGCCCCGAGTAGAACACCACGATATCCGAGCCTCCCTTGGGGTTGAGGTAGCGCCAGAGCAGGCCTTTGTAGCTGCGCTCGTTGCCGAACGCCGACTCCATTCCTGCCTGGTCCGCATCGCGCAGGTCGATGACGTTGTCGGGGTGGTAGCCCAATACCTCCAGCACGTAGTGCCGGAATGCGGCCGCGTCCCGGTGCGCGTAGCTGACCTCCGGGACTCGATCGTGCCGGTAGTTGGCATTGCCCACGATGACCGCCACCCCGTCAGGGTTCCGTACTTCTGCCGTGGTGGTCGGTACAACGCCAAGCAACACCAACAACAACGCCAGCACCACGGCGCCGGCGGTCCTCCCATCCTTCGTCATTCCTACGTCTGGTCTCATGTCCGTGCGTCCCCTTCGGCCCGGATTGCGGTCCCGCCAACCACCGCTACCGCGTCAGGCTCCGGGCGACGCGGAAGCCGATCTCGTCGTGTCGCTGGATGAAGGTGAACCCGGTGAGATTGTCATAGCTGCGCAGTCCAGCGCGGAGCGCCGCCGGCCACTCGTTCCAGGAGCCGCCGCGGATCACGTGGGCGGAACAGATCTGAGAGGAGGGAGACTGCCAAGCGCTCCCGTCGGACGGCACGCCGTCGTAGTTGTCCTTCCAGCAATCTTCCACCCACTCCCACACGTTGCCGTGCACGTCGTACAAGCCGAATGCATTGGCCTCGAAGGACCCCACCGGCGCGGTCTTTTCGTCGTCCCAGCGGCTTCCGCAGCCGTCGCAGTTGGCCCTGCCCTTTCCGATCTGCTCTCCCCACCAGTACTCCGTGGTGGCGCCCGCCCGCGCCACGTACTCCCACTCCGCCTCGCTCAGCAACCGGTACGCTCTGCCCGTCTTGCGCGAGAGCCATTCCGTGTACGCCCTTGCCTGTCCCCAGGTTACTTCGACCACCGGACGCCGGCCCCGGCCCCAGTCGTAGTCCGACGGACGATGACCCTCGCACCCTCCATCCCGTACACAGGCGTCCCATTCGGCAAACGTCACCTCGTACTTGCCCACCGCGAGCGGTGAGGGGATGGTCACGCGGTGTTCCGGCCGCTCCGTCTCGCCGGCATCCTCCGAGCCCATGGTGAACGAACCCGAGGGCACGAACACCATCTCGGGACACAACCGGCAATCCTTGAACTCCTTCCCGTCCCGCATCAGCGTGTCGGCCTGGTCTTGCGTGAGGTATCCGGTCTGCTCCACGCCTCGCGCCTCCTGCCACGAGCGCAGCGCCGACCGGGTCCGTTCCGTGAACCGCCCGTCCACCGTGCCCACGTCCATCCCCGACGACGCCAGGCTCTGCTCGATCTGCACCCTCTCCAGGGGCCTCATGGACACCCGCTGCTCGACCGCTATCGCCTGCCGTTCCACGGCCGCCGTGCGCAGACGCCGGACCTCGTTGACGTGACGGCCGTTGGGATGGGACCCGAGGTACGCGTCGTACGAAGCCGGCGTGTCCGCGGCCCGCGCCGAGTCGAACGCCCGGTGGTCCGCCATCAGGTTTTCCTTGCGCCGCCGCACTTCGGCGGAGTGGAGCCCGTCCGGGAATTTGAGTAGGTACACCTCGTAGGCCTCCACCGTGTCCTCCGTGCGCGCGAACTCTGCATGGTCCGCCGCCTCCTGCCGCAACCGCTGGCTCCGGCGCCGGGCCTCCTCCACGTACTTCCCGCGCGGCTGCGCCTTCGCATACTCCAGGTATCCCTGGGCGGTGTTCGTCGCCTCCGCCCGCGCGAACGCCGCGTCGTCCAACTCGAGCTCCCTCTTGCGCCCTCTTGCCTTTCGAACGTGCGCCCCGTTGGGCCGTCGGACGAGGTACTCGTGGTAGGCCGCCGCCGTGTCCCGCGAGCTTGCGTGTGCGAACGCCGCGTTGTCCGAGGCCACCGCCAGCAGCCTGTCCCTCCGGCGTTTCGCCTTGCCGGCGTGGCGCCCTTGCGGGTTGGCCTCCAGATACGCCCGGTACCCCGCCGCGGTGCCGTCTGATTCAGCCCGCGCAAACGCCGCGTCGTCCTGCAGGACGGCGATGCGCTGCTGCGCCTGGGTACGGTACTTGCCGTTCCGTTGAGAGGACAGGTACTTTGCGTACGCCACCACCGTATCGAGCCTCCTGGCCTCCTGGAACGCTGTCCGGTCCACCGCCTCCGCCACAAGCTCGCCCTTGCGGCGCTCCGCGGCCTTGAGGTGCCTTCCTTCGGGGTGTGCTTCGATGTAGGCCTGGAACGCCGCCACCGTACCTTCCGATTCCGCCCGCGCGAACGCCTTGTTGTCCACCTCCAACTCGAGCGTGCGTATCCGCGCTTCGGACACGGAGACCCCTTCCGGGAACGCGGTCAGATACTCCTGGTACGACGCCAACGTGTCCCGCGCCCGGGCGCGGGCAAATGCCTCGTTGTCCAGCTCTCCCATACGACCCCGTGCCTCGGCCCGATGCCCGCCCTCGGGGAAGGACGACAGGTACTGCCGGTAGGCTTCGAGCGTATTCGCCTTGCGCACCTTCGCAAACGCCGCGTCGTCCTTCTGTTTCACCTTCAGCAGCCACTCCACGCTATCCTG
Source organism: Candidatus Binatia bacterium (assembly GCA_022824205.1). Taxonomy (GTDB): domain Bacteria; phylum Desulfobacterota; class Binatia; order UBA9968; family JAJDTQ01; genus JAJDTQ01. The sequence continues at coordinate 15,798 of JAJEAI010000052.1, forward strand.
GTAGTACAAGCCCTCGGCGCCGACGGCGGCCGCGTAACGGCTGAGAGTCGCGCCGGCTTCGCCCACGCGTCCCGTGTGGTACAGCGCCACGCCACGATAGTGTTCCATTTGTGCCGGGACGCTGACGCCCAGCTTGTCGAGCTGCGCCACGAAGCTCAGCACCGCCGAATAGTCCTTCTCGGCATGCGCCTTCACCGCTCCCGTCACGAGGATGTCCACCTCCAGCCTGCGGGCGGCGGCGTCCTTGGCGGACACCGCTCGATTCCGCGGACGTGCCCCCCGCGTTTCCCTCGGGCCGCGCGGGACGATTCCCGTGACATCGAGTGCGGGGCGAGCCGGGATGGTGCCGCCCGTCACGGAGGCTGCGAGCACGACGCCGTCGTCCCCGGCCAGGGTCGCGTACTGATCCCGCCCGTAACGCCTGCGCGCCGCTTGGGTCATGTGCACGTCGAGATACTTCTTGACCTCCTGTGCGGTCACTTCGCCGTTTCCGTCCTCGTCTCCCTTGCCGTGAAGCGCATCCAGCAGGTGATGGGTGAAGAGTCCGTGTTTCGTCTTGTGGTCCCAGGACGCCACCTGCGCCTTCGACGCCGCGGTGAATACCGTGAGCTTTCCCATCTCCTCCGGCAACTCTTCCCTGGGCGCGACATTGAGCGGCGATGCCGACCGTATCAGCATGTCCCTGTCGCCATCGCTTCCAGAAAAACAGGCATCCACGAAAACGCGGATGGAACGTGCCAATCCGATCTTCTCGAGACCCAGGAGATTCTTGTAAAGGCGGGCCATGGGATAGCCCGTGAGGTTCACCGCGTCCGGGTGCGCGTCCACGGGAAGCAGGTGACGCCGCATGTCCGGCAAGCTCGGCACGCCGTGGCCCGAGTAGAATACCACCACGTCCGATCCGAGCTGATGGAGAAAGCGCCACAGTTTGCTGCTCTTGTATGTCTGATCATTGCCGAAGATCTTCACCATGTCGTTGTGCGTGGCGTCCTTGACCTGGATGATGTTCTCGGGGTCGTAGCCAAGCACCTCGACGACGTAGTGGCGAAACGCGTCGGCGTCACGATGCGCGTACTTGACCTCCGACGCCTCATGGTACTTGGAGTTGCTGACGATCACCGCAACTCCACGGGGATCCCGAATCTCGGCCCATGCGATGTCCCGACTCCCCGGTGACGCCACCAACAGCAGCAACGCCGCTCCCACGAAGACGAGACTGAGGCAACTCCGGCCGCGTGTGACCGCGGGAACCCCCGCAAGCCATGTTGCCGTCGTCCTCGCACGTCGTGCCGTATCAACTATCGCTCGCATCTTCCTGCTCCCTCGGTTACTCCCTCAGCGGGTCACGGTGTAGGGGAGAACGGAAATCCCCGCGCGACTCAGGTCGACCTGTCCCAGCCTCCTGAGAAACTCCGCGCCACTCACCAATTCCGGCGTACCCCCGCCCGTCGCCCCACCCAGCAAGGGCGCCAGTTCCCTCAATGGCAGCTTCTCCGCTGCCGCGATGACGATGATCGCCTCATCGTCCGAGGCGCGGCCGCGCATCGGCTGGGAAGCAATGACGACATTGTCTTCTCGGCGAGGCAGGACCACTTTCCCGTGTTTCGGCACCACGAGTTCCGTGTTCCCCCGCGGGAACACCAGGAACACTTTGTGGTCCGCGCCCCAGGCGAACACGCCCACGTGCAGCGTCTCCTCCGCGGACAGATGGATGTGCATGGCCTCGCGCGCGCGCACCCGATCCCTTGTGAGTCGCGCCTCGAAATCCGGCTTCAACGTGGCGCCGACCTTCACCACGCGCGCGTCGAGGCGCACCGCCACGGCGCCCGGAGAGGGTTGCCAGATACCTTGAAGCCGCTCCTCCGTGGTCACTCCGAACCTGAGCGCACCGCGCAACGCCTCGATGCCGTGCTTCGCCGTCCGCATCTCGGGAAGATCGGACGCCGTCCGGCCCGTCGCCTCGGCGACGATGCGCGCCCGCGCCGCGTTCCGCGCCGCCCACTCGGCATCGGCCTTGCTCAACCGGTCGGAGCGGAAAGCCTGACCCGTCGCGCTGTAACGCCGGCGGCCGGTGCCCTCCTCTATCATATTGCCCGGCAGCCACTTCCGTCGCAGCGTGATCCTCGCGGTCTCGACCTCCTCACCGTCATCCAGAAGCTGCACGCTCAACTCGGGCAAGTCTTGCTTGAGCCATTCCAGGCTGCCGCGAAGCTCATAGTGGCGGACGGTGGAAGTCGTGGCCGGGCCGTCACCTCCGATGGCCACTTGCAGACCTTCCTCGGTCTGACGCTGCCGGACCAGTTCCTGGAACCTCTCCTCCACCACCGGGCGAATCACCGTTCCCATGTGGGCCGTCAGCCTGGTCTGATGGCCGGCGCTGTTGTCCACCAGGAAAACCTTGGTGATCTCTCCCGGCTCCGCGCCATCGGCGAGACTCCGCGCCACCTTCGTCAGGCGATACCGGTACGGAAGAAGCGGCTCCTTGCCCGTCAGGAGTGCCGTCTTGCCCGCCACTTCCCCCTTCAGCTTGCTGCCCTTGCCCACGGGGATGGCGCGGCAAAGAAGGGAGACGCCCTGCTCTTCGACACCCATCACGTTGCAATGGACGGTGACCCCGACACGTCGTCGGTTCCACAACTCCCCGTAGTCGGGGTTTTCCCGCTCCGCCTGCCACACCGACCATGCCGCACGGTCGAGGTCCTTGCTCACCACCTCGTGCCGGCGGTGACGCCTTGCCTCATGCATGGCGCTCACGATCTGCTTGTACAGAAACTCGGAGTCCTCGCGCGGAATGTCGGTCGCCGGCGGGCCGAAAGGAATCAATGCGATACGCTCGCCGTCGGGTATGTTTCCCATGATCGAGCCCGCCAGACACTTGACATCGCACCCGCTGCCATGGGTCTGCGCCCAGGCTGTCCCGGAAAGAAAAACCGCCAGGAAAAAAGACAAGATTGAAAAAATGAGCCTGCCCTGCATGTCCGTTCCTCCTTGACCAATGGGCGATACCGCGCGCCGCACCGTTCAACGTGTGGAATGGAAGGGCCGGAACGGCTTTCGCGCGGAAACGCTCGTGCCGATCCGGTCTCGCAGGTCTTCTACCACCACCCGCGAAACGGCTTCAACCGCGCTCAAACGGCCGGTCGGAAACTCAAGATAGGGCCGCGAACGGGCATCCCGTGGATGGTAACCGGGACCCATCCCGAGGTGGGATGGAGCCTCTCCAGGGTGATCTCGGCGCCCTGGATGTTGATGTGCACGTCCGTATCCGGATTGAAGTTCATGTCGCCCAGGAGAATGGTGAGCCACTCCTCCAGCTTGTGAGCCCCGGCCGAGGTGACGTACGAATACCGCCGCGTCGCCGAGTCGCTGCTCATCAGGGTGTGGCTCCGATAACCCGGGAACTCGTGCGCCATCACGTCGATGATGGTCCTCGCCTCGCCCGTGGTGAAGTACCGCAGCGTGATCGTGTAGGGCGTGACCAGCCCGTGGCCGCCGTCCGGGAAGGTGCCGCCTCCCTGTTGCGCCGCGCAACCCGACAGCGCCAGCGCCAGGAGCACGGCCGAAACGGCCCTGGGAGAGTTCTTCAAGAGTTCCAGCATGTCCTGCCTCCCTTCTTCGGCGGCTCCGACCGACGCGCGCCGGCGACGGGCCTGGCGGAGCCGCGCGAGCCCGGCGCACGGGCCCTTACTTGAAAAGCGCCTTCTCCTCGGCGGAACGTGGCCGGTCGTCGGTGGCCACGATCTTCGTCACGTTGATCCCGGTGCCCTCGATGGCGATGCGAACATCCTTGTCCGGATCGAAGTTCATGTCATCCAGCAGGATCGTCAGCCACTCATCGATCTTCCCGGCATCGGCGGCGGTGACATAGGCGTACTTGCGGACACCCTGGTCCGCGCTCATCAGTCGATGGCTCTTGTAGCACGGGAACTCGTCCGCCATGACCCCGATGATGGCCAAGGCCTCGCGCCGGCCGAAATAGAGAAAGGTCACGGTGTAAGGGGTCTCGATCCCTTGGCAGGGGTTCCTGGGTATCGAGGCCGTAGCCACGTCAAGGGGAGCCTGCGCGTGGTCCGGGGACGGGCCACGGTAGCGGGCCAGTTTGCCGCTCAGGGTTTCGCCGACGCGGGCCGCCACTTCCCGGGCTCGCCGGGCCGCGACTCGGGAAATACAATCGACGTCCCGGGCGCAGTTCGGCGGGGCCACGAAGGATTCGACCGTCTCGAACGTGTCTATGAACCGATTGGTATCGACGTCGTAGATATCGCCGCTCATGCGCACCCGTAGCCGGGTGAGCGCGGCCAACGCCCTCGCCTGCACATCGATGCGGACGGCCACCAGGGAGCGGACCCCGTGCGTGGCGTCACCGCTCCGGTTCATGAGCTTGGCGAGGTCGATGAGATCGGCCTTGGGACGGCGGTCGCGCACCTCCCAACCCAGGTCCACGGACACCGCTTCCTCTTCGACGACGCCGAAGCCCCGGCGGCTCATGACACCCTTGAACTCGGCCATGACGCCGCGAAAAATCTCGTGGCTGCGCCTCACCGTCCGAGGGTCCTCGTCCTCCGCCACCACCAGTACGGGCACGTCACTGTACTGCTGCTCGGCCGCCGCTGCGGTGGTGGAGGGCAGCCACGTCAGCGCCGCCAACACGGCCGCGGCAATGAAACGCCAACCTGCAAGAAAGTCGTGCATCTTTCGTCTCCGTTTGAACACGGCGGCCATGATCGCCAAGTTGCCGGCACGAAGACTGCCCGCGTCCCAGCCTCCCACGGGACAGCGCCGACCGGCCCCGGCTTACTTGGCCGGACCCCCTTGCGGCGCCAGCATCGTCCCGAGCCCGGGCGGTTTTGCTATGGGGCTCACCGGGCGGTCGGGTACGACCGATACGACCTCGGGCATGCGCAAGAGCTGCATCAGGGTCGCGCCGTCCGCTTCCACAGCGATCAGCGGCAGGTTCTCGTAGAGCTGGGCCGACTCCCGCGCCGGAGCGTCGAGGCGCGCGAGGATGGCGTCCGCCACCTTCCGCATGACGCCGGCCGCGTCGGCGGGGGCATCGGGCGTCCCCGCGACCGCGTCCGGCAAGGCGAATTCGACGATGACCTTCTGACGCGCCGCGGCCGCACCCAGCGGTTCGTCGCCCACGGGCACGCACGCCGCCGCCGTTGCCAGGACCAGCCATGCGGCGGCCACCCTGCCCGCTTTCCCGATTACGGTGAACATCTCATTCTCCGATGACTTGCCAGACGCCTTGCTGGCTCTCCGGCGTCTTGTCCGTGGTCCCGCCCGCGCTGGTCCCGCCGGCGGCGCTCCCCGCGTCGCTCCCGGCGTCGCCCCCCGCGGTCCGGGCGCCCAACGCCTGCAGCGCTCCAGCTACGTTCAGCACCGGTTTCCGCACCCCGTTGCGGGGGTCCACGACCACCCGGCCGCTGCGTACGAGCGCCCAATAGAGGTCCGGCCATGGTCCTTGGGGCACGGCTTGGCGCAACACGGCGAATGCCCCCGCCACGTGCGGCGCGGCCATGGACGTTCCCGGATACTCCCTGAACGGCGCCCCCTCGTGGAGCGAGCGGGGCACCGCCGAGAGGATGTCCACCCCCGGTGCGAGCATGTCCAGGATCGGCGCGCTGTTGGAGAAGTCCGCGACCCGTGCGTCCTTGTCGATGGCGCCGACACTGACAATGCCGTTGACGCAGGCCGGGTGCGATATACCTCCGGAAACTCCTTCGTTGCCCGCGGCCGCCACGATTGCCACGTTTTCGCGGGCCAGGAGGCGCACCGCCAGATCAAAGATGCGGTCCGGACATGCGTCCCCGCGGTGGACCGACCCGCCCAGGCTCATGTTGATGGCGGCGATACGGGTCTGGCCGCTTCTGGCCACGCCGATGAGCCAGTCCAGTGCCGCCAGCACCGTGGATCGGCTCGCCCCGATACCGCCGCCGTCGCGGTGGAAGACGTTGACGGCGATCAAGCCGGCCTCCGGGGCCATTCCCGACAACTCCGCGCCCCGGCCGAGTGCGATTCCGGCCACGTGGGTGCCGTGGGGATCCACCGGACGCGCCGCACCGGAGCCGACCATGCCGCGCCGGCCGTTGGGGCAGCGATCGGAGAAACAAGCCTCGATGATCGGCCGCCCCTTGATGAACGGATGCTCCACGTCCGTGCCGGTGTCGACCACGGCCACGAAGCTGCCCTTGCCGGTATAGCCGCCTTGGTGCGCATGGCGCGCACCCACCATGGGACCGCTATCATCGAGGTAGGTCACCACGGGCAGGTCGCGCCAGATCCGCACCCCGGCGTCGTAGCCCTTGGCCGCGGCCAACGCGGCGGCGTCCACCTTCATGGCAATGACCGGCAGGTTCTCGTAGCGGCGTACGCCGGTCACCGCGCCGCGGCCCTCCAGGGCCTTCACGAACTCGTCGCCGGTCACCGCCACCGGTCCGCCGGCCACCGGCCCGACCGGCAACTCCGCCTCCTCTCCGGTCACCGGATGCCAGCCGGTCACCAGCACCGGCACGGTCCGTTCCGTGCCTACCTGCGTCGAGAGCGTCCGGTAGTCGTCGATCGTGGTCGGGGCTCCGGGCGACGCCGGATCGGCCTGCGTTGCGGGAGCGGCCCGCGCTGCCGGAGGGGCCGCCGTTGCCGGATCGGCCGGGGCCGCGGCGGCGCTGCCGACCGGCGAAGCGGGCTGGGACTGCGCCGTGTCCGCGGTTGCCGGATCAGGGCGAGGGTCCCGCACTATGGGTGGCGCGGCGGCGAAGACCACGATCTCGACGCGGCGATGGCGCGGCGAGTTGGGGTCGATGCCTTCCAGCAGCCGCTCCTCGCCGTAGCCCGCGTGGCGCAACCGTTGGGGGTCGAGGGAAAAATGCTGGACCAGGTACTTCACCACCGCGGCCGCGCGCCCTACGGACAGCTTCTTGTTGTACGCGGCCGTTCCGGAGGCGTCGGTGTGGCCGAAGACCCCTACGTAGAAGCGTTGGAGCTCGGCCCCCGCCAGGGCGGCGCCCAACTCGTCCAGTTGCTCCCGTGCCGTCGCGGTCAGCTCCGTCGAGTTGCGCGCGAAGGGCACCGACAGGTCCACGGAACGCTGGGATTCGCCCGTCACCGGGATCAACCGGCCCGTCAGCTCCTCCCGATCGACGGGGCGACCCTCCCGTGGGAACGCCACGGGGGCCGCCGTGAGGAACACCGTCAGAGCCAATCCCGCCAGCCTGAGCGCCTGGCCCATAGAATTTGGCATACGCAAGAACGTCTTCATCCCTGACTCCCTTTCCGGTGAAGCCTGCCCTACCGGTAACCTCCAAAGCGGCCCCAGGCCGGGTCATTTCACCGCGCGGTGCGGCTCAGAAGAAGCGCCGGGAGCGGACGCCGCCGCAGGCAGGCCGGTCATCCGAGCGGAACTGGCTCCGCCCGCGCACGGCATCGTCACAGCCGCCGTCCGCGGGTGCGTGCCGGCGCTCGGCGAAGGGACGCCAGCGCGGGGCCCGGGCATCACGCTCCCGCGTCCGTCCGTCGCCATCCGCCCGCGACACGGCGCCGTTCACGTAAACGCCGACCCTGCGCGTCTCCTCCAACAGCGCCGGCACGGACGCGTCCTTCTGATACCGCACCCACCAGTCCATCACGGCGGCCACGTACTTCAGCGTATCGTCGTGCATCACCGGCCCCTCCTTGCACTTCAGCAGAGGCCCCCGCCGGTAATGCGACAAGGTCAGGTCCCAGCGCCCGTCGTATTGCCGGTTCAGGCGCTCCAGCAGGGTCACCCCCACGCCCGCGTTGGCGCGCACGTCCTCGAGCCCATAGGCCCGGACACCCAGTTCCTGGCGCGCCAGTGAAGGCCGCACCTGCATCACGCCCACGGCCCCCGGCGCCCCTTCCCCGCGCAGCCGCTCCTCCCGCCCCACGTGCGCCACCGCCAGCGCCAGCTCCGCGGGCACCGTGCTCTTGAGCGCCGCCGCCGCCACCGCCCGCTGCCCCACCGTCCAGCGCGCCGCACCCCAGGCCTGGCTGTCGCCCAGCATCGCGGCCAGGGCCAGGAAGGCCGCTGCCAAGCCGGAGTAGCGCAGACGCCCGCGCGAACGCTCGGCTCCACGCATCAGACGCCCCGAATTCACGGCACACCTTCCGTAACGCATCTTGTCAGTTCTTTCCTTCACCATGACCTGCTTCCTTTCTCGTCAGTTGGCGTCCCGAACAACGCTTCACTGCCAAGATGGAAGGCCTTGGAGTGGTTTCGTGAAGGTGGTGAAATACTGCTCGTCAACCCCCCACGACGCAAAGCCAAGGATATACGGCTGGGGCGTCCCGTCCCCTGGAGCCCCGCATAGGTAAAGAGATAATGATTCATGGGTTAAGCATTCTGGCCACACGGAACCCAAAGTGGTAGCTGCGGCTTCTGTTGGATAATTTGCCACGTGACGCCGAACGAAGGTACTTGGGCTTGACATGCCACGAGCCCCCACGGACAACACGCCTCTTACAATCACTGCCGACCGTCCAAGAGCTGCCGTCAGACGGCGCTCCTGAATAGCTATCGTTCCAGCAATCTTCTACCCATTCCCACACATTACCTGCCATGTCGTGCAAACCGAAAGTATTCGGCGGGAAATGGTCCGATGGCGACGTAAAGGGATACCCGTCATCGCATGACAAGGAACTCTTCACTCCGTATTCGCGTGCCATCGAAACATCGGATCCGTTCGCATACTGACATTGACCGGACACATCGTCGCCCCAGTAGCGCGATGTTCGCGTTCCTGCTCGCGCCGCATACTCCCACTCCGACTCGGTCAGTAGACGATAACGATGCCCAGTCTCATGCGACAACCAGCGAACATAAGCCTTTGCATCTTCCCAATTCACACACACGACCGGATCGCGCTCGGTCTGAGCAAAACCTGGATTTCGCCAGTCTCTGCCAGGACGATTCCTCCATCCATTCTCGAACCCATGGCACGAGGTCCCTGTATCGTGCCCAGTCGCCTCAACGAAACGTGCAAATTCCGTCCGCGTCACCCCATATTTCCCCACTGCAAATGGACGCAAAATAGTCACGGGATGCCGCGGACCCTCGTCGCTGTCCCGACCTTCTTCCGACGCCGACGATCCCATCATAAACTCCCCAACGGGCACCACCACCATCTCGGGACACCCCTCACAGTCCCGAAACTCCCGCCCATGCTGCTGCCACTCTTCACGTGCCCGTCTCTCAGCCTCATCCCTCGTTTCCCTTTTCCTCCTTGTCCGCTCCCGCGCCTCACGAGCCGATCGCTCCCGCTCCAGTTCCGCCTGCCGCCGCGAATCCACCTCTCGCGCCAACCTCTCCTTCTCCGCTCGCTGACGTTCGTGTTCCACAGCCTCGCGTTCTTGCCGCTCCCGCTCCAATTTCGCCCGTCGCTCGGCTTCGCGCGTCTGTCTCCGCCCCGCTGCCGCTTGCCCCACGGCCTTCAACGCGTCGCCCTGGTCCCGGTCCAGTTGCCCGGTTGCCTCGAAGCCCTTCGACAGGCGCCACTTTCGGATCGCCTCCCGCGTCCTCGGACCGAAGATGCCGTCCGGAGAGCCCGTCTCGAACCCCAGTTCGTTCAACCCCGTCTGGATCAGCCGCCTGGTCTCGTGGTCCCAGGCGGGCTCTACCACAACCTCCGGGACTGGCGGGACCTCGGGTTCCGGTGGCCGCCCCAAGTCCGTGCTCGGGGCTTCGCCCTCCTCCAAGCCGGGGCGTTCCGGGAATGCGCCCCGTGGACCGGCCAACGCCAGCACTTCGTTGCCCGTACCGCGCAGCGTCGCCTGCTGCTCTCGTTTTCCCATGAGCCATGCCGACGCGGTCATGACCCGGTCAAGGTACGCCTTCGCTTCCAACGCGGTCACTTTGCCGTCGCGATCCTGGTCGCCCTTGCCGTAGAGCGCATCCAGCAAGTGGTGGGTGAACAACCCGTGCCGCGCCTCCTTGTCCCACGTGGCGATCTGCGTTTTCGTCACCGCCGTCAGCACCATCATCCCTTCGCTGACACCCTCCGGCAACTTGGGTTCCACGTAGACCGGCGAGCCCTCCACCAGGCGGCCGGCGTGACTGCTGCCCGAGAAACAGGTGTCCAGGAACACTCGCACCGAATTCACCCCATGCAGCTTGCCGAGCGTCTGGTAAAGCGCATCCACGCCGTAGCCCTCGCGCCGCGCGGCGTGGGGCGGGACATCGACAGGCAGCAAATAGGCCTGGCCCTTCTTCCCGGGCACGCCGTGACCGGAGTAATACACCACCACCTCCAGGTCCCGCCCTCCGAGCAGGTTCAGGCGCGCCTGCAAATCGTTCATCACGGCGCCCGGCTCCCCCAACACATCCTCCATCTGCCGCTTGGTGGCGTCCTTCAGGTGGATCACGTTGGCTTCGGGGAAGCCCAGCATGCCGGTGACGTAGCGTTTGAACGCCTCGGCGTCCCGATGCGCGAAGTCCACCGGCGGGATGTCCCGGTGCTCATACTCGCTGTTGCCGATGATCACGGCGATCCCGCGCCGTTCCGCCCGGGCCTCCGCCCCCCAGACCGCGGCACACGCAAGGACCATCGCCGCCAGCACCAGCCGAGCCGATTCTGAACCCATCCTTACAGCCAACATGATTTGCCTCCGAAAAGATCTTGGGGACCGCATTCTCCCGACTCTCCGCCCTGCAGGCTCACCGCGCCAGCTCGATGCGGGCGCGGACGACGGTCAGGCCCAGATCCTTCAGCGCGGCGAGAGCCTCGGCGTCGCCGGCTTCCAGCAGATCCGCCACGTCTTGCGAGGGCCGCGGCGCCCATACGCCCGTCACGGTCCAGGCCCAGTGGTCCTGGAGATACAGCGGCAGGTCCTGCGACAACTCCACCGGGGACTCGGCCGGGACGCCGGAAAGCACTTTCCGGGCGGGCACCAACACCGCCGGCGCGCCGTGCGCCGGGACCAGGTTCAGGGACACCCAGGCGTGGCCGCCCGCGGCCTCGTGCGATGCGGCGCCTACCGCGAAGCCGCACAGGGAACGCGGCCGATCCAGGCGGAAGACCGGCCCGGAAGGCGTCACCGGCGACGCGACCAGGGAGACCCGCCGAAAGCGCATGCCGGAGCAGGAGCCGCCGTCCGCGGGCCGGCGCGCCGCTACGGTCACGGCAAAGCCGGCGGCGTCCCCCTGACCGCGCCAACGGTCGCGGAAGCGCTGTGCCGCCATGGGTACAAAGAAGCCGTCCAGGGAGCGTGCCAGCTCGAGGTACCGGCCTTCGCGCCGCAGGCGCTCCCACTCACCCTCCGCGTTGTGCCAGACGGCGTACCCGGCGGCTCCCGCTCCCAGGAGCACACCCAGCGCCAGCAGCGCGGCAACCCGGCCGCCACGGCGCCGCTTCCCCCGACCCGGACGGGACGGGGTTGCGGCAGCGTCGGCGGGCGAAGCCAACGCGGCATCACCGGGTTGCGTCGACTCCGCATCACGAGGTTGGGTCGACTCCGCATCACCGGGTTGCCACAAGGCGCGGCGCACGTCGTCGGTGTCCGCCGCCAACCGCAGGGTCGGGCGTTCGGGCACCGGCAGGTCCCGCAAAGCGGTCTCCGCCTCGGCCGCGTTCTCTTGAGGCACCAGCAGCAGGACCCGCCGGCCCCCGGCCGCCTCTTCCGCGGCGCTCTCCGCCAGACGGGCGATCTTGTCCGCGACGTAGTCCACCGGCCGGATCTCGTCGCGGCGCTCGGCGTCGGCGGCCACCGCCACCTCGCCGGTGGCGTACACGGCCGTGTCCGCGGTCTCGTCCCCCACCGCCAGCCGTCCCTCCGACAACAGCAGGTGCGCGGTCCAGGCACCCAGCATCCAACTGCTGCCGCCGTCGATGCGGCGGTCGAGGTCCATGCGGTAGGCGGCGCCGCCGGAGAGGGCGCGCACGTGGTCGCGCACGAAGTAGGTGTACGCACCGGTGATGGGCAAACGGGTGGGGGTGCCGTCCAGGCACACGGCGGAAAGCTCGGCCTCGGCCAACCCTGCCTCCGGGGCCAGCCGCTGCACCAGCACCGGCCCTTCGGTTGTCGCGATGTAGACTCGGGCGCGCACCGGCCGGCCCCTTCAGCGAAGCGCCACCTTCGAGGCGGGATCGCGGATGGCGCGCACCAGCGGGGAATCCTCGCGCTCGATGAGTTGATAGACGCCGTCGATGTCTTCCGGCAGGGGAGCGCACACCGGCGGCCCGGCGGGCGGCAGGGCGATGATGGCCATGGGCCTCACGTCGCGCTCCTCCCGGTCGCGGATGAGCACGTACACCTGATCCGCGCCGGCGCTGGAGGGACGGAGCCAGATGCGGAAGCCCGACTCCTCGCGGGCGTCGAGACCCGTGGGACTCGCGGCAGCGGCGGCCACCGGGAACCAGCACACCGCGCCGTCCCGCAGCAGCGCCTCGAAGGCCGTCCGCGCGCGATCGTCGGCGGCCAGGGCCGCGGCCAGGGGCTCGGTGAGCGCCGCCCTGGGGTCCCGGGCCGCCTCGTAGATCTGGTCGAAACGGGGCGGCCGGACGCCTTCCGGCGGTGCTTCCCGGGCCACCAACGCATCCGCGGCAACGTCCAGCGCGAAACGGCGGCGCCGGCGCGCCCGCTCCGGCTCCGACAGGGTGCCCCAACTCGGGCTCATGAAGCTGCTCCTCCTTCCCGCGCATCAGTGGTGCCGTAGATGCGCGCGAACTGCTCGGCGAACACGTCTTCGTCCTCCCGTTGAAGCATGTCCCAAGGTGCGCCCTCCCGCAGCCGCGCGCACACGGGCGCCAGCCGCTGCCGCAACGCCACCATGGCCGGAATGGTCCGGCGCAGGTCGTCCAGCGCCTCGGGCTCCCCGGCCCGCACCCGGTCGAAGCCCCGGCGCCGGAGCCCCTTGAGCAACCTCCGGCCGCGGCCCAGGGTTTCGAAGTCGAGCCGCCGCACCGTCTCGCCGCCGTCCTCCGCCGCCGCCAGGGCCGCGACCGTGGCCAGCATGAGATCGTCGAGGTGGACCATGAGCGCTCCCAGCGACTCGGCCTCCTCATCGTAACCCGTGGCCGGCGGCGCGCCCGTCAGCGCGGCCACGGCCGCCGGGTTGGCGCGCAACCCCTGCGAGATGCGCCCCTGGGCCTGTCCGAAGCAGGTGTCACGCAAGAGCGAGCGCACCAGCGGCGGCAGGAAGGGGCCGTGCGCGTCCACGAGCGTCAACCGTTTCACCTCGCTCGCGAGCAGGAACTTGATCTCCGAGCCCGCCAGGACCTCCAAGGGCGACGGCGCATCCTCTCCCTCCGCCACACCCTCCCAGGGATCCCCGACGGACCACGGTGCGCGCATCCGGTCCAGGCCGGGGGAAGACGGGTCGGCGGGTTCCCGCCCGGCCCGTTCCATGGCTCCGCCCAGAACTTCGGGGCCGTCGATCCCTTCGCGCCACGCGTCCTCGCGCAACGCCTCGGCCAGGCGCAGGAACGTCCGGAAGGTCTTGCGGAAGGTGCGAAACTCCGTTTCCGGCTCCAGCGACGCCCCGCGCCAGAACGCCAGCACCGCGGCGTCGTCGATATCCTCGATGGCGAAGTCGTCCCCTTCGCCGCGTTCGGCGAGAAACCGCGCCATCACGTCGAATTGCCGGCTGTCCTGGACCGGCCGGGTGTGCTCCCGGAGCCACGCGTAGACGGAACGCGACAGGGCGTTGGCGGTGTCCTGAAGCTCCCGCCAGCCGAGGTCCGGACGCGACAGCGAGGACGCGGCGCCGCCCAGGGAGTCAAAGGGAAGCGTGTTCAACAGGAACTCCATGAAGGCGGCGAGCAGCGGCATCGCGCCGAAGGAAACGGTCACGGGCTCGGCACGGGACGAGTATCGCAGGACTACCTCGGCGGCGCCCCGGGTGACGGGCGGACCCTCGGACGACCCGCCTCCTTCCGCGGGCAGACGTGCATGGAACCATCCCGCCGCCCAGCCCGCGCGACCCGCCCCGGGATCGCAAAAGAACTCGAGCCAGCCCATGCTGCCTTCTTCCGCGGCGAATGCCGCCGCCCGCGCCAGATGGCACAGCCGGAACACCAGCGGCTCGTGCGCGCGCCCCTCCAGGACCTTCGCCGCCAGCCGCCGCAGGACCGCGTCGGGATACTTGGGTCCGTTCTCGTCTCCGATCTGGCCCAGGTCCCAGAGCGCCCCCTGGAGCACCTCGTCCGCGCCGTGTAGAATCCGACCCGTCATGTTCGGCTACCCAGTAAATGAGACTCCCCTCCTATCACCGTAACCCCGCGACCTTCAAGACCGTGAAGGCCCGGGACGCCGTTCGTTTTTCCTGCCCTCGACTGCGCAATGGAAGGGATGGGAAGCGTTTTGCCGCCTCGTGACGGGGCGGACGGTACGGGCGCACCGTCGTTTTTTGCTGGCGACGAGGGACCAGATGAGCTATGGATAGGCGAATTTCAATCTCGCGCAAACGTGAACGGAACGCGTTTACCGCGCCGGCCACGAAACCGCCTCGCGAAAATTTCGGTCTGGCCCTTCCATGGCCACGGTGGCATGAGTCGATGGACCATGACCGAATTCAAGACAGCAGAAGGAGGCAGACATGTCGAATTATCTCAGAAAGACCGGCAACGCGCTGGCCGCCATCGTGCCGGCCCTCATCCTGTTGGTCTCGGCCTGCGGCCCGGCCGTTGCGCAGACCCAGTACAGCGACGTTCCCGTGCTGGTAGCCGCCGAGGACGAGAACAAGAACTCGGTCAAGCGCAGCAGCGAGATCTTCAGGCGGGTCATCGGCGCGCTCCAGGAAGGCATGTACCGGACCGGTTTCCGCGTGGTGGACGAGGAGTCGGTGGCGGTGGACCTGGGCTGGAGGGTCACCGATCGCCGTCCCAAGATGGAGCTTCTCGAGATCGCCAAGGACATGAACAAGAGCGGCAAGGCGTCCCACCAGGTGCGCGCCCTGTTCCTTTTCCGGGTCTTCGCGGTGGCCGAGCCGCGCGGTGACGGCAGCCGCTCCCGCGTCCGCGTGCGCATCAACGGCGAGGTGTACGACGTCGTCGGCAACAACAAGGTGGGCGATTTCGAGATCGCACAACGACAGTTCCCGGCGCCGGCGGACTGCCTCAAGCCGGAACAGCGCGGGCTGTGCATCACGGAGGTGGTGGGCGAACGGGCGCGCGAACTGGCCGCCGACCTCGGCATCGTGATGGCGACGAAGCTGGAGCACCTCCGGAAAGTGTCGGTGGGCGGGCAGGCGCGCGGAGGCTCGGGTGGATCGGGCAGCGGCTCGGAACAGGCGGTCACCGGCGACCGTGGGACGCGGCGGGGCGGCGGTCACAGCATTCAGACCCCCTACACGGTCACGCTGCGCTACTTCGATCGGCGCGAGGCCCTGACCATCATCGGCGTCATGGCCGACGAGTTCCCGGGCTACAACACCCACACCCTGCTGAGTGCCGACCAGGCCACCCGGAAGTACTCGTACATCACCTCGGCCAAGCCTCACAAGATGGAAGAATGGCTCACCATCCTGCTCGGGGACATGAACTTCAACCCCGACAAGGAAGTCCGGATCGCCATCAACGGCGCCAACATCACCCTCGAAAAGATCGTTCCCACCGACGACCGGCCCCGCTCCACCGACGAGCGGGTGCGCTTCAAGTAGCCCCGCCTCGAAGTAAGGAAGGGGCGCCGGGAGCGTAGGGCTTCCGGCGCCCCTTTTCCGTTTTGGGGCCTGCATCCGTTGAAATCGGTTACTCCGCTTCGGCCGCCAACTCGTCCATGAGGCGGCTCACGGGCATGGTTTCAATGCCGTTCGCCTGCGGAAAGCACCGCTTGCCGACATTGCCGGCCCACGAAGCCAGCCGCCTGAGCAGCAGCAGGTCCACTCAATGGGCGAGCGCAACCGTCGGTCCAGGTATTTCATGCTTGTAAATCATGCATTACGATGCATGATTTACAAGCTTCCACTATGGGCCAAGCTCTCTGGCAACCCGGAAGCCGGCGTCGAAGTTGCGGTTTTCGGGTGCATCGCGGCCGCGCGCGGCCGACCGGAGCAGGCCGGAATGGGTGTACCAGGAACCGCCGCGCAGCATGCGCATCCCGCAGTCACCTCCCTGGACCCAGGCCGTGCCGTCATCCGGCGCTCCCGCGTAGTCCTTGTGGAGACAATCCTCCACCCACTCCCACGCGTTCCCCAGCATGTCCGACAGGAGAAACCCGTTGGCGCCGTGGCTTCCGACCTCGGCCGTGTGCACGGCGCGGTCGCGGCAGGACAACCGGCGCGGCTCCCCGGCACCGTACCTTTCGCCGAACGCCGCATCCGCTCCGTTGGCGTGCCTGCACTGCGCGGCCGCGCCGTCCCCCCAGTACCGCGAGGTGGCGGTGCCGGCCCGGGCGGCGTACTCCCACTCGGCCTCGGACAACAACCGGTAGCGCTTGCCCGTCTTCGTGGAAAGCCACCGGGCGTACGCCCGAGCGTCTTCCCAACTGACGCACACCACCGGGTGCCGCTCTCCCTGGACAAATCCCGGGCTCCGCCATGAGCGCCCGGGGTCCTGTCGCCACTTGTCGAGGGTGCCGTCGGCCACCCAGCAGTTGCCGGGCGCCCCGCGCCCGGCCTCCTTCACGAAAGCGGCGTACTCCCGCCTTGTCACCTCGTATCTTCCCACCGCGAGCTTGGCGCCGATCCGCACCCGACGGCGCGGCCCCTCGTCCTTACCGCGCCCCTTCTCCTTACCGCGCCCCTTCTCTCCCGCCGGGGACCCCATCATGTACTCGCCGGGCGGCATCACGACCATCTCCGGGCACACGTCGCAATCCCGAAACACCTGGCGGGGAGCGAGTCCGCCACCCCGATCGAGCCCCTTCTCGACCCTCGCCACCGACTCGGCCGTGGCATATTCCACGACGGCATTGACGGGCCGGTCGTTGGAATAGACCATGACCTGCAACTCCACCCTGTCCCCCCGGAAGATCAGCTTGCCCTTGAGCTCGTACACGGGCTCCCGAGTGTCGTCGCCGCCCACCGGAGACCAAGCCGGGCGCGCCGCCCGTTGCGCCACCACGCGGTGCTTCAGGGCATCGGCCACGTATTTCGCGAGCCGGGGCTCCCGACGCACTCGCTGATCGACGATGGACACGGCGCCCAGGCGTCCCCGCAAGTCTCTGGCGAGGTCGCCGGCCACGGCTTCCAGTGCCTGGTCCAACCGTAGCGGCGCGCCCAGCCACTCTCCGCGAAAGTGCACCGACGCACTCCCCAGCGTCGTCGTCGGGTTCGTCGTGTCTCTGGCCGTGCAGTCCAGCCTGAGCCCACGTGCATCCGGGGTGCTGCTGCACAATAGATGAATACGCGTCCGATGTTCCCGGAACGCGGCCATGTAAGCCTCGGACCAGTTCTCGACGCCCGTGTTCTCCAAAGCGCGCGCCACGGCTGCGTGTTGCCTGGGGTCGGTGACCGTGAACAAACCGATCTCGCCCGCTTCCCGTAGGGCGCCGAGCATCCAGCCGTAGACCAACCGACGCTGGCGACTGCCGAGGGTCACATCGCGCGGGTCCAGTGGCTGGAACGTGATCCGTTTGTCCTCGTCCGAAGCCCCCCTGACGGACTCGGGGAATGTTCTGAGCAGCTTCCCCGCCCAATCCTCGGCCGCTACCTTCGCCCGAGCCGAAACGTCCACGGTTCCCGTGCCCTGGCCCCAGACCGGAGACAAGGCGTGCGGCGTGACCGCCAGCATCACGACCCAAACCAGGACCAACGGCGCCAGACAATAGTGCCGGGTTGTCGTTCTCATGGCCTCAACTCATAAGGTATGCTCTTCAGCGCACGGAGCGTCGCGACCAGGTCAGGACGTGCGGAGCATCCACGCATGGACACGCACCGGGCCAGGAAGCCAGGAAATTCGCCAGGGGGCTCCGCCCCCTGGACCCCCAACACAGGATGTAAAGAGGTAAGGACTCACGGGGTGAGCGTTCTGGCAATCCGGAATCCGATGATGTAGTACCGGCTCCCGGTGGAGAGCCTGTCGCGATTCGCCGACCGGAGGACCCTCGGAGCGTCGTACCAGGAGCCGCCGCGCAAAACACGCTTGCCGCAATCTCCTCCACTCGTCCACGCACTCCCGTCATCCGGCGCCCCACTATAGTCGCCGTGCCAACAGTCCTCTACCCACTCCCACACGTTCCCATGCACGTCATGCAATCCAAACCCGTTCGCTCCAAAACTCCCTACCCGTACCGTCCGCCTCCGGTACTCACCCTTCGTGCCCGTTCCATAACTGTAGTTCCCATCGTAGTTCGCCTGCTCCGTCGCAATCGTCCACCCATAATGAAATGGCCCCGTCGTCCCCGCTCGCGCCACGTACTCCCACTCCGCCTCGCTCAACAAACGGTACTCCTCCCCTGTCTTCCTCGACAACCACTCCACATACATCCTCGCATCCTCCCAACTGACACACACCACGGGTTCCCGATCCCCTTGCTCAAACCCAGGTGCCATCCACGATCGCCCCGCGTCAGTCTTCCACATCCCCTCTCCCTCGTGATAAAACCGGCAACCTCCCGACATGTCGCGCCCCGCCTCACCCACAAATTCCCGATACTCCGCCACCGTTACCTCGTACTTCCCCACCGCGAACGCCTCCCCGATCCTCACCCGATGCCGTGGACTTTCATCCTCGTCTCGCCGCTGCTCATCCTCGGGAGACCCCATCATGTACGCCCCGGCACCGACGACCACCATCTCCGGACACCCGCTGCAATCCCGGAAGACCTCTCCCACCTCCCATTGACGCTTCACGGGTTCCGGCTTCGGCAGTATTCCCACCGCGACCTGCACCCCCTGCCCCGCCACCTTGAGCGCCTCCGCTTGGTCCCGCGTCAAATAACCCGTAGCCTCCACTCCCCTCTCCCCTTGCCATTCCAGGATCGCCCGCCGTGTCCGTTTCCCGAACACTCCGTCCACTCGGCCCAGCCGCTTCCCCAACGATACGAGCCCCCGCTGTATCGTCACGAAATCGGCATGCGCAAGACCCAACGCCGCCTCCACCAACTGCGGCATGCTCTCCGGCCCCTCCCTCTCCCGCAACCGTTTCAACTCCGCCTCCTGCTCCGCCACGGTCGCCGTCAGCCGCTCTTGCTCGCTTCTCGCTTTCGCCAGTTCCTGGCGCTGCGCCTCGATTTCCCGCGCCAACTCGGCGCGGCGCTGCACCAACGCGTCCCGCTCCCCGCCCAGCTTCCCGAGCGCTTCCTCCTTCACCTCCAACGCCTTGGCCAACCGGTCCCGTTCCCTGCTCACGGCTTGCATCGCCAGCCGCGTCTTCTCCAGCTCCGCGGCGACCGCTCCGGACTCGGGCGATGAGCGTCCCGGAAAACGCGCCACCGCCAGCACCTTGTCCTCCCCGCCCCGCAACGTCGCTGTCTGAGTCCTCCTGCCCGGCCCCTCCCGCGCCGCCTGGGTCATGTGCTTGTCCAGGTACTCCTTCGCCTCGCCCGCCGTGATCCTCCCGTCCCGATCCGCGTCCGCATCGCCGTACAACCCATCCAGAAGATGCCGCGTAAACAGCCCGTGCCTCGCTTCCCTGTCCCACAAGGCCACCTGCTTCCCCGTCGCCGCCGTCATCAGCGTCACCTCCGGCCCCTCCGGAAGCCCTGCCTCGGATCGCACCGCCGACACACCCTTGAAAAGCATCCCCGCCTCGCTGTCGCCGGAGAAACACGAGTCCACGAACACCGTCACCGAGCGTGCGTCCAGCCTTCCGAGGTTCTCATGCAACAAGTCCAGCGAGTAAGCCTGAAACTCCGCCTTGTCCGGCTCCGCGTCCACTGGAACCAGATACCCTCGCCTGTTCCGCAACCCAGGCACGCCATGGCCTGAATAGAACACCACCACGTCCGATTTGCCCGGCTTGAGCATGCTCCAGATCTCGGTGCCCTCCACGTGATCCTTCTGGCCGAACGTCGCGAACATCCAGCGCAACGGCGCGTCCCGCTTCAGCAACACGTGCGTCGGATCGAATCCAAGCACCTCCACCACGTAACGGGCGAAAGCCTCCGCATCGCGATGCGCGAACTCCACGTCCTCGGTGTAGGCATAGTCCTTGTTCCCGATTATAACCGCCACACCGTCCGGCTTCGTCACGTCGGCCCAGGTCAGTCCGCCCCAGAGCGCCGCGACAAGCACGCCCGCGCAGACGGCCATGCGTACACCGACCCTTGCCGTGCTCATATCCCTACCTCCCGCGTACACACTGCGCCCTTCCGTACTGAATGGAAAGCCTTGGGGATTTTCCGCACCCTTGGTGGCATCAACCGACATCCGCCGCCTCGAACGCGGTCAGGTTGCGCGCTTCGCGGCTGAACTCGACGGCGATCAAGTGGATGGGCTGACCCGTGCCCCGGTAGCGGTCGGCGTAACCCTTCGCGCGCAACTGCGCCATGGCCGAGCCCGGCGGCGACAGCTCGATCACCTTGAACTCGAGCAGATAGACGTGGCCGTTGAACCGAACGGCCATGTCCAGGCTCGCAAGTCCCTCGAACAAGGCAGCGTTGCCCTCGAACAGCTCCTTCAACGTGTCGAGGAAGAGACTCTTGCCGAAACGCCGCGGGCGCGAGAGAAAGTAGTGCTTACCCTCGTCGAGCAACCGCCGAATATACGGGGTCTTGTCGACGTAGTAACAGTCCGTCTCCCGCACCTCACGGAAGGTCCGGATGCCGATGGGCAGCCGCCGCCTGACCATGCCGCCACCTTACCCCGAAGGCCTCACGCCGCAAAGCCGGGTCAAGGCGCTGGCTCGGACGTGAACCGGAATTCGCCAGGGGGCTCCGCCCCCTGGACCCCCAGCGCAGGATGTAAAGAGGTAAGGACTCACGGGGTGAGCGTTCTGGCAATCCGGAACCCGACGTAGTAGTTCCGGAACCCGGTGGAGTACCAGCTGCGATTCGCCGACCGGAAGTTCCTCGGAGAGCTGACCCAGGAGCCGCCGCGCAAAACACGCTTGCCGCAATCTCCTCCACTCGTCCAGGCACTGCCATCCGTTGGGGCGCCGCGGTAGCTTTCATGCCAGCAATCCTCCACCCATTCCCACACGTTCCCGCTAACGTCATAGAGCCCGAATCCGTTGGGCCTGTAACTCCCTGCATCCGCGGTCCAAACACCCCCGTCTCGACATTCAGCCACCCAAGTCACACTATGGTACACTTCCTTCAATCTCTCATCCGCCCCGTTCGCGTGCTCGCACTGGCTTTCCTCGCTATCGCCCCAGTACCTCGATGTCCGTGTGCCGCCGCGTGCCACATACTCCCACTCCGCCTCCGTCAATAACCGATAATTCTCCCCCGTCTTGTCCGACAACCACCCCGCGTACGCCTTCGCGTCCTCCCAACTCACGCACACCACCGGATGTCGATCCCCTTGCTCAATCCCTGGTTTCACCCACGAAGTTCCCGTCTCCTCCTTCCACTCCCCATCCCACGTAAGGCAAGGCGATGAACTCCGCCCGGTCTCCGTCACGAACTCCCCGTACTCGCTCCGCGTTACCTCGTATTTCCCCACCGCGAACGCCGCCCCGATCTTCACACGGTGCCGCGGTCCCTCGGATTCATACCGCCCCTCCTCATCATCCGGCGACCCCATCCAATACTCCCCCGCTCCCACCACCACCATCTCCGGACACCCTTCGCAATCCCGAAACTCTCGCCCATGCCGACCCGCGTCCGCTCGATCCCGAACCGCTTTCTCCCTCGCCGCACGCTCCTGCTCCGCCCTGCCCGCCGCCCTCAGTGCCTCCGCCTGACCGCCCGTCAAGTGACCCGTAGGCTCCTCCCCGCTCTCTTCCTGCCACTCCGATATCGCTCGCCGGGTCCGCTCGCCGAAGACTCCGTCCGGCCGCCCCAACCGCTTCCCGAACGACACCAATCCTCGCTGAATCGCCACACGGTCCGCATGCGCGAGGCCCAGGCCCGCTTCCACCGACTCCGGCGTTCTCCGTGGCTTCTCACGCAGCCGCTTCAACTCCGCCTCCTGTTCCGCCACGGCCGCGGCCAGCCGTTCCTGTTCACGCCTGGCTTTTGCCAACTCCGCGCGCTGCGCCTCGACTTCTCGCGCCAACCTCGCACGCCGTTGCTCCAGCGCTTCCTTCTCCGCAAGCACCTTCCCGAGCGCTGCCTCCTTCGCCTTCAACGCCTCGGCCAACCGGTCCCGTTGCCGGCCCACGGCCTCCTTCTCCTGCCGCGTCTTCGCCAACTCCGCGGCCATGGCCCTGGACCCAGGCGACGACCTTCCCGGAAACCGCGCCACCGCCAGCACCCTCTCCTCCCCGCCCCGCAGCGTCGCCGTCTGATTCGTCCTCCGAGGCCCCTCCCGCGCCGCACCGGTCATGTGCTCGTCGAGGTAGCTCTTCGCCTCTCCCGCCGTGATCCTCCCGTCCCGATCCGCGTCCGCATCGCCGTACAACCCATCCAGAAGATGCCGCGTAAACAGCCCGTGCCCCGCTTCCCTGTCCCACAATGCCACTTGGTTCCCCGCGGCCGCCGTGATCATGGTCACCGTCTCCCCCTCCGGGAGCCGGGCGGTGTATTTCACCGCGGACACGTCCTCGAAAAGCATCCCCGCCTCGCTGTCGCCGGAGAAACACGAGTCCACGAACACCGTCACCGAGCGCGTATCGAGCTTTCCAAGGTTCTCGTGCAGCAAATCCAGCGAATACCCCATCAACTCGGCCTTTTCCGGCCTCGCATCCACGGGCATCAGGTAGCCCCGCTTGTCGCGCAAACCGGGAACGCCATGACCCGAGTAGAACACCACGACATCCGACCTGCCCGGCTTGAGCCGGCTCCACAGCTCGGTGGTCTCGACAAGATCCTTGCGTCCGAACGTGTCGATCATCTGCGTCAACGGTGCGTCCCGCAGCAACAGCACGCGCTTGGGATCGAACCCGAGCACCTCCACCACGTACCGGGCGAAAGCCTCCGCATCGCGATGCGCGAACTCCACGTCCGCCGTGTGGGCATAGTCCTTGTTCCCGATGATCACGGCAACGCCGTCCGGGTTCGTCACCTCCGTCCGGGCCAAGCCGCTCCAGAGCACCGCCACGACCGCGGCCATGCAGAGCGTCATGCGCCCACCGACTCGTACCGAACTTCGTCCGTTCATGGTCCGTCCGTTCCTTTGTCTTCTCCGGCCTGCCGCCCTTCAACTGCCTTTCCCGTTCACATGCCCCCCTACTATCACCATGGGCCGGAACGCTTCAATAATTTCGCGCAGTACTCTGCCGTACCCCCCCTTATCCGAATGGAAGAGCCGGGACGGTTTCCGCCGCCTGTCGGACCACGTCATCCCGCCGGCCCACGAAGTTGACACCTCCCCACCCCACGGGCATGCTTCCGCCATGGAAGCCTCGCCACTTCACACCCCGATCTCCAGGAGCCAACCATGAGCGACGTCCGTTTCATCGACACCACCGTGCGCGACGGCAACCAGAGCCTGTGGGCGCTGAACATGCGCACCGACGCCATGCTGGCGGTGGCGGAACACATCGACGAGGCCGGTTTCGAGTCGGCGGAGTTCTTCGTCACGGTGATGTTCAAGAAGCTCGTGCGCGAGCAGAAGGAGGACGCCTGGGACTGGTTCCGGCTGGGGACGAAGCGGTTCAGGAAGACCCCCCTCAGGCTCCACGGCGGGCTCAAGCTCATCGAGAAGATCCCGGTGTGCGTGTTCGAGCTGATGATCGAGCGCATCATGGACTACGGCATCACCCTGACGCGCACCTCCAACTCGTGGAACAACTACGACGAGTTCGAGGTGGAGAAGGCCGGGCTCAAGAAGCTCGGCATGGACACCGTGGTGAACCTGATCTACTCGGTGTCGCCGCGCCACACCGACGAGTACTACGCGCAAAAGGCGCGGGAGGCGGCGGCCATCAACCCGGTGCGCATCTGCTTCAAGGACGTGGGCGGGCTCCTGACCCTGGAGCGGGCGCGCACGCTGATCCCCATCGTACTGGAGAACATCGGCGACACGCCGGTGGAGTTCCACGCCCACTGCAACAACGGGCTGGCGCCCCTGTGCTATCTGGAGGCCGTGGACATGGGCCTGACCACGCTGCACACCGGCATCCCGCCGCTGGCCAACGGCTCGGCCCAGCCGTCCATCTTCAACGTGGCGCGGAACCTCCGGGCCATGGGGCACAACCCGCTCATCGACGAAGAGGTGCTCCGCCCGGTGACCGAGAAGCTCCACTACATCGCCAAACGCGACAACCTGCCGGTGGGCCGCGTGGTGGAGTACGACGAGTCCCAGTACACGCACCAGGTGCCCGGCGGCATGATCTCCAACTTCCGCCACCAGCTCGCGCTCATCGACAAGCGCGACCAACTCGACGCGATCCTGGAGGAGTGCGTGCAGGTGCGGAAGGAATGGGGCTACCCCATCATGGTGACGCCGCTGTCCCAGTTCGTGGGAACCCAGGCGGCCATCAACGTCATCTGTGGCGAGCGCTACAAGGAGGTCACCGACCAGGCCATCCAGTACGCGCTGGGCTACTGGGGCAAGGAAGGCGCGGAGTACATGGACCCCGAGGTCAAGGACAGGATCCTGGGGCGCCCGCGCGCCAGGGAATGGGAGCACTGGGAGCTGCCGGCACCGTCCATCCAGGAAGTGCGCCGGCAGATCGGCGCCACGCACTTGTCCGACGAGGAGTTCCTGTTGTGGGTGTTCGCCGGCGAGGAGGCGGTGAAGGCCCTGCCGGACGGCGGCCGGCCCAAGGAATACCTGAGCGCGAGCACGCCCCTGGTGCGGCTGGTGGGCGAGTTGACCCGTCAGGACAAGGCCAACCACATCTACGTACGGAAACCGGACTTTTCGCTGACGTTGGGGCGGGGTTGAGTGAAGCGACGATTGCCTGTTGGAACGCCTCGGATCAGTTGAAGAAGGCGTTGATGACCAGACTGGCCACGCCGGCGAGCACGAGGGCCATCATGACTTCCAGGCGGACCAGACGATACTCGATCCCGGTAAGGCGCGACTCGTATCCCGCGATCTCTTCCGCCGCCTCCCTTGCCTTCTCGTCCGGAGCGCCGGCGGCCTTGAGCGCGTCATACGTCTTGGAAAGCATGATCGCCACAGTTGAATTATAGCGATTCCTTCCCGACATGCAAAAGGAAGACCGCGTCCCGAGCGGCTCGCCATCTCCCATCGCGAGATTGACACGCTCCCCCCGATCGGATAATCCCGAAGGACGGTCCTCCGCCATCCGCGACCGCTCCATTCCATTCCCAGGGAGGGAACGCAGTGACCTCAACCAATCCCCGACGCATCATCGACGGCGACGGCCACGTGGTCGAAGACATCAGCGCCATCATCGACAACATGCCGCCCGAGTACATCGGTAAGACCTTCTCCGAGGCGCGCGCCAAGAGCCCGTTTCCGCCCATCGACCACCTGCACTCGGCCAACCGCCACTACGTCCCGGAGGGCGCCTTCGCCCAGGTGGGGCCGGAGGGCTGGGAAGTCTTTCTGGAGGACGTACGCATCGACGCCACGGTGCTCTACACCAGCGCCGGACTTGCCTTCGGCAAGATTGTGAGCCGGGACTGGGCCATCGAGCTGGCGCGGGCCTACAACGACTGGATCCACGAGACCTACGTGGCCCGGAGCCCGCGCTTCCAGGCCATGGGGCTGCTGCCGTTGCAGGAGCCCAGGGCGGCGGTCGAGGAACTGCGGCGACTGGTCACGGAACTGGGCCTGTGCGGGGCCATGCTGCCGTCCACCGGCGCCAACATGCCGCACCTGGGCTCGGAGCGCTACTGGCCCATCTACGAGGAAGCGGAGCGGCTGGGCTGCGCCATCGGCATCCACGGCGGCGCCCACGAAGGCATGCTCATGGACGACATGACGCCGTACGCGCCGGTGAACGCCCTGGGCCATCCCATGGGGCAGATGATCTGCTTCGCGGGCATCGTCTTCAACGGCGTCCTGGACAAGTACCCGGGCCTGCGCATCGGCTTCCTGGAGGCGGGCTGCGCCTGGCTGCTCACCTGCCTGGAACGGTTCACCGGCTCCTGGGCGAGCCACGTGCAGTACGACCCGCGCGGGCGCTTCCTCAAGCTCGACGACGGCATGAACGTCACCGACTACGTCTGCCGCCACATCGACGAGGACCGCATCTTCGTGGGCGTCGAGGGGGACGAGCTGTCCATCGCCGAGGCCGTGCGCGTGGTGGGCAACAAGCCGTTCCTGTTCTCCTCGGACTACCCCCACGAGGTGGACGCGGCCACCTGCAAGCACGAGTTGCAGGAGCTGGAGGAGAACGAGGAGCTGAGCGACGACGACAAGGACGCCATCCTCTTCCGCAACGCCCAGCGGTTTTACCGGCTGGGCGAGGGAGCGGCGCAGGGCGCGTAGGCGCGATGACAGGAACGGGAGGCCAACCGTGAGCACGTTACAGGATCGGACGGTGGTGGACGGCGACGGCCACGTGGTGGAAGACCACGAGGCCATCTGGCGGCGCATGCCGGAGGACTACCGGGTCAGCAACTGGTCGATGCGCAGTCCCTTCGGGCCCAACGACCACCTGCACTCGGCCAACCGTCACTTCGTTCCCGAGGGGGCCTTCGCCAAGGTGGGACCCGCCGGCTGGATCGAGTTTCTCGAAGACGTGGGCGTCGAAAGCACGGTCCTCTACCCTTCCAACGGCCTCACCCTCGGCCGGGTGGTGAGCCGCGACTGGGCCATCGAGCTGTCGCGCGCCTACAACGACTGGATCCACGACGAGTACACCGCCCGGAGCCCGCGTTTCCAGGCCGTCGGGCTGATCCCGCTGCAGGAGCCGGACGAGGCGGTGGCGGAGCTTCGGCGCATCGTCGAAAAGCTCCACTTCGCCGGCGCCATGCTGCCGGGGACGGGCGCCGCCCAGCTCCAGAACCACCTGGGGGACGAGCGCTACTGGCCCATCTACGCGGAGGCGGACCGGCTCGGCTGCGCTCTGGGCATCCACGGCGGCGTGCACGACAACATGGGGCTCGACGACATGAGCCCGTACGCGCCGGTGAACGCCCTGGGACACCCCTTCGGTCAGATGGTCAACTTCGCCGGCATCGTCTTCAACGGCGTGCTGGACCGCTACCCCAACGCCCGCTTCGGCTTCCTGGAGGCCGGCGCCGCGTGGTTCGTGAACTGCCTGGAGCGTTTCGAGCGCTCCTGGAGCAGCCACGTCCAGTACGATCCCAACGGACGCTTCCTCCAACTCGCGGACAACGAATCCGTCACCGACTACGTCCTCAAGCACGTGGACGCCGGGCGGATTTTCGTGGGCGTGGAGGGTGACGAGCTGACCCTGCCCTTCGCCGTGCGCATCGCGGGCAACAAGCCGTTCCTCTATTCGTCCGACTTCCCCCACGAGGTGAACCACGCCACGGCCAAGGAAGAGATCCAGGAGCTGCGGGAGAACCCACGCCTTACGGACGACGACAAGGCCGCGATCCTGCACGGCAACGCCCGGCGTTTCTACCAGCTCGGTTAGCGTGCCGCCGGGCTTCCCATCGTGACGCAGCGCCGCCCTCCCCTCTCGGTCCCCTTCTTCTACGGCTGGGTCGTCGTGGCGCTGACGTTCTGCGTCAACCTCACGGCCGCCGGCACCCGCTCCGCCGCGACGCTGCTGATCAAGCCGCTGGAAGCGGAGTTCGGCTGGAGCCGCGCCCTGGTTTCCGTGCCGGGCGCCATGAACCTTCTCCTGTTCGGCATCGGCGCGCCGGTGGCGGGCTGGCTGGTGGACCGCTACGGCGCCCGCCGGGTGGTGTACTACTCGATGGCCATGGTGACGGTGGGTCTGGCGGCAACGGCCTTCGTCCAGCAGTTCTGGCAGCTCCTGTTCTTCTGGGGCCTGGTGGTGGGCATCGGCACCAGCGCCACCCCGGTGCTCGCCGCGTCGGTGGCCAACCACTGGTTCGTGCGGCACCGTGGCGTCACCATCGGCATTCTCACCAACGGCAACGCCGCCGGACAGATGGTCTTTCTGCCGCTGCTCACCATCATCATCGCCGCCACCGGCTGGCGCGGCAGCATGCTGTTCCTGGGCGCCATCGCCTTCGGCCTGATGATACTGGTGTCCATGTGGATGCGCGACGAGCCTGCCGACGTGGGTCTGGAACCCTTGGGCCAGCACGACACCGGCAGTGTCGCCGCGGCCGCCCGGCGCGACGTGCCCGCGTCGGCCACCCCCGTCCGCGACGCCTTCCGCAGCTCCACCTTCTGGCTCCTGAGCGCCGGCTTCTTCGTCTGCGGCGTCACCGCCAACGGACTCATCGGCCTGCACCTGATACCCCACGTGGTGGAGGATCTCGGCATCGCGGCGGTGGTGGCCAGCCTCATCGTGGGGGTCATGGGGGGCATCAGCTTCATCGGCACCATCGGCGCCGGCTGGCTCGTGGACCGGGTGGACGCGCGCAAGGTCCTGGCCCTGGCCTACTTCCTGCGCGGCTGCTCGCTGTTCCTGCTGCCCTTCGTGGACAGCCTGCCGGGATTGATCCTGTTCGCCACGGTGTACGGCATCGACTGGTACGCCACCGGCCCCGCCACCACGGCCATCGCCGCGGACACCTTCGGCCGCCACGCGGTGGCGCGCATCTTCGGCTGGATCTTCCTGGCGCATCAGCTCGGCGCCAGCACGGCGGGCAACCTGGCCGGCGTGGTCTACGACGCCTTCGGCGAGTACCAGTACGCGTTCCTCGCCGGCGCCACCATGGCGATCATCGCCGCCGGCCTGGTGATGCAGATCACGCCGCGGGCGCCGCGCCTGACCCCCGCGGCGGGCACCGCGTAACGGAGACTCTCATGCAACTACCGCCCATCGCCGCCACCACCATCGGCAGCTTTCCCCGGCCCAGGTGGCTCGCCAGCGCCGTCCGCAGCACGGTCACCTTCAATCTGGAAGGCGACCTCTTGCAGGAAGGCCTGGACGACGCCACCACCCTCGCCATCCGCGGCCAGGAACTGGCCGGCCTCGACCTCGTCACCGACGGCGAACAGCGCCGGCCCCATTTCATCGACCACGTGCTGAACTCCATGGAGGGCGTGGACACGGTGAACCGCGTGCCCAAGGGCTTGTACCGGCGGCGCGAGGAGGTGCACCAGGTGCCGCGGGTGTACGGTCCCATCGGCCGACGGGTTCCCGCCGTGGTGGAGGACCTGCGCTTCGCCAAGTCACGCACGGACCGGCCCGTGAAGATGGCGGTGCCCGGCCCCATGACCGTGGTGGACAGCACGAGCGACGAACACTACGGCGGCGACGAGGCCGCCATGGCCATGGACGTGGCCGCGGTCCTGAACGCCGAGTTGCGCGACCTTGAGGCGGCCGGCGCCGACGTGCTGCAGATCGACGAGCCGGCCATGACCCGCTACCACGAGAAGGTGGCCGACTACGGCGCCCGCGCCCTTGACCGCTGCATCGAAGGCATCACCATCCCCACCATCGTGCACCTGTGCTACGGCTATCCCGGCGGCAAGGACCTGCAGCACGAATACGAGTACCCGGAACTTTTCCCGCTGTTGCTCGAAACCGACATCGGCGGATTGGCCGTGGAATTCGCGCGCAGCAACTACGACCCGGCCATCCTCGAACCCTGCAAGGAGCGCCTCGTCCTGTTCGGCGCCGTGGACCCCAGCGACACCCCCGTGCCCCCGGTGGACACCGTGGTGCCCCGCGTCCGCGACGCGCTCCGCTACCTCGACGCCGACAAGCTCCTGCTGGCGCCCGACTGCGGACTCATGACCGTGAGCCGCGAGCTGGCGTTCGCCAAGGCGAAGCTATTGGCCGATGCCGCCGCGGAGCTGCGCCGGACCCTGTGAGGGCATCATCGGCAGATTCCGTGGTTCCCCTTCGACCTCGCTCCGCTGGGCCAAGAACGGCGATGAAGGTTTCACTACCGTTCGTCCTGAGCGTAGTGGAGCGTCAGCGGAACGAGGTCGAAGGACGGCCGACTCAGCGCACCGCAACACTCCCATGCTTCAATGCCAGGAAGGACCCGTCCTGATGTACCGAGCCGTCAGACTCCCGGACGGCATCGCCGGCCGTCTCTACGTCGGCAGCATGCCCGGACGCTACGAGGCGTTCGATGAGGCGTGGCGCGCCATCATCGACCACGGCGTCACGCACGTCATCTGCCTCGTGCCCCCGGAGGAATTGCGCGACAAGTCCCCCCTCTACGCCGGCGCCCTCGATGAAGCGCGAATGCCGTGGGTGTACGAGAACTTTCCCATCGAGGACTTCGAGGCTCCCACCGACCGTCAAGCGTTCTGGCGGATGGCCCGAAAGGCCGCCCGCCTGCTCGGCGAGGGAGAGACCCTTCTGGTGCACTGCGCCGCCGGCATCGGCCGCACCGGCACCTTCTCCGTCTGCGTGCTGCTGGCCCTGGGCCTGGCCCCGGCCGCCGCGCGCGCGGCCTTGCGCAGGGTCGGCTCCGCGCCGGAGAACGCCGCCCAGGACGACGTGATCCAGTGGGCGGCGGGCCTGCTCAACGGGTCGGAAAAGGCGAGTTGACAGGTCCAAGGGCTCGGGGCATCATTCAATCATCCGGAGTCGGCATCGTGCTTCAAGGGAGGACATGAAGATGAGCGGCATCACACCCCCCCTCAATTTCGCCAGGTGGATCGACGAGCACCGCCACCTGCTCAAGCCGCCGGTAGGCAACCAGGTGGTGTACAAGGACACCGAGTTCACGGTCATGGTGGTGGGAGGCCCCAACACGCGCAAGGACTACCACGTGGACGAGGGCGAGGAGTTCTTCTACCAGATCGAGGGCGACATGACGCTCAGGATCATGGAGGACGGCGCGCCGCGGGACATCCCTATCCGCGCGGGCGAAATCTTCCTGTTGCCGCCCAAGGTGCCGCATTCGCCGCAGCGGAAGCCCGAGACCGTGGGCCTCGTCATCGAGCGCCAACGCCGCAAAGGCGAGCTGGACCTGTTCCAGTGGTACTGCGACAAGTGCCACGCCAAGATCTACGAGGAAGCGGTGCAGCTCACCGACATCGTCGCCCAACTTCCACCCATCTTCGAGCGCTTCTGGAAGAACGAGGCCAACCGCAAGTGTGACAACTGCGGCGCCGTCATGGAGCCGCTCAACTGAACCGCGACCCGCGCGCACCCACTTCCAGGCTCTACCGCGGCCTCGCCAACGCGCTGACCCTCGGGCGCTTCGCCGCCCCGGTCCCCTTCATCTACCTCATGGTCGAAACCCACCGGGGAGCCCCCGGCTCCCCGGGTGCCGTGCTGTTCGCCCTGTACGTTGCGACCGCGGCTTCCGACCTCGCCGACGGCTACCTCGCTCGCCGTTCCGGCGCTGCGAGCGCGAGCTGGGCCCGTCTCGACGCCTTGGCGGACGTACTCTTCAACACGACAGCCCTTCTGGCGGCCGCATGGCTCGGGCTCGTCGGCTACTGGGTGCCCCTGGGCATCGCCGCCCTCGCCGCTCAGTTCCTGTACCGCAACAGGACAGCGCAAGCCGACACCGGGCCGCAACTCCTGGAGGACCTCCCCGGAAAGGCCGCCGGCGTCATCTACTACCTGCTGGTGGGTGCCGTCGTCCTGGGGATCTGGCTGGATCGGGACCCGGCACCGCCATGGCTCGATTGGACCGGGAACGCCGTGTTCGTCTACACGGCGCTGGTCTTCACACGCAATCTTCGCCGGGCCATCCCGTGAACTAGTCTCAATGTTGCAAAAATGGTTTGTGAAGAGCGATCCGAAGCCCGCCCCACGAATCGTCATTCCCGCGAAAGCGGGAATGCAGGCCGATACCGCTGGATGTCGATCTCGTCGGCGCGCGCCCGCATCCGCGTCGCATCGTGCCACGCCTGCATCCGCAACAAAAGGTCCATGCTGAGGCCGAATGCCTTCTCCACCCGCAGCGCCATCTCCGGCGACAGCGACGCGTGGCCGTTCAACAGGTCGGAGAGCGTCGCCCGGCGCACTCCGAGAATCCGTGCCGCCGCCGTGACGTTCAACCCGAACTCCTCGATCACCTCCAACCGGATGAAGGCTCCGGGGTGTGAAGGGGTCATCCCCATCCTGATGCCGTCGCTGCTCATCAGTGGTAGTCCTCCAGGTTCAGACGCTCGATCCCGTCGTCCCGCTCGTCGAAGGTAATCCGCCAGTTGGCGGACACCGAAACGCTCCATTCGTTGCGTCGCCCGCCTGACAGCCGATGCACGCGCCAACCCGGCGCCGCCTCCCGGACGAAACCCTCCATGTTCTCGGCCAGGACGAGCGCGGTCACGATGCCGCGCACCCGCTCCACCAGATCCTGCTTCAGCCGCCGGGACGAGTCATGCTCGAATAGCTCACGCAGTCCTCTGTGACGGATTGAGCGGATGGTCATGCCTTCCGGACTATACGGTAATACCGTGCACGATGCAAAGGCACCGGCGGTCCGGAGCTCGGGACCGCGCTGGCCTTCACTGCGCGACCTTTCCGCCAACGCGTGCGTCTCATCCCAGCCTCAATGTTACGCAAAAATGGTTTGTGAAGAGCGATCCGAAGCACGCCCTGCGAATCGTCATTCCCCACAACCCTCCGTCGCTGAAACCTCAGCGGTCGCCGGCGTACAACTTGAGCGGCATCAGGCAAGCCGCGGCCACGAAGACGAAGACCCCCGCGAGCACGAAGGCGGAGCCGAGGCCGTAGAGGTCGGCCAGGTAGCCGGCGATGATGGGGGTGGGCAGGACGGCGACCTGGGCGACGACCGTGGTCAGGCCTTGGGACGACGCCTGCACGTTGGCGCCGGAGACGTCCGCGATGACGGCGGTGATCACGTTCATCAGGGTGTAGAAGAAGGTGCCGATGGCGATTATGACGAGGGTCAGGGCGAGCACGGGAGGCGCCACCGCGAGCAACATGTAAAGCACCCCGAGGACGAGCATCGAGGGAACCAGCACGAACTTCCGGCCGTAGCGGTCGGAGAGGTAGCCCAGAGGGGTCTGGGAGAAGATGCCGACGATGTGGAGCAGCATCCAGTAAACGCCCAGCAGGCTTGCCGAGAGACCCAACTCCTCCACGAGGTAGATGGGGAGGAAGGTCATGACCACGACGCGGCCCATGGTCAGGAGGCCCCGGGAGGCGGAGATCGCCACGAAGGTGCCATCCTTCAACAACGCCATCATTTCGCCGAAACGTCCGATGCGCGACCGGGGGACTTCGTCTTGCCGGAACATTCCGAGTAGCCCGCGAAGGACCAGGAAGCCGAAGAGAATCCCGGGGACGATCTGCCACCACAGAATGCCCTCCCAGGGCAACGCCGCCAGCAGCACGCCCTGGGCCAGCGGCGACAGGCTGTCGCTAACCGTGGCGCCGGTGCCGTGGACCGAGATGGCCGTGCCCCGGCGTTCCGGGAACTTGGACGTAAGCGTGGCGGCAGCGGTCGGGTGCCACAGGGCGGTGCCGAAGCCGATGAGGACGCTGGCGGCAAAAGCGACGCCGAAGCCGCCGCGGCTGCCGAACAGCAGATACGCCAGCCCCATCATGACCAGGGAGGAGGCCAGGATCATGTCCCGGTACCGGTGCAGCGCGTCCCCGAGGATCCCGGCGGGAAGGTTGAGCGTACCCTGTCCGAACTGGCGCGCGGCCCCCAGCGCCCCCGCCTGTACCGCGCTGAGACCGAGCCCCGCCTTGATGAACGGCAGCGCCACGGGAAACAACTGCTGGAACCAGTGGATCACGATGTGTCCGCCGGTCACGACGGCCAGCAGACGGAGCCGTTCCTGTCCGAGGTCGCGGGCGGCATCGACAAGACGCTGGGTGCGGGAACGGACGAGCGGACTATGGTCGGGAGCGATCATCGACATGGCGGCAGGATCACCTGATAGCACGCCCCAACCGAAAGCCCAAAGGTCAGCCCTGTACGGTCCCCTTCCCGAACAAATCCGCGTACACCCGCGGCAGGAAGATCAGACCGAAGGAGCCGTTGGCGAGCATGAAGGTGAGGTGGGCGGCGAGGCTGTAGGCCAGGAGGTCCGCCTCGGCCGCGTAGCCGCCGAAGAAAAAGATCCAGGCGGCCTGGGAGGTGCCGAGGTGGGCTACGGTTACGGGCAGCGCGGCCACCAGGTAGACGATGGGCAGGAAGGCCAGCAGCGGCAGCACCGGAATGTCGATGCCGAAGAACGTCAGCGCCCGGGCATGGACCAGCAATGACAGGAAGAACACCGAGCCCTTGAGGACCAGGATCGCCAGGGCTTGGGGCAAACGCACCCGGCGGAACGTGGACAGCAGCACGTTGCCGCCGAGACGCCGCCCCAGCGCCCCGAGCCGGCCGCGGGCGATGCCCACGACGACGACCCAGAGCAGGGCCAGCACGGCCGGCAGGACGAAGAACATCGCCGGCGTGCCACCCGGAAAGGCGGCCGAGCCCACGGTGGCGAAGAAGATCAGGTTGGTGGCCTCGAGCAGGATGAGCAGCACCACGGTGCTGGTGATCTCGCCAAGGGGCGTGCGGAAGCGGCGGTTCAGGTAGAGCGCCAGCGCCGCCTGGGCGAGTTGCGTGTTGATGATGGCGACGACGTAGGTGGACGCGCGCACCGGCAGCAGTTCCCGGTAGCGGATGGGTCCGTGAAACCAGCGGATCAGGGCGGTGAGCACCGCCGAGTCGGCGAGGAAGAAGCAGAGCGAGAACGAGCCCATGACGGCGAAGAACGGCAGCAGACGCGCGCCGGAAACGGCCTGCCAGAAGGCCTCGAAGGGAATGCGCCAGAAGATGACGCCGAAGATGACGATGGTCAGCGCCACCGGCACGAGACGGGCCAGGAGGCTCTGTTCCTTGGCCGGAGCCGTGGCATCGTGCGTCGTTGTATCGTGTGTCACTGTGTCGTTCATGTTGCTTGTCCGTGGTGGGTTACCTGGCCTAGTGTGGTGTCTGGTTAATTCGCAGCATAATCTGCTGGTCTTTTTCGCCGTCGGCTGCGTTACGTCACCCCGGGTCAAGCCCGGGG
>JAJEAI010000006.1 GCA_022824205.1 Candidatus Binatia bacterium
CTTGAGTATTTGCCCCATTACGGTATGATTGTACGCCATGGACCTGAACCTCCTCCTACGATGGGTTTTTGCAATTTCCATCATAGCATGACGGAGCTCTTCAGGTCCTCCTCATTCGTATTTCTTGTGGGACAGCAGTGATGGAAGATAGACAGTCAGCACAGTCAAGCCACCGCGGTCGCCGTGAGTTCGAGGCATGTGTTGACCAATGCCCACGCCGTAAGGACCATGTTGGCGGGGCGCGAGGCAGCGCGTATTTTCCTGTCCCGGAAGGGACGGCCGCGCCGCATGAGAGCGAAGCGGCTTGTCGCCGTTTCCGTGACCTACGACCTGGCCCTGTTCGAGTTGGAAGGGGCAACTCCTCATTACTTGACGATCGCCGATGGGTCAGCCGACAACAACCTTCAGTTAGTGGGTTACCCTGCGGGTTCCTTCCTGGTGACGAGACAACTCGCAAGGCTTGTTTATCAGGGTCCGTATTACCACGTCGTTCCTTTCGATCGTTACCTGGTTGCGGGCATGAGCGGCGGGCCGATCTTCGACGCCGGAAACGTAGTGGTCGCGTTGTTCTCGTTCTCCGAAGCGAATCTCGGTTACGGCATTCAGGCAAGGTACTTGAAGCGGTTCATTTCCAGGAACAGGGAAGCGTTCGAAGCGGGCGTGACGTGCGGACAGAGAGAGCTTCCTGGCAGGTGTCATCGCCGAGGCATTTACCAGGCCAAGAAGCTGGCTTATCAAAAAGGGCATGTCTTGGCCCAGTATTACTTGTTCGAGGCCACCGGCGAGCGGCGTTATCTGCTATCCTCCGCGGCCGGAGGATTGAACTTGGCCCGCATCAGCTTGGGAACATACTATCGTCGTGACGGCAAGAGCAGTGACGGCGAGAGGAGAGCTTACGCTTTGTTTCAGAAGGCCGCCGACAGTCATGACCCGAGGGCTCAATACAGCCTTGCGCACTTGCCGCAGATACAAAAAGATCTCGACTTGGTGTTCGACCTGATCACACAATCTGCCAAGGGCGGGTATGGTCCGGCATATTACATCAAAGGATATCTTCAATATGATTGGATCGGTACAGAACGCGCGAAAAGAAACGGCATTGCTTGGTGGAAGAAGGCCGTAAGAATTGGGAAAGACGAACAAACCCTTTCATGGTTCCAAAAAACCGCCCGAGAAGGGGATACTTCGGCGCAGGCGCTCCTGAAGAGCATTTCCATGCAATACCGATAGGCGTGCGAATAGTGAGGTGTGAGGTGGTCATAGAAAATCGGACACCTTGATTCCGACGATTGACGGGAGGGTTTCAAACTTGGCCACGTAGGGCTTGTCCTACGGCTCGCCGCCCGTAACTAACTGAAAACAAAAGAGTAAAACTCTCCTCTTACAGGACCGGATGATTCGCTCAGGAACAATCAACACATGGTCAACACTGCGTGTCCACCGCCGTTGCCCGAGCCTCCCTGTTTGCGGAGACAGTGAAGAGGGCCTAATTACAATACTCAGCGCATGTGCGGCGGATTCAAGATAGCTCACATACTCGCGTGCAGTCTTACTCTTGAGTCTAGATTTGACAGTGCGCCGGGAGGTCAAATACTCGATAAAACTGTCTTTATGCTCGACCATAGGCGTGTTCACGTGTTCATGAAGGAGAGGGATTCTTGATCGTCACGCCCGGTCTTGGATGTGGCCAACTTTCCGGCCTCTGATCGCCTGTTTCGACCATCCCCATGCCGGGCGCGGCCTTGGGCCACGGGATCGCTCACGTCTCCATTCCTCCTTCCCACGGACCGCCTGGAAGGAGGGAGATCAACCGCTCGGAGACCGTCCGCGCCGATTCTTCCGGCCGCCACTCGTAGCTCCCTGTGAGCAGAGCGGTCATGTCGGCGTTGAACTGCGAACCGCCGAGCTTGCCGGCGAGATTCCTTTCGAACATCGCGCGGGTCACCGGATGGCCGTCGCGGCCGATGTACTCTCGGAAGGCGTCGACGATTCGCCGGGGATTGCTGCGCCCGTCCGCCAATCCAGCCGCGAGATCGAACAGGTCGCGTCCCTTGGCGCGCTGGTAGAGAGCTCTCAGCTTGGTGGCGAGCAACTCGTCGAGTTCGAAGGTCGTGACGTCGGTGGCGCCCGAGAACCACCGTGATTCCACGGAGAACGGACGCCTGGCGAACCCGAACACGGCGAAGTGCTCTCGTGTGTTGATCTCAACCTTGAGGCGCAGGCGCCTTGCAGGGACATCCTCGGAATCGAAGCGGTAGCCGAACGTCACCCGGCCTTTCGACTGCTTCCATCGGGCTTCGCCGAGCCAGGGATCGAGAACGCCGCGCAGCGCATCCATCACCGGTCCGGCCGGCCCGGGCGCGACCTGGATCAGATCGATATCCTCGGAGTAACGCGCGGGCGGCGTCAGGTAGAGTTTGTACAGCGCCGTGCCTCCCCGGAAGGCCAGCGCGGCCCCGAGGGCCGGGTCGGAGAATATGTCGACCAGGGCGCGGGAAATGACGAGATCCTGCTCGACCTGGAAGTCCTCGACCCACGGCGCCGCCGCCCGCCATTCGGTGATGTAGTCCCGCGGGATCATGCTTCCGGCTCGACGACGGCGTTGACGAGCAGCCGCCAGTCCCTGGACCGCGGCGCCGCGTCGGCGCTCGCGGACGGTATCAGCTTCGTGAAGTTTCGAGCGCCCTTCCGCACGTGCTCCTTCAGGAGAACGGCCCTGTCGCGGGCGCCGACATGTTCGAGGAGGTAGCCCAGGCGCTGGGCCCAGAGGACCGGTGCCGACTTCGCCGCAACCACCAGGCGCTCCGGGTCCATGTCCCCGCCGAGTTCGGACAGAACACCCGCCACCCGGTCGACTCCTCCGGCGTGGTGCATGTAGCCCACGAGATCAAGCGCCGTCGCTTCCACCGTCGAGACCAGAACGGTCCCGCGCGGGGTGTTGAAGCTCTGGACCGGAACTTCGCCCACGTTCCGGCGGGCAACGAAGGCCACCCTGACCGAGCCGCACGCGATTGGCGGCCTGTTCCTGCCAAGAACGACCTGGAACGCTTGCGGTCGATGATGCGCCGAGCCATGGTACTGCGCGGCCGACAGGAGCCCCGCGTAGTATGGAACCGTCCGGTGCTCCATGAGAGAAGGGATGAACTGGTCCGCGGGCAGGCAGCCGAGCCGCCGGTATTCCGGCGGCACGATGACGTGGAAACCGCGCGCCGGGCTTGCGATCTCGCCCTTGGCCGCCAACCGGCTCAGAGCCCGTCTTGCGGCTGCGCCGGACACGCCCAACGCGGCCTGAACCTCAGCCGAGGTGAAATGATACCGGCCGTGAGCGGCCAGCTCCACGATGAGATCGCGGGCATGCGGCACTCTGTTTGCATACATCACACTCAAAAAGTACCACTTATCGTCACTTTATTATAGCTGATTCGTAACCGGGTAGCGTTTCAAGCTTGGAATTCCCCTCGACCAATCCGATGACCCACTCCATGTCGGGCGTGGCAGTGGCGGGCCCTGCCCCTAAATCCCTGTACTTGAAACCTCCTCACCCGGATTGCCGCGCTAGGCCGCGAAGTCTCCGTCGCCGACCTGCGTTCGTCTATTCAGACGCTTGTCGACCGAGGTGTTGTCCAGAGGAAAGGAGGGTCCGTGGTTCTTCAGCCCGGCCCCATTGCCATGAAACTGGCGGAGCGCCAGTGGAAAGAGTGGAGTCGCGAAGAATGGGATGAAGTGCTGGCTGGTGACATGAGCCCCGTCCTCAGAACGCAAGCGGCCAGACAACTCGCACTGCTCAACAATACCGACATATCACAAAAAGTGGTGGCTCATGTCTGTCGTGCCCGTGGCTCATTTGATGACCCTGGCAAAGTCTTCAATGCCGAGGACGCCGAGGTGTTGGTGTGTTTCGCCGAAATCGATGCCGCGACCGTCGCCAATTGGATCGAAGAGTTTCTGGACAAGGACGAAGACCTCTCGGACGTGGGCAAAAACATACGCGGGAGGCTTGTGTGGGCGGCAGAGAAGATCGCGTTCCGTCCTGACACCTTTGAGGATGGAGCGCAGCTTCTGCTACGCCTTGCGGTTGCCGAGGGTCGGCAGGGAATCAAGGGGAACGCCACCCGCAAGTTCTTCGAGCTTTTCCCCATGCTGGCCGGCTGCCGTCTTCGGAGAGTCGATGGCCAAGTCTGTCGATTCACCAAAGGATTGGTTGGAGCCACTGCTGTCCCACAAATTTTAAGCGAATCGGAGGGGGATTTGAGGGGGCGGGCTGGGCGGGGGCTGTGGCAGGAGCA
>JAJEAI010000023.1 GCA_022824205.1 Candidatus Binatia bacterium
CGGTTCAGCGGGGACTTCAAGGCGAAGGTGGCCCTGGAGGCGTTGCGCGGGGACAAGACGATCCAGGAGATCGCCACCCGGCACAAGATCCACCCGAACCAGGCGAGCACCTGGAAGCAACGAGCAGGTGGAGGGGATGAAGGAGGTGTTCTTGAAGGGGGCGGAGCGTGAGCGCGGGGACCACGAGGCGGATCTCCGGGATCTGCACGCCACCTCACACCTTCCAGAATTTCCGGTTTCTCTCCCAATTGGGGTAAGCGAGCATTCTCCGCCGCTTGTAACGTAGGCAAGACGTGTTTGAAACGCGGCGTGGGAGAAGGTGCACGGCATCCGGATGGAAGGAGGAACTCCAATGCATTTCACTCGGCTCACACTCGTCGTTTGCCTCATGGCGCTGCTGGTATGCACGACGACCTCAGTCAGTGCTCCCGATGCGGACGCACAACGTGTCGAACGAAACTTCGTCATCGCGGGTACGCCGGGCCCGACAATTCCCGCCATCTCCGCCTCGGACCTCCGGGTCACTCCCGGGAAGCTGTCGGTTTCGTTCGGTTGGGGGAGCCACGACCTTGAAGCGATCACAGTGGTCCCCCCCGGCTTCGGCCCGTTTCCTCTGGCGGTCGTCTCACATGGCAATCCGCGCAAGGGCGCGAGGGGCCGTCTTCGGCTTCGTGGTTTGTTGCCGGTGGCGAAGGACTTCGCGCGCCGCGGTTACACGGCGGTTGTCTTCGCCCGCCGCGGCTTTGGGAAGTCGACGGGAAGCGTGGATGAGGGTTTGAGTCCCCACACCACGTGGTCGTATGCCAAAGCCGGGCGAACCGCGGCCGAGGACTACGCGGCCGTGATCGAGGCGATGGCGGCCCGTCCGGAGATCGACGGTTCTAGGGTGATCGCTGCCGGGCAATCGGGCGGGGGCTTCGCAGTGACCGCACTCGCCTCGAAGCCGCCCGCCGGGCTTGTGGGGGTCGTCAGTCTTTCGGGGGGACGCGGCTCACCACAGAGCTACCGCAACCATAATGAAGAGGCCCTCGTCGGCGCGTTCGCCGAGTTCGGAACAACCGCGCGGGTTCCTGCCTTATGGCTGTACTCGATGACCGACCGCTTCTTCTGGCCGGAATTCGTGGACCGGATGGTGACTGCCTATGCGAAGGGTGGCGCACCCGTGCGTCTGGATCGAGTCGGCCCGCTCTGGTTCGCCGGGGACGGGCACGCCCTCGTCAGGCCCGGCGGACGTGAGCTGTGGCGTCCGCGCATCACCGCCTTTCTGCGGGCCATTGGCGCTCCAAACTGGGAAGCGGACCCCGGCGATGCCGCCGTGGTCATCTCGAGGCCGCCCGAAGGCTTGCACCGGCGTAGACACGGGTGGTGGCGCAACTATCTTGGCCGCGCGAACCACAAGGCATTCGCTGTCGCGGAAGACGGCCTCCGTGCCCGGCACGTGAATAGCCGCAACACTCCCGAGGTCGCCAGAGAGGCCGCGCTCAGGAACTGTGAGTCCAAGGGCGACACGTGCCGCATTGTCTCGGTAGATGGGCGAATGGTGCCGTAGGGTCCGGAGGGAATTCAATGACCCGGGAACACACGCAGAACCTGTACCGGTGCGGCCTGACGGCCTTCGCATTGGTGTTTGGATTGGCCGTTGTCGTCGCAATGACGCCGGCCAAGGCGACAACCTACGATATCGTCGAGAAGACGCGGCACAGCCGAATCAGTATCAAGGGGGACAACTACACGCTGGAGGGGAAGCTGTTTCGTCCTTCGGCTGAAGGCCGGTTTCCCCTGGTAGTCCTCAACCACGGAACGTGCGGGGAAAGGTGCAGGAAGAGATACAAGCGAAGCCGGCTGGCCTCGCCAGCCACGGTGTTCGCCCGCTCGGGTTATGCGGCCTACACTTTCAACCGTATCGGATACGGGAAGTCCGACGGCTTCCGGGGGTATGCCCACAACCCCTTTGCCCCGACGGCAGGTGGAGGCTGCAAGTACCAGGACTACGCGACGTCGGCAAGAAAAGCCGGGCTACAGGTGCGTCGCGTCATTGAGGCCTTGGCCAATGAAGAGTACGTGGACCCGGGACGGATACTTGCGGTGGGACAGTCCGGTGGGGGTTTGGCGGTTTTGAGCCTGACCGAGGGACCGGCACCTCACGGTCGTTTGCCCGGCCTGAGAGGAGTCATCAGCACGGCCGGCGCCTCGGGAAGCGGTTGCGCGAAGGGCAACTATCTGGGGGACGACTTTTTCAACCACAACATGGTGTCGATGTACGAGGAGTTCGGCCGAGCGTCCGAGACGCCGGTTCTCATGGTATA
The DNA here is from genome assembly GCA_022824205.1 of Candidatus Binatia bacterium. Lineage (GTDB taxonomy): Bacteria > Desulfobacterota > Binatia > UBA9968 > JAJDTQ01 > JAJDTQ01. Next base: position 2,307 of record JAJEAI010000023.1, read on the forward strand.
CGCGGAGAACGATCCCCGAACGGTCCGAGCCGAGTCCTGGCGTAGCGCCTACGGCGAAGCCGGGGGCAAGGCTAAGCTGGTCGTGCTCCCGAGGCAGGGAAAGTCACCCAGGCAAGCTCACGGGTTCTTTTACAGGTCATGGTCGACGGAGGCATGGAAGCCTCATTTCAACGAGTTTCTCTCGTCGCTGGGGTTGCCCACGCTGAACTGACACCGACACAGACCGCCACCTGAGCAGCATCCTTGTCTCCCATCCGTGCTCCGCTCCGTTCCTGTCGCTCTTGCCCCCAACAGCATGGACCGGCGGCACTTGTGCCGGCAATCAAGGTGTGCGGTTTTCGATTGCCATTTATGGGAATTGGGGCTGTTGAAGAAGTTGCTATCACCTCGAATCATAACGCATTTTGGGGGAGCTACGCTCGAAACTGGTGTACGAGCTGAGTTGAAGGAGGCGGCGCAACTCTGCTGAAATGGGTTTTGTAAGAGACCTGATTTCGGCGAGAAAGGAGAAGCGCCACCATGGGAGAGGATTGAACCGCCCCGGGTTTACGGAAGATGACCTGCTCCCCTGGAACGTTGTTGGTGTCAATCGTAAATGTCCCATTTGTGTCAACCGAAAATGGCACAGCTTGAAGTTCCCGGAGGAGGTGCGACGTTCCACGCTGTTGGCGAAGTCAACAGGAATGGAGCGGCGTACAGATGCACGGATGGGAGACGAGGATGCTTCTTAGGCACTACCTGGAACAGGGTGTAACGAAGGCGGAGTTGTCGCGGCGGTTCGGAGTGGGACGTCGATCGATCCACCGTTGGGTTGAGGCGGGGCAGTTGGATCGGGACCTTGAGGGAGGCGGGACGCAATACAGGGCTAGACCGCCGGCGGGGCACAAGCTGGATGCGTACAAGGGGATCATCGAGGCGCGACTGGAGGAGTTTCCCCGGTTGTCGGCGAAGCGGCTGTACGACGAGGTTCAGGCAGCGGGGTACACGGGCGGATACGGGCGTGTGAGGGACTACGTGCGGGCGGTGCGTCCGCGGGAGCCTGAGGAGGCGGTGGTGCGGTTCGAGACGCCGGCGGGGCGGCAGGGGCAGGTGGACTTTGCGACGTTCACGCTTCCCTGGGGGCGGCGCCATGCGCTGGTGATGGTACTGAGCCATTCGAGGCTGTTGTGGCTGCGCTTCTACCGGCGGCAGACGATGGCGGTGCTGATCGAAGGGCTTGAGAGCGCCTTCGGATGGTTCGGCGGGGTGCCGCAAGAGCTGTTGTTCGACCAGATGCGGGCGGTGGTGCTGTCGGACGGCCGCGCGGGCGGGGGAGAGCTGGTGCTGAACGCCGACTTCCTGCGGTTCGCCGCGCACTGGGGGTTCCGGGTGCGGTCGTGTCGGCCCTATCGAGCCCAGACCAAGGGCAAGGTGGAGCGGCCGATCCGCTACATCCGCGACAGCTTCTTCTACGGCCGGGAGTTCGTCAACGACGAGGATCTCAACGAGCAGGCATTGGTGTGGCTCGAGGGAACGGCGAACCGGCGCTGGCACGGCACCACCCGGGAACGCCCGGTGGAGCGCTTCGAGCGCGACGAGCAACAGGCGCTGCTGCCGCTGGCGCGCTATCCCTACCGGCATCTTGGCGCCCGCAGGCCCCCACAACCGGCCCGGCGCCCCCTGCCTGTCACCGTGGACGTCGAGCGCCGCCCGCTCAGCGTCTATGCGGAGGCCGTGTCATGAGGGCCGAGGCAGGCAACCGGCGCGACCGGCTGCGGGAGATGCTCGCCGACCTCAAGATGCCCGGCGCCCTGGAAGCCGTGGACGGCATCCTGGCCCAGGCCGACAGCGGCGCAGCGACCGCCGCCGAGGCCATCGAGCAGTTGCTGGACGCCCAGATCGGGCTCCGCAACAACCGCCGCCTGCAGGCCGCCATGCGCTCGTCGCGGCTGCCCGCGGTGAAGACCCTCGCCCAGTTCGACTTCGCCTTCCAGCCCAGCATCAAGCGCGAGCAGATCGAGAGCCTGCACGAGCTCGGCTTCGTGGATCGACGCGAGAACGTCATCCTGCTCGGGCCGCCAGGCGTGGGCAAGACTCATCTCGCCATAAGCCTGGCCATCACCGCCGCCCAGGCCGGCCGCCGCGTCTACTACGGAACCCTGGCCGGACTGATCGGGTCCCTGATGGAGGCCAAGGCCGCCGGCGAACTCTCACGCCGCCTGCGGGTTCTTACCCACCCCGCATTGCTCGTGGTGGACGAGATCGGCTACCTGCCCGGCACCCAAGACGGCGCCGTGTTCTTCTTCCAGCTCATCAACGCCCGCCACGAGCGCGCCTCTACCGTGCTCACCTCCAACAAGGGCTTCGAGGAATGGGGCAGCGTGCTTGGCGACGAGGTCATGGCCGCGGCCCTCATCGACCGGCTGCTGCACCACTGCCACATCGTCAACATCCGCGGCAACAGCTACCGGATGCGGGAGCACCGGGACCTCATGCGCTCCGCGTCCGACCAACGTCGCCAAGGAGAGAGCCATGACTGGTAGATCTGAAGCGCGTCTGGGCTCCGACTCCGCTCGCTACGCTCGCTCCGTCGAACCCCAGACGCCTGAGCGAGACCAACGCCGGAGCATTACGTCCGTAACCACGCCCTCACCGAAACTGTGCCATTTTTGATTGACAAAAATGAGCCATTTTCGGTTGACACTGACAAACGTCCTCACCTTGACAAGCTGTACCGGCCGGCACTCCGGGTCGCTGCCCGGAGTAAGGCTATTCCATATCGGCTGCAATACTCTCTGCAACCCTGGTGGCCGACATCTTCACCGACTCTCGTGCAAGGTGGGCGTAGCGGGCAGTCGTCTGCACCTTCCGGTGACCGAGGAGCTTTCCGATCATCGTGAGGCTCTCCCCCAGCGCCAACGCCCGCGAAGCGAAGCTGTGTCGGAGGTCGTGGATCCGCACGTCTTCGAGCCCGGCCCGCGCCCGAACCACAAGCCACCGGCTGTTCAGGCCGCTCAAACGCTTCCCGGGCCGGGGTCCGGCAATCACCCACGGGTTGTCCCGCAACCGGGGCAAGGTGGCGAGCACCTTCCTCGCCGCCGGCGACAGCGCCACTGACCGAGCTCCGGTCTTGGCGTCCCGCAGCCTCAACTCCCCCGCATCCAGGTCCACATCTTCCCACCGGAGCGTCAGGATCTCGTTGCGTCGGCAGCCGGTCAGCATCAGCAGACGGAACGCTGCGGCGGCATTCGTCGAGACCTTGCCCTGGGCCTCCAACTCGCTCAGCACCCTTCCCAGGCGGCGGAACTCCCCCTCCGACAGAAACCGCTCGCAACTCCGGTCCGGGTACTTCTCCACGAACCGGCACGGGTTTCCCCCCTCGGGCGCTACGCCCCATGCCTCCGCCATGTAGAAGAGCCGGGAGAGGGTCTCCACGACACGGTTGGCCATGGCAGGCGTCTTGTGGAGCCGGTAGTGCAGGGTCGCCACCTGGACACAAATGACAGTAGCATCTTTCCTATACTCATAAGCCATTGAATTAACACCATTGTCGTTCGTGTTGGTTCCAGCCGTCACCACATCGTAAGCGGATCGGAAGCGGTTTGAGTACAACAACTGCATCTCTCAGCGCACGCCTGTCGGCTTGCGGTTGGGCTAATAGACACCCACTGTTGGTGCCGGCCGATTCCTGTTTGCTTACGGATTTCGGACCGGCGAAAATCGCGGGTGCCGAACGATGCCGAAACGGAAGGCCATTGGGATTTCCAGGCGGTCGGTGGAACGCCTGTTCGTCGAGCGCGGAGACGCGCTGTTCTGGGACCATGATCTGACGAGCTTCGGCGTCAGGGTCTTTGCGACCGGACGCAAGGTCTACGTGGCCGAGACGCGGGGACCTGCGGGCCGGTCCAAACGCGTACCCATCGGCGTGCATGGCGCCATCGCGCCGGACGAGGCGCGCGGCAAGGCGGCGGCGGTGATCGACCAGATCGGGCGCGGCGAGGAGCCGTTGCCGCCGGAGCCCGCCCCTCCCCCGACGATGGCCGAGCTCGCCGAGCGCCACGCCAAGGCCCACCTCGAAGTGAACTGCCGGCCGAGCACGGTGAAGACGTGCCGGCGCGTGCTCGATCTCCACATCCTGCCCGCGCTGGGGACCTGCCGGTGGCGTCGGTCGAGCGCTCCCATTGTCGCCGAGCTCCACTTCAAGATGCGCGACAAGCCCGCGCAGGCGAACCAGCCGGTGGAGGTGCTCTCCAAGATGTTCCGGCTCGCCGAGACCTGGGGCATGACGCCGCCGCGCCGCAGTCCGTGCCGGCGGATACGCGCCTACAAGCGGGTTCGCCGGGAGCGGTTCCTGACCCCGGAGGAGTATCGCCGTCTCGGCTGCGTTCCTGCCGTCCAGCATCGCCGCGATCCGGCTGCTGCTGCTGACCGGCTGCCGCAAGGGCGAGATCCTGAAGCCCCGGTGGGATCAGGTCGACCTGGAGGCCGGCGAGTTGAACCTGCCGGACACCAAGACGGGGCCGCGCACGGTCGTGCTGTCGCCGGAGGCGGTGTCGGTGCTGTCCCGCATCTCCCGGCTGGCGGACAACCCGCATGTGATCCCGGGGAAGATCAGGGGGGGCCGATGCGCGACCTGAACGACCCCTGGGAGATTGTCTGCGAGCGCGCCAGGCTCGCGGACATGCGGCTGCATGACTGCCGACATTCTTATGCCTCCAGGGCGCTCGCGCTCGGCGAGAGCCTGCCGATGATCGGGCGGCTGCTCGGTCACACGCAGGTGGAGACGACCGCGCGGTATGCGCACTTGGCGCAGGACTCGGTGAAGGAGTCGGCGGACCGGGTGGCCGACAGCATTGCCGGCGATCTCCTTGCGAAGTACGCGGGCTGAAGGCTGAAGAGGCCCGCGGAGCGCTGTTCACGATTACCTATCGGAGCGGAATCAGGTCAACATGAAGGCGGCGCAGGCACCACATACTGACCCCCATTGTTGACTACAGGACACCTTCGATTCGCCTTGTTGTGATACTGTGGGTGGAGCCGACGCGCTGCACCGCCGCGCCGAGCTGCGCCATGCGCTCGCGCAGCGCCGCGTTCTCCCGTTCTAGCAGCCTGTCGGACTTGAGGTGCGGGCCACCACAAGATGTAGTATAGTCTCCTGGAAAAATGTCCATGGAGAGGGTTCGTTATGAGCAACTTTCGCCCAGTTGATCGGGAGACCGGTTTTTTGCTGCCGCCGTCGGTTGATGAGTGGCTTCCGGAGCGGCATTTGGCGCGGTTTGTGGTGGATGTGATCGAGGGGCTGGATTTGACGGCGTTGGTGAAGGCTTATCGGGGCTCGGGCTCGGCGTCGTACCATCCGAGCGTGCTGTTGGGTCTTCTGGTGTACGGCTATGCCACGGGGGTGTTTTCGAGCCGGGCTCTGGAGCGAGCGACTTACGATTCGGTGGCGTTCCGTTTCATTGCAGCCAACGATCATCCCGACCATGACACCATAGCGACGTTCCGGCGGCGGTTTCTTTCGGAGGTCGAAGGGCTGTTCGTGCAGGTTCTTATGCTGGCTCGGGAGGCGGGGCTGTTGAAGCTGGGCACGGTGGCGCTGGACGGCACCAAGGTGCACGCCCATGCCAGCCGCCACAGGGCGCTGTCCTACGGGCACGCCGGCAAGCTCGAAGGGGAGTTGCAGGCGGAGGTGGCGGAGTTGATGAGAGTGGCGGAGGCGGCGGACACGGCGGATGTGCCGGATGGGATGTCGGTGCCGGAGGAGTTGGCCCGACGAAACACGCGCTTGGCGCGCATTGCCGAGGCCAAGGCGACCATCGAGGCGCGAGCGCAAGAGCGCTACGAGCGGGAGCAGGAAGAGTACCGGGCGAAGATGAGGGCGCGGGAGGACAAGGCACAGCGCAAGGGCCGCAAGCCGGGTGGGCGGCCGCCAAAGCCGCCTGTGGCAGGTCCGCGTCCCAAGGACCAAGTCAATCTGACGGACGCGGACTCGCGCATCATGCCGGTGGCCGGCGACGGCTTTGAACAGGCCTACAACGCTCAGGCGGTGGTGGCGAGCGAGAGCCTGCTGGTGCTCACCACCGATGTGGTTCAGGCGGCCAACGACAAGGAACAGATCGAACCGGCGCTGAAAAAGCTCAAGCAACTCCCCGAAGCGTTGGGCTCGCCCGAGACCCTGCTGGCGGACAGCGGCTACTACAGCGAAGCCAACGTCGAAGCCTGCGTCGAGGCGACCATCGCGCCGCTGATCTCTCCGGGTCGCGAACGCCACCATCTTTCCTGGAAAGAGCGTTTCGCCCAAGCCCCGCCACCGCCGGAGGCGCCGAGCGCCGTGCAGGCCATGGCTCATCGCTTGGCAACGCCCGAGGGCCGGCAAACCTACGCCCTGCGCAAACACACGCCGGAACCGGTGTTCGGCATCATCAAGTCGGTAATGGGCTTCCGTCAGTTCCATCTGCGCGGCCTCCAGCAGGTCAAGGGAGAATGGAACCTCGTGACCCTGGCCTGGAACATCAAGCGCATGTTTGCCCTCAACGCCGCCTGAACCCTCGGCCGCAATACACCTCCTCGCCATCTTCAAACCGCTTGCACCCATAACCATGACCCCAGCCAACTTCAACCCTCTTATATCGCTTCTCTCAAACCTCAGTCCGACAGGCTGCTAGCCTGCCGCTTCGGTCCATCGCTCCCTCCTTCCGGCCTGTTGATCCGGCCGACCGGGTTCTCGCGCGCGCCGGAGGAGCTCGAAGGGCGCCTCGACCGGGCGGTGGTCGAACTCTACGCCCTGATCCGCGACCGGGCGCTGGCGAGCCAGATGCGGGCGGCGCGCTTCGAACGGGTGCGGCTCGAGATCACGTCGGCGGCCGGCGACTTGGTGCTCGAGGCGTCGGGCTCGCGGCCGGTCTTCGACGGCCATCTCCGGGTCTGGGGTTCGGACGCCGAAGCGGACCGGGGCGACGATGCCGCCCTGCCGGCGTTGGAACGGGGAGCGCGTGTATCGGTGGCGGATGCGCGGGTGCGGAGCCATGTCGCCGATCCTCCGGCGCGCTACACCGAGGCCGGACTGGTGCGCCGGCTCGACGAGCTCGGGATTGGGCGGCCCTCGACCTGGGAGGCGATCCTGGCGGTGCCGGTGGAGCGCGGGTACGCCGTGCTGCACCGGCACCGCTTCGTCCCCACCGAGCGCGGCCGGGTGGTGTCCGCGTTTCTGGAGCACGGGGTCGCGCGCTGGATGGACTACGGCTTCACCGCCGCGATGGACGACGATCTCGACCGCATCGCCGCGGGTGCGCTCGCCCGCGATAGGATGCCGGAGCGGTTCTGGACGCCGTTCGACGCCGCGCTCGGGGAGGCCGACGCCTGGACGCGGCCGGCGGTGCGCGCCGCAGTCGCGGGCCGGCTTGACGGCTTTCTGTTCGGCGCGGACGGGGCGGCTCCCGACCGCCGGCGCTGCCCCGCCTGCGAGCAGGAGAGCCTGGAGCTCAAGCTCAGCCGTTACGGTCCCTTCGTCGGCTGCGCCCGCTACCCCGAATGCGACTACCGGCGCGGGCTCTCGGCGTCCGCCGACGGCTATACCGGGCCGCGGGAACTGGGGAGCGATCCGGACACGGGTCTCGCGGTGACGCTACGCCGCGGCCCGACCGGCTGGTACGTGCAGCGCGGCGAGCGCGAGGGCAAGCGGAAGCCGGAGCGCATGTCGCTGCCGCCGGCGCTCGAGCCGGAAGCGCGGTCGGCGTCGACACGGCGCTCCGGCTGCTGGCGCTGCGTCGGCAGGTCGGTCGCCAACCCGAAACGGGCGTGCCGGTGTTCGCCGGCATCGGGCGCTACGGACCCTGGGTGCGCCACGGGGAGACTTGGACGGCGATCCGGGACGGCGAGGACGTGCTTGAGGTCGGTATCAACCGCGCGGCGGCGCTGATTGCCGGCAAGGCGATCCGGCAGAGCCGCATTCGGAGGCCGAACCTCGTGCTGCGCGAGCTCGGGCGCCATCCCGGGGACGGCGCGCCGGGTCCGGCTGCGGACCGGCCATTACGGCCCGTTCGTCGCCCACCGGCGCCGCTACGCGTCGCTGCCGGAGGACGTCGATCCAGACGCGCTGAGCCTGGACGAAGCGGTGGCGCTGCTGGAGGCGGCGGAGAAGAGAAGGGGATGAGCACGGCGGAACCGGGACCCTGCAGGGTCGGAATGGAATCGGCTCTTCCAGGGACTCGCCCTGTATGCGAAAGCGGGGCAGGAAGCCGGGCCTCGCCGTCATGCTCCGTGCGGCCGGGTGCTGCTGTCGGGGCGTTCGGCTGCGATGGCTTCGAGCCTGAACCCACGAACCGGGGCGAACCGGGTCTCCGACCGGAGACGAACCGAATGAAGGAAACCGCCGTCATCTTCGCGCTCGTGCTGCTGTTCGCATCGAGCCACATGCTGCTGTCGAGCCGGGGGATCCGCACCCGGCTGGTCGCGCGGCTCGGCGAGAGACGGTTCCTGGTGGCGTTATTCGGTGGTCTCGCTGGCGTTTTTTGTGCCGCTCTTCCTTTACTACTTCACGCACCTCCACCTTGGGCCGCGGCTGTGGGCCCGGCCGGACTCGGAAACCGTCGAGCTTCTCCTGGTGCTCGCGAACGCGGCCGGGGTGGTGATGCTGGTGGCGGGCCTGCTCAGCCGGGG
>JAJEAI010000178.1 GCA_022824205.1 Candidatus Binatia bacterium
CGCCTACCAACTCGTCCAGATTATCCGCCGTCGCCTCGCCGCCTCGGGCCAGAACGATAGTTGGACCACCTTGCGCCGCATACTCCACGCCCAACACCGGGTCACCGCCACCTTCCGCCGCAAGGACGGCCGCACCCTCCATGTCCGCAAGGCCACCCGCGCCGAACCCCCTCAACTCCAAATCTACAACGCCCTGGGCCTCAATCCCGCTCCTGGCGGGACCAAAAAATTGACCGTCTGAACTCCCTATATTATCGTTAAAATACCGGAATGTAGTGCCAGAAGGCCAAAATCGCCCCGCTAACCCCGCGATTTATAACGACTCTCGATCACCACTGTTAAACTTGGGTTAGCGGACCGAGATTTCGTCCCCGTTCAAGGACAAGGACAGGTCTCGCCCCGGCCACCGGTTCAAGGTCCGCGGCAGGGCCGGCTACCGTTGCGTCTGGAAAGCCGGCGGGTCCGAGTCGCGGTTACGGCAGCAAGAGCCCGGAGCGCAGTAGCGCCCGGCGGATGCGCTCGCGCTCGTCGTCGCCAATGCGTCTGAGCGGCGGGCGGACGACGGCCTTGTCGATGCGTCCCAGGAGCGCCAGTGCTTCCTTCATGCGGTTGTGCATGTCCACGAAGGGCGGGGCGTAGAAAACCTCCACCAGCGGCGCCAGGCGGTGGTTGAGACGTCTGCCGGCATCCAGGTCCCCGGCCTGCACCGCGCGGAAGAGTTCCGCGTGCAGGTCGGCGGTGACGCTCCCCATTCCCGAAATGGAGCCGTCCGCTCCCAGGACGTAGCTCGCGAACATGGACATGGTGTAGCTGCTCAGCATGGCCACGGGGCGGCCGGTGCCGCGCAGCGCGCGCAGGTTGGCCTCCAGGGCCACCATGTCGTTGCTCCAGTCCTTGACTCCCACCACGCGGTCGATCTCCGCGAGGCGCGCCAGGGTCTCGGGATCGTAGCCGATGCCGATGGCCGGCGGGTACTCGAAGACGATGAGCGGCAGGTCGGTGGCCTCGGCGATGGTCTCGAAATGGACCACGGCCATCTCCGGCCGCAACCGGGCGCCCCACATGAACAGCGTCGGCGGGAAGACCAGGAGGCCGGCGGCGCCCTCGGCCTTGGCGTCTTTGGCAAGCTCGGCCGCCTCCAGGGTGTTGTCCGTGTAAATTCCCGAAATGAGCTCCACCCGGTCGCCCACCGCGTCGGCGGCGATAGCCAGCGCCCGGCGCCGTTCATCCCGGTCCAGTGATGACACCTCGCCGGCGTGCCCGTTGCAGACGATGGCGTCGACGCCGTCCACGTCCGCGAGCCAGGACAGATGCCTCCGGTAGTTCACCTCGTCGAAGGACAGGTCCTCGTTGAAGGGCAGCAGGTTCGCCGGGATGGCGCCTTTGAAACGGAGTGTGCCGGTCATGGGTTTCCTCCTGTCACTCCGACTATAGGGAGAGGAACGCCAACAGACAAGAACCCCGTTGTTCAACGAGCCTGCTTCGCGGTGTTCCCACCACGGGGAAGACCCGCTGGACACGGGTGAAAATGACAGAAAGGGGGTGGTGAAACTACCAATAGCCGAGCGGTGAAAGTGACAGTACAGAAATTGTGCGGTCGACGGGAACGCTCGGAAAGCCCTCAATGCGTGTCGAAAATCTCCTGGTACCGGGCGATTGCCGCCACCGACGCCTCGCGTTCCGGCGCGGTGGGGTTGCGGGGGTCGCGCGCCTTGGGCAGGCGTCCCAGGCGCAGCATGGCGGCGCGCAGCAACACCCGCGCCTTGGTGGCGTCGAGGTTGCTCCCCTCGATGGTGAGATCGTTGGGGTTGGAGGGCAGGGCGCCCTCCGGGTCGCCCCGGCTTACCCGCACCACCGGCATGCCGTTGAATGTGGCAATGGCGAGCGCCGCCATCTGGCTGTGGAGCGCCGAGCCGGTGCCTGCCGCCCCCTCCAGCACGAAGCCGTGGAACCGCGGCGCTCCGGCCTCCGCGGACGCCTGCTGCGCGAGCCCGCGCTCGATGCGCGCCATGATGTCCACTTCCACGTCCGGGTCCGCGGTGTCTTCCTCCGCCATGTAGTGGCCGTACTTCACCACGTGCACCGGCGCGATGACGTCGCCGCGCAGGGAGCCGCCGTCATCCTTGATGCGGATGGTCGCGGTCTCGGGGCCGTCGCCGTATTCCTGGAAGCGGACCTCGGCGGGAAGGTCCTTCACCGCAAGCGCGGACTCACCGGTGGTCCGGTACGCGGGCCGGAACCACACGCGCACCTCGTGGCCGGCGCTCCCCAGCACGCCGCCGTGCCCGCCCGTGGCGCGGTAGCCGCCCGGCCGCGCGTCGCCCTTCTTGAAGGAGCGCGCCGCGAATATCTGCTCGTCCACGATGCCCACCGCGCCCAGGCCCGCGCCGAGGCCCGAGGCGATGTAGCGCGTGGCGTCCACGATGTTGCGGTCGCCGTCGTTGGCGAGGGAACCGTGCGGGCGCTGTGACGAGATGCCCGCGAAGGGCAGGGGGGTGTCCAGCACGAGGCTCAGCCAGTAGAGGGTCTCCTCCACGTGGGGGCTCCCTTCCAGCCAGATGAAGCCGTCGTAGTGCCCGGAGTCGATGGTTTCCTGGACGACGTTGACCGCCCGAGCCATGGCCGAATTGGGCGGAAACTTGCCGAGGGGCCTGGGGTTGTACGGGAAGAAGTCGCGTCCGCCCACCTCTCCCTGCTTCGTGTAGCCCGACGGCGGCAGCACGCGCACGAAGTCGAACTCCGCCAGCCGGTCCAACTCGCTGGCCGCGCCGTCGTGGCCGCGCCCGCCCAACCCGCGGTCGATCTCCTCGAACAGCCGCGACGCATCCGGGAAGTACGATTGTCTGCCGCCGTAGCCCATGCTCGCGTCGCGCTGGTCGCCGTCCTCGAAGGGCGTGCCGTCCTCGGAGCCGTCGGCGCGGCGCGCCACGTAGGGGAGAGGATACGGGCCGTCCTCGGGGCGCAGCTCCACCTCGTAGTACGGCTTGCCGTCGTCGTGGTAGACCTCGGCGGCGTCGGACTCCAGCGGGTGCGCGCTGAGTTTCTCCACCCGTACCCGAACGGGCTCGTGGAGGCGTTGCGGAACCAGGTGATCGAACCGTCCGTCGAGTCGCCGTTCGCCTGCCGCTCGTCCCTTGTTGCTCGTCACCAGCGGAGGTGTATTGGCGATGGTGGCGCGCGGTCCCGAGAACACCGCGATGCGTGGCTTGGACATCAAGGACTCCCTCCTGTTGTGTTGCCGTCGGCCGGCGACGCCCTTCAACTATAGAGATTGCGCCGCGGGTGGACAAGAACAGGTGGGTGGAAGGAGGAACGGAGATGTGTCCGTCGAACGGGTTTCCCACCTTGACGTAAGGCAGTGAATGATCTAATTCTTGCCATATGGCACAAGCCGCCCTGATTTCGCGCCGCGTGCGCCCCGGCTCGTTGGAGATAAGCGACGCCGAGACAGGCGCCATGCTCCGCGCATTCTTCAATCTGGTGGAACGCTGGCAACTCAGCGACCGCCAGGGTCGGCTTCTGTTGGGTGATCCCGCCGCCCGGACCTATGCTCGCTGGAAAACCGGACAGGCGGAGCTGTCCCGGATCTCGCGCGACACTCGTGAGCGCCTGTCGATCCTCATGGGAATTCACAAGAGCCTGCGCCACCTGTTCCGCGAACCGTCGCGGGGCTACCAGTGGCTGCGCAAGCCGAATCAGGCGTTCGCCGGCGCGTCGGCCCTGGACCGTCTCCTGGCCGGCTCCATCCCCGATCTGGCCGCGGTACGGGCGTACCTGGACTCCGAACGCGGCGCATGGTGATTCCGCCCTTGAGCCGCGTCCGCTGGCGACGGACATACCGCCTGATCCGAACCATCTACCCGCCGGTAGACCTCTTCGAGGACATCGCAGACCCGGGCGACTGGCACTTGCTGGCCGAGGCGGAGGCCAAGACCAACCCACGAGTGAGAGACGAGATCGGTGCGATTCACCTGGTCCCCGTGGAGCGCCGGGTCTCGGGTCCGGGCGCCAGTTGGGCGATGGCGCCTTTCTGTCACGTCTCGCTTGACCGTCCGAGCCGGTTCAGTGACGGCGGTTTCGGAGTGTACTACGCGGGGAACCGCTTCGAGGTCGCCTTGGCCGAGACGGTGTACCACTTCGAGCAGTTCATGGCGGCAACGGACGAACCGCCCGCGACGGTGGACTACCGGGAACTGATCGGCCGCATCGACGCGGCCCTGCACGACCTGCGCGGCACGGACGACTTTCGTGCCGAGCTCGACGCGGACGACTACTCCGCCGGGCAGGCATTGGCCGCTGAACTGCGCGGCCGTCACGGGAGCAACGGGATCGTTTATCCGAGTGTCCGCTGCCCCCGCGGGCAGGCCATTGCCGCGTTCTGGCCGGACGTGGTTGGAATACCCGTCCAGGGCCGGCATTTGTGCTATCGCTGGGATGGCCGGCGGGTGGATGCCTGGCTCGTCTACGGGGAGGAGAACTGGCGGCGTCGTCGAGGTCGCGCGAAACCGTCGACCCGCCTGCCACCTTGAATCCGCTCTCGCATCAGAATACCACCCGCCCCTCCGCCCACGCCCGGATCAGGTGGTGGGCGATGGCGACGGGGTCGGGCACGCGCAGGTTGGGGTTCTCGCCGGCCAGGGCGGAGAGGACCTCCTCCCGCGTGAACCAGCGCACGTCGGTCATCTCCTCGTCGTCCTTGGCGATGTCGGTGGTCAGGGCCTTGCCGTGGCAGCCGATCATGAGGGAGGAGGGGAAGGGCCAGGGTTGGGAGGAGTGGTAGCGCACCTCGCCCACGGTGATGCCCGCCTCTTCCTTCACCTCCCGCCGTACGGCCTCCTCGATGCACTCGGCTTGGTCGATGAAGCCGGCCAGCGCCGAGTAGCGGCCGGAGCGGGCCAGGCGCCCGCGGGACTGGCCCAGCAGCGCCCGCTCGCCGTCGGTGACGACCATGATGGCCACGGGGTCGGTGCGCGGGAAGTGTTCGGCGTTGCACGCGTTGCACCTGCGCACCTGGCCGCCGCGACCCTGCTCGGTGGGGGCGCCGCACACGCCGCAGAAACGGTGCCGGCGATGCCAGTCCACCTGTGCCTTGCTCTGGGCCAGGATGCCCACGTCCTCGGGCTTGAGCTGGGCGGCCGCCGCCCGCGCCTCGACGAAGTCCCAGGGCTCCTCCAGGCGCAGCGCCTTCAGCGGCTCCTCGACCGCGGACACGTCCACCGCGAAGTGGGCGGTGCCGTCCATGAGGCCGAGGAAGACGGGCGGCACGTCAACGTGCAGCTTTTCCACGTCGGTGGGTTTCACCCAGCCGAGCTCGGCGCTGTCGCCGTTGCGCAGCAGGATGTCGAGCTGCCACAGGGGCAGGAAGCGGGAACGCGGATTGCGCGCTTCCCGTCGGAGCCAGTCCTCGTCCCGGCGCTCCACGTCGCCCCGGTCCAAGGGGTTCCCGGAAAAAACATGTTCAGTCATAACCGCCGATGGCCCCCGATCCGTGTGGCGTGGGAACCGTGTTGGTGGCCGCCTCCCCGCCCCTGGATTCCCGCCCCCGATCAGGGTCGAGGGCAAGCTTTCGCGGGAATCACCCATGTCGGCTTGCAGCCGACACAATGGGGATGAAAATGGGGCGCCGGCCCCCCAAGCAGTCATTCCCGCGCAAGCGGGAATCCAGGGTTTGGGGGGTATGGCGGCCTCATTGCCCGGCCCCAGCCCGCCTGGATTCCCGCTTCCGCGGGAATGACTCGTCGGGGTGTAGCGGGATTCCGTAACTACCGGAAATCATTGAACAAGATTTTGTTTTCATATCAATGACCCGGGGGTGGGGAGCC
>JAJEAI010000017.1 GCA_022824205.1 Candidatus Binatia bacterium
CCAGACTACGGCCTGTTTCGTCTTACACGCCAGACCATGGGCCTTCCGAGTGCGAAGGCATGATCTCGTCCGAAAGCCCGGTGCTGGAAAACAGCACGCCGGGTTTGATGAGCGGGGGTGAGGACACGTGGCTACGGCCGAGACTGAGGCACCGGCACCGGGCGAAAGCCGCCGGCAACCGCTACTCCCTCGGGCCTACGGCAGGGCGCGCCTCCCCTCGACTCTACAAGCTCATCCGGCTCAGAAATAGTTCTCAGCGAGCTTGAGCACTCGGTAGGGCATGGGTGGGGTGCGCAGGGCGACGAACGCGAGTCGGGGGAACATCTCCCGGAGCGAGAAGCGACGGCTGAAGCGGTATGAGAACTCGGCCAGGTATCGCGGCAGGTGCTTGGAGCTGAAGTGGTGATAGGTGCCATGGAAGGAGCGCTTGACGTTGCCGAGAATCGTGTTGACCCAGGTGAGAGCCGGATGCTTGGCGCTCTGCGGTCCACTTCCGGTCACGAATGGCTGGTGGATGCACCCGACGTGTTTCACGGCGGCGAAGCAGCCCAAGGCGTCAGACACCACCACGGTGCCGGGCTCCAGGTGGCACCGGGCCCAGGCCGCGATCTCGTCGCTTCGAAACCCACCGACACGGCTCAGGCGCATTCTCATCGGCCGGCCCTCTTCATTGAGCTCCACGGCGGCCACGAACGGCGTCTTGCCCGGTGCGCCGCGCCCGGATTTGCCGCCGTGCCGCTGCCCGCCCCAGTACGCATCATCGAGCTGCACCCACCCGCCCAAGGGGCGCGTGTCGTCACGCTCTTTCATCACCTGCATCAGCTTGTGTTTGACCTTCCAGGCGGTGTTGTAGCTCACCGAAAGTTGCCGCGACAGCTCCAGCGCCGATATCCCGTTCTTCGTCTGCGTCATCAGGTACATCGCCAGGAACCAGGTGCGAAGGGGCAGCTTCGTGCTGGCCAGGATCGTGCCCGCGGTCAGCGAGACCTGGTGCCGGCAGCTGCGGCACTGATACAGCGCCCGGCTCTGGTGGCGCCAGTACCCGGTAGACTCGCATCGGGGGCACACGAACCCGTTCGGCCAACGCCAACGAAACAGCGCCTCGGTGCACTTCTCCTCGCTCCCATACTCGTCCATGAACTGCACCAGACTGTAGCCCTTCTGAAACTGAACCCGATTGCGTGCCATCGCCCGCTCCCAATCTTTCAACCACTTGGGACTATATGGGACCGACTGGCTCACCAGATGAGCTTCGTACGTAATCAGGACTCGGAATGCCAAGAATTCCCTCGGCCTGAATGAACCGCCGGGCCCGCACGATCAGGGGGTCATCCGGCGCCACGCCGAGCAACCGCGCCGCGACGTAAACGAGGGCGGTTACGAACAGATGGGGCAACGAATGCTCGTGCAGTCCCCATGAACCGTCCTGAAGGCGGGTCCTCTCGAACGAGCGCAGCACCCGGCGGCGCCTTCCCGGGTCGAACGGCTGGCCGATGATGTGGTGAAGCAGTGCATATTGCGCCGTGAGCATGGGACACCAGACCATCTCGCCTTCCCAGGCGCCGTCCTCCCTTTGCAGGTGCACGAGGCATCGGGCGGCACGGCCCAGCGCCGAGCTGGCATCGGGCGACTCGACGTCTCTGGCGCGGGCGGGCCGCTCCCACTCGGTTCTCGAAGGGATGGAATAGGAAAATGCCCGTGTCAGGTGCTCCCGCGCCTTCGCGCTTTCCTCCCTTCCTTCCCTGATCGCCCCCCTCAACTGGCGCACGCCAAGCAGGAACCACCAAAGGCGGACAGCCAACGCGCGAAAGGTCATCCAGATCCGACGCCATGCAACCCTGCCGATGGCGGAGGTTGTCTCCCGGTACATTGCCCGCGCAACGGTTTCGCAAAAGCTGAAAATTGTTGCCGGCATGGACAGCTCTTCGCAGGCAAGTATCCGCATGGTCCGGTCCCGATAGGCCGAATTCGCTCGCCAGCCCTGGTAAACGGCCTTTCTGAGCATGACCGATTCGGTACGGTAGTCCGCCAACACCTCATAAAGCCCCATGGCAAGGAACTCGGGAACACGGACCGCCCGGAACCGCTCTGCGGAAAATCGTTGAAAGTCCTTGCTCTCGGAGAGCGCGAGCGCATCGCCGAAACCAAGGGTCATGCCGACTGCCGTCATGGGATGATAGTGTCCGGCCGCATCGCCTACAAGCACCCGGCCCGGCTTCCCGTATGTGACACGCGGTCTCAATTGGTTGACGGCGACATGGAATCGCTTGACGTGCAGCGCTTCGACGAAGGCCGGCTCGAGATCCCCCGGAAGCAACCCGGCATAGGATTCGGACAGGAAACTTGTCCGGTCCCTGGAAGTCCAGCGGTCGAATGGGACATCCAGGTTGACCCGGACGGAGCCGTCCGCAAGTCCGTAAATGAAAACTGGACCCGGCCCGCCCAGAACCACATGTCCGTACCCTTCAAACGGCAGGTTGACGTCGTGCAACGTAACCCCAAGCATCCGCGAACAGAGCATCGGTTTCATGGAGTGCCCCAAGGATCTGCGCACGATCGAAGCGCGGCCGTCGGCACCGACAATTCGGGCGGCACTTATGGCGCGCTCCGAGCCATCTTTCGAGAAGGTGACCCGTTCGTCTTCAACGACATTGACCCGCGCGTGGGAAATGAAATCGACATTGACCTCGTTCTCCATGGCCTCGCGGAGGCTCGAAACGAGCAGGGCGTGGTCGCACACCAGACCCCGTGAACCGTCTGGATAGGGGAGCAGGATCGGATCGGAGCCGTCGTCAGGCAACACCACGAATCCGATGCCCGACTTGTCGGGAGAAAGCGTGTCCACATCGATCCCGACATCACGCAGCAGCTTCGCGGCCGGCGGATGCAACCATTCGCCGGCAAGGCGTTCGGACGCTCTCGGATTCGCTTCGAGCAGGGCCACCTTAGCGCCCTTGCGGGCAAGGACAAGTGCGCACACGCATCCCACCGGTCCCGCACCGATGATGGCGGCATCATACTCCGGCACTGCGCAAGCGCTCATCAAGAGGCGCTGGACTCAGCGCGGCGGCGCGGGCGGCGCTGGCAAGGCGGCTTCGACCCGCTGTGCGGATCCTCGCCGGTTCTGATGCGGTTGATGGCGAGCGGCACCTCCCTGCGCGCCGCGGCGGCGGCCGTCCGTACGGGCGCCCCCACGCCCTCGGTCGTCGCTCCCGCCGCCGTCTTGCTCAATGTCCAGCACCCATCCCGTCCGGACGGGATGCTATCGGCGGAGTTTCGTTCCTTGCAAGGAACGGGCAGGTGTGAAATTAATGCGCGCCTACGCTCTCCCCCTCCGCCCCCTCCCCTCGCCGCCGAACGCCGAGTGGGCCTGCCGGACACCCGCGCCATGCACACCCTCGAAACCTGCCTCGACCTCGACCGGCGCGACCCTCTCGCCGCCTTCGCCGACCGGTTCGCCCGCGCCGAGTCCGGCTGCATCCACTTCGACGCCAACTCCATGGGCGCGATGCCGGTGGAGGCGCCGGAGCGGATCCGGCGGGTGATGACGGAATGCTGGCGCGACAAGAGCCGGCGGGCGTGGACGAGCGAGGGGTGGGTGGAACGCCCGCGCGAGCTCGGCGCCGCCATCTGTCACATGGTCGGTGCGGGCCCCGGGGACGTCGTCGTGTGCGACAACACGACCGTCAACCTCTTCAAGATCATCGCGTACGCGTGGAAGCTCCGCGCGGGCGGCGACGTCATCCTCACCGAGTCCCACAACTTCCCCACCGACCTCCACGTCG
>JAJEAI010000180.1 GCA_022824205.1 Candidatus Binatia bacterium
ACCGGTCGTGTCTCCCCGCTACCCCACCCCTGGATTCCCGCTTCCGCGGGAATGACGGAGAGTGGGGCGGGAATGACGTATCCGGTACGTCCCTGCCTGGTACGTCCCTGCCCGGTACGTCCCTGCCCGGTACATCCCTGCTTCGCGAGTCTTGAAACGGTCTGTCGTGCGTGAATGACGACGCGGGTGCCATTGCCATCCCCGTAATCAAGTGCAGTTTTGCCACAGCTTGGCGCGGGAGCCGGACGGGCTTGGGGAAGAAGCGCCGCACCAGCGGGCGCAGGCGCACCCGGCGCGGCCTCGGCGACGGAACCTCTTCCAGGGGTTCCCAAGTGAAGCGTGCCTCGGGAAGGTGCCCGGCGCGCGGCCGTGCCCGCAGCAGCGCGTTGTCGCCGAAGCGCGCCCGCAGCCGTGCCAGGGCGCGGTTGGCGTCGTCGTGGTCGCGCGCGGAGGCGCCGCGGAAAAGTTCTCCCTGCCGCGCGTCGGGAGAAGCTCCCTGGAGCTCCATGACGATCTCCGTCACCCCGGCCGTCAGCGCCGTGGCCTCCAGGCGCAGCCGCAAGAGGTCCAGGATCTGCGCCCGGTCCAGGGTGGGTCGGGCCGGCCGCAGGGTCTCGGCTTTCTCCGACTTGTCGTCCAGGCGGAGGTGGAGGAGGAGGGCGGTCATCACCTCGTGGCGCTGCTTCAGCGCGTCGAGCAGCGGCTCCAGCAACTCCTCCATGAGCACCGCCAGCCGCTGTCGGTCGCTCTCCGGGTAGTCCAGGAAGACCCCCGCGGTGTCGGGCTCGAAGGGCGTCTCGGGGTGGAGCGGGCTCCACAGGTCGCCGGCGGCCAGCCGGTGGAGCCGGTGGGCTTCCCGCCCCAGGCGCGAGCGCACCTGGGAGGCGGGCAGGTCCAGGAAGCCGCCCAGGGTGTGGATGCCGAGGCGGGCCAGGAGGTCGCGGACCTTGGGAGCGAAGTCGAGCCGGTCAAGCCGGACGCCGCGGACATGGTCGTGCTCCTCCCCGGGCGTGTGGAAGACCACGATCCGGTCACACGTCTTGGCCGCGGCGTAGCTGCCGAAGCGGGAGAACCCCACGGCCACGGCGTTGTGGAGGCCGGCGCCGGCGAGGTCGCGGTGGATGAGCCCGGCCCATTCCTCCAGGCGGGGATGGAGCAGGGAAAGGCCCGAGGCCTCGAGCCAGAACACCCCGGGCTCGTCGCGGGAGGGCTCCAACTCCGCGGCGAAGCGTCGCAGCCGCGGCAGCAGCTCGGCCACGGCCCTGTCGATGGCCGCGCGGGAAATGACGCCCGCCCGGAGATGGCGCGAGAGCGCGAGTCCCGCGCCGTAGCGCATGCCCGGGAGGATGCCCGTGGCGCGTGCATGGGAGTTCACCCAGAGGACGGTCCCCTGGGCCTTGTCCTGGTCCACCACCGCGGCGGGATGGTCCTTCCAGTCCGGGTGGTCCCGCAGCAGCAGTTGCAGGGGAAACGCCGCGACGTCAACACAGGCCATCCGTTCCACGGCACGACTCCGTGTGGCTCCATCCCGGTGCGCCGCGCTTGTCCTTGACCACGCGGATTTCCCAGTCGAACAGGCTGAAGGCGGTCCTGGTGATGCGGCCCTCGCCGTGCAGCGACACCAGCGGCCCCAGCGACGGCGCTCCCCGCTTCTTGCGGGTGAGGCAGAGGAGCGCCGCGTGGTGCTTCCGGGCCAGCGCCGCCAGCCGGCTCTGGACCGCCATGTGCATCCGCGCTTCGGCCTTGAGGTCCAGCACCACCAGCCCGAACGCCCCGGAGCGCAGCAGTTGGTCGGCGGCGCGGGACGCGGCCAGGGCGTCGGGGACGCGCACCACCGGCAGGGCGTCGAGGTCGATGCCCCACTCCACCAGGTCCGGCGGGAAGAAGATCGAGTTGCCGAAGCCGATCCACGCCGCGGGCTCGCCGCGCTGCTGGGCCTGGAGGATCAGGCAGGCCGCGGCCGTGAGGGCAGGGGCTGCCCCCGAGTCCGAGATCTCCGTGAGGCGTCCCGCCAGCAGGGAGAGGTTCCAGGCCCGCGGCGTCTCGCGGACGGACCGGTGCCGCGTCGCGCCGGGGGCAGGGGCGACACCCGAAGCCGCCATCCGGTCGCGCGCTGGAAGCGGCATCCGTTCGTGAGTCTTTTCGGCGAAAACGTCCATGAAAGCCCTCTGTATCCCTTAACAGGCAAAGGATCGGGCGCTGGAAACCACACCGCCCCGGATTCCGCGCCCGCGACGCCCTTCGAGTTCACCCCTCCAGGTAACGCCTCACCTCCACCACCTTGCCCAGGATGGTGCATTCGTCGCCCCGGGGAAGGATGGGCGTGAAGGCCGGGTTCTCCGGATGCAATTCGATCCCGTTCCCGCGCAGGCGCAGCCTCTTGATGGTGGCCTCGTCCCCCACCAGGGCCACGACGATGTCCCCCGAGGCGGATTCCCCCTGCTGCCGCACGATGACGATGTCGCCCGGAAGGATGCCCGCCCCGGTCATGCTCTCGCCCTGGACCCGGAGCCCGAACAACTCCTCCGAGCCCCGCGACTGCACCGGGAGGTACCCCTCGCACTCCTCGATGGCCGCCCGCAGCCCGCCCGCCTGCACCCGCCCCAGCAGCGGAACGAACAGCGTCCCCGGCTCCTGGGGCAGGCGATAACCCCGTGATTTTCCGTGCGTCTTGACCAGCCGCCCTTCCGCCACCAGCCGCTCCAGGTGCTCCCGCGCCGTCTGCACCGCCCTGAACCGGAACGCCTCCTGCACCTCCCGCACCGTCGGCGGCAACTCCTCCAGAATCCGCCTGCGCACGAACCGATAAACCTTTTCCCGGGTCTCTCCCGGTGGCGTGAAAGGTGTCATGAAGGTGTGTATGCCAGACTTTTGTCTGGTATACAAGGCAAATTAGTCCATATCGAGGTGCCTTGCCAATCCGTACTTCAGGTGTAGAATGGGACGATGTCCAAGGTCGTTCAATCCGTTCTCGTCGAGGCGTTGCGCCTCGACCTCCATGCACGCGCCGAATTGGCCGCTGAACTCCTGAAGAGTCTGGACGGTCCCGAGGATCCGGGTGCCGAAGCTGCCTGGGCCGCGGAAATTGAGCGGCGGGTCGCGGCCATCGAGGCCGGGACGGTTGAGCTCGAACCTTGGGAAAACGTCAAGCGCCGGATCGAGAGCGAGATTCTCGGTCGGTGAATATCCTTACAAGCGCACCTGCGGCCGAGGAGTTGCACGAAGCGGTTCGGTGGTACGAAACCCAGCGAACGGGGCTCGGCGGTGAGTTGCTGAACGCGGTCAACGCAGCCTTGTCCCGCATTAACGCTCATCCCGAAATCGGAACGGTAATCTCGAAGGACGGCCACACGCGCCGGATCCTGGTCACCGCATTCCCATATCAAGTGGTCTACCGCCTCAAGCCAGATGAGATCATCATCGTGGCCGTGGCTCACTTGAGACGGCGGCCGGGTTACTGGATGCAGCGGAATTGATGTGGAAGCTACCAAAAACT
Organism: Candidatus Binatia bacterium; assembly: GCA_022824205.1. Lineage (GTDB taxonomy): Bacteria > Desulfobacterota > Binatia > UBA9968 > JAJDTQ01 > JAJDTQ01. The sequence goes on from JAJEAI010000180.1 coordinate 3,497, forward strand.
CCGTGCCGTGCTCCAAGACCTACAGAGGGTGGCATAAAACTCCCGTGGCATTACTCCACGGCGTCCCCCGATTCGCACCCCGCGTCCCGATCTGCTAAAAAAATCTGTCCATTCGGCTACGGCAGCCATCCCCAAACCCTGAACATTGCAGTGAACAGTCCGGCCTGAAAGGTGCAGCGTGATCGAGATCGAGGGTCTCACCCGAAAGTACGGTGATCTGGTGGCGGTGGACGACGTCTCGTTTTCCATCGGCAAGGGGGAGGTGGTGGGTCTTCTGGGCCACAACGGCGCCGGCAAGACCACCATCATGCGGATGCTGACGGGGTACATCGAGCCCACGGCGGGGTCGGTGGTTATCGACGGCCTGCCGGTTTCCGAGCAGCGCCTGAGAATCCAGCGCAGGCTGGGGTACCTGTCGGAGAACGCGCCGCTCTACCCGGACATGTCGGTGGTGCGCTACCTGGAGTACGTGGCGGACCTGCGCGGGGTGGCGCGCGCGGACCGGCCGGCGGCGCTCCGGCTGGCGCTGGAGCGGACGTGGCTGGCGGACCGGGCGCTGGACCCGGTGGCGACGCTGTCCAAGGGCTACAAGCAGCGGCTGGGGGTGGCCCAGGCCATCGTGCACGAGCCGGAGATCCTGATTCTGGACGAGCCCACCAACGGCCTGGATCCGGCGCAGATCTTCCAGATGCGCTCGCTGGTGGGCGATCTGAGCCGGAACGCCACCATCATCGTTTCCACGCACGTCCTCCAGGAGGTGGAGGCGGTGTGCGAGCGCGTGATCATCATGGTGCAGGGGCGCATCGCGATGGATGCCCGGCTGAGCGAGTTGCGGCAGTCCAACCGGCTGGTGGTGGGGCTGGGCAACCCCGCCGATGACGCGGCCGACCGGCTGGGAGAGATTCCAGGTGTGGCCGCGGTCGCCCCGGCGGAGGGGCCGCGAGGAGAGAGCTACGGCCTCGACCTGGATGCGCCGATGGACGAGGTGGCCCCCGGCGTGGCGCGGGCGGCGGTGGAAGGCGGCTGGGACCTCTACCGCCTGAGCGAGCAGGCGCGCACCCTGGAGACCGTGTTCCGCGAAGTGTCGGAGAGGGGCAGCCATGGCGGGTAGCATCTGGAGCATCGCCAAGAAGGAGTTTTCCACCTACTTCGCCTCCCCGGTGGCGTTCATCTTCCTGGGGACGTTCTCGGCGGTGTGCCTGTTCATTTTCTTCTGGGTGGAGCAGTTCTTCTCGCGCAACATCGGCGACGTGCGGCCGCTGTTCGAATGGATGCCGATCCTGCTGATCTTTCTGAGCGCCGCGCTGACCATGAAGATGTGGAGCGAGGAACGGCGCATGGAGACCCTGGAGTTCCTCTTCACCATGCCGGTGAAGACGCTCCACCTGGTGCTCGGCAAGTTCCTCGCGTGCATGGGGCTGGTGGCCATCGCGCTGGCGCTCACCGTGGGCGTGCCCGCGACCGTGTCGTTCATGGGCCCCCTGGACTGGGGTCCCGTGCTTGGGGCCTACATCGCGTCGCTGCTGCTGGCGGCGGCCTACTGCTCCATCGGCCTGTACGTCAGCGCGCGCAACGAGAGCCAGATCGCGAGCCTCATCCTCACCACGGTGATCGGCTTCGTCTTCTATCTCCTGGGTTCCTTGACCTTTGGTTCCCTGGTGGGCCACGAATGGGCGGAATACCTGGGTCTGGCGGCCACGGGGGTGCGCTTCGAGTCCATTACGCGGGGCATCCTGGACCTCCGGGACATCTACTACTACGTCAGCTTGGTGGGCGTCTTCCTCGCCCTGAACGTCTTCTCCCTGGAACGGCTGCGCTGGTCCAGGGAAGGGCAGAAGCCGCGCCACCGGGCGTGGCGGCTCGCCACCGCCCTGGTCATCGCCAACTTCGTGCTGGCCAATTTCTGGCTGCAACGCGGCGTGACGGTGCGCGCGGACCTCACCGCGGACCGGGACTACTCCATCTCCCAAGCCACTCGCGATCTCGTCGCCCAATTGCAGGAGCCGCTGCTCATCCGCGGCTACTTCAGCGGCCGGACGCACCCGTTGCTGACTCCCTTGATCCCGAGGATACGCGACACCATCCGCGAGATCGAGTCCATCGGCGGCGACCGCGTGCGCGCCGAGTTCGTGGATCCGCGGGAAGAGCCCGGTGTGGAGGAGGAAGCCAACCAGCGCTACAACATCCGTCCGACCCCCTTCCGCACGGTCGACCGTTATCAGAACTCGCTGGTCAACTCCTACTTCGACCTCTTGCTCCAGTACGGCGACAAGCACGTGGTGCTGCGTTTCACGGACCTGATCGAGGTGATGGGCGGCAGGACGGGAACGCGGGTGCGCCTGCGCAACCTCGAGTACGACCTCGCCCGCGGTATCAAGAAGGTGCTGTACGGCTTCCAGGACATCGGCGCGCTCTTCGCGGGCATCGATCAGCCCGTGGAATTCGAGGCGTATGTCTCGCCCGCGGACAAGTTGCCCGAGTCCATGGCGGTGTTCCGCAGGCAGTTGCTGATCTCGCTGAGGGAGCTGCGCAAGGAGTCGGACGGGAAGCTCAAGTACGCCGTCGTCGATCCCGAGGCGGAGGGCGGCGCCGTGGCGCGGCAGCTCGCGGAGCGTCACGGGTTTCGCCCCATGACCCTGGGCCCCCTCGATCCCAAGAAGTTCTACTTCTACATGCTCATGAAGAACAACGGCACCACGGTGCAGGTGCCCCTGCCGGAGAAGCTCAACCAGGAGGCCATCCGGCGCAGCATCGAGGGGGCGCTCCGGCGCCTGGCGCCGGGCTTCATCAAGACCATCGGCATCAGCGTGCCGCCGCTCCGGCCGCCGCAGCAGCCGGGGATGCGTCCCCGGCCTCCGGAGCGCGGGTTCCGGTTCCTGGCGCAGAAGCTGCAGGAGAACTACCGCGTCCAGTTGGTGGACATGAAGTCCGGCGTCGTGCCGGACAACGTGGACCTCTTGCTGCTGGCGGCGCCCGCGGACTTCACGGCCAGGCAGCGGTTCGCGGTGGACCAGTTCCTCATGAAGGGCGGCTCCGTGGCGCTCCTGACCTCGCCCTATGCCGTCACGCAGACCCGGGCCGGCCTGGCCGCCAAGGCCCATGCCTCGGGTCTCGAACCGTTGCTTGAGCACTACGGCGTCACCGTGCGAAAGACCCTGGTGCTGGATCCCCAGAACGAGCCTTTCCCGGTGACGGTGAACCGCAAGGTGGGCAACTTCACGGTGCGGGAGATCCAGCTCGTGCCCTATCCTTATTTCGTCGACGTGCGGGGCCGGGGCCTCAACGAAGACAATCCCATCACCGCCCGGCTGCCCCAGTTGACCCTGAGTTGGGCGTCGCCGCTGTCGCTTCCCGACGACGAGGCCGGGGGCGTCCGCGCGACGCCGCTGCTCGCCAGCTCCGGCGAGTCCTGGGTGTCCGATTCCCTGAAGGTGCACCCCGACTACAAGGTCCACCCCAAGCTGGGGTTCGAGCGCGAGGGGCAGCCCGGGACGCAGGTGCTGGCCGCGGTGGTGGAAGGGGTCTTCCGCTCCTATTTCGCGGACAAGGAGTCGCCGTTGCTGGCCCGGGACGAGGATGAGAAGCCGGAGGGGACGGCGGCCGAAGAACCCGCGCGGGAATCGGCCGAAGAGGAGCCTGAGCCGGTGGTGACGGGTCTGATCGACAAATCGGCGGAATCGGCGCGCATCATCCTTGTCGGTTCCAACGACGCGTTCGCCGACCAGACGCTGCAGCTCTCCCGTGCGGCGGCCAACGACCGCTTCGTCAACTCGTTGCAGTTCATGGAGAACGTCGTGGACTGGGCGCTGGAGGACCGGGCGCTGCTGTCCATCCGCAGCCGCGCCCGTTTCGCGCGCACGCTGGTCCCCATGACGCGGGAGCGGAAGGCGTTCTGGGAGTATCTCAACTACGCTCTGGTGCTGGCGGGTCTCGCGCTGGTCTACGGCGGGCACCGCTACCACTTGCGCCGCGCGCGGGACCGGTACCACTGGATGTTGACGGTCTGATGTGCTTGTCGAGGAACCCCGGAGGGAGTGACGTGCGCCCTTCGACTCCGCGACGCTTTGCGTCGCTATGCTCCGGACGAACGGTTGTAGTGTCTTTCTTCCGTTGGTCCTTCAGGGAAGGGTTTTCAGGGTGAGTCGATCGATCAAGTTCCTGCTCCTGTTGCTGGTTCTTCAAGCGGGACTCGTGGCGTGGGTCCACCTGGAGGGGGACGCGCCCGATCCGTTCAAGGCCGACACACCGCTTGTGGCCGTGGACGTGGACAGCGCGGATACGGTCACCATCGAGCAGCCGGGGGAGCGTTTGTTGCGCCTGACGCGCAAGGGGGACCAGTGGGTCTTGCCGGACAAGAGCGATTTCCCCGTAATGCCCGCGAAGTTCGAGCAGTTCACGGACAAGCTCTTCGACGCCAGGCGGTCGTGGCCGGTGGGGCAGACGATGGTGGCGGCCCGGCAGTTCAAGGTGACGATGGACGCGTTCGAGAGGCGTGTACGCTTCCTCAAGGGTGAGGCCGTGCTGGGCGACGTCTTCCTGGGCTCGTCTCCGGGCTTCCGCAAGGTCCACGCGCGCCTCGACGGCGACGAGCATACCTACGCCATCGATTTCAACGCCTTCGACGCGCCGGCGGTCCCGAGCCAGTGGTACGACACGGAGGCGCTCAAGACGCCGGTGGAGGACATCGCGCGCATCGACATGGGAGGCTTCGCGCTGAAGGCCGAGGACGGGGAGTTCCAGGTGGAGAACCTGCGCGAGAACGAGCAGACCGATGTCGAGCCCGTGCAGGAGATGGTCGAACGGGTCTCCGAGGTGGCCTTCACGGACGTGCTTGGCGATGACGGCCGGGCGCGGTTCGACGCCGGCAAGCCGGTGGTGCGGTACATCATCGAGATCAAGGAAGGCGAGCCCATCGAGCATAGCGTGGTCGCCCCGGAGGAGAGCAATCGCTACATCCTGAAGAGTTCCGCGCAACCCTATTACTTCGAGGTGGAGAAGGAGCGGTTCGACAAGCTGCGTGACACGAGCCGCGTGCGGGTGGTCAAGGGCGTGGACGCGGGTTGACAGCGGCGGCCGATCCTCGGATACTCTTGATTTCCATGGGGCGGAGAGCCCGCTCCCTGCGAATGCAACAGCAATCACGCCCGGCGTAGTCAAGGGAGGAGACACCATGAGCGCACGTCCCATGCCGACACAGGAAACGGAGCAATCCTCCGCCAAGCGTTTCATCGCGGCGGTCCGGCAACTGCACGCCGACGAGCCCGACGTGGACCAGCGCTGGGAGAAGATGGGCTCGCTGCTGAGCGAGCTCCTGGCGGACCCCAGCGTGAAGGCGCAGTCCGAGCAGTGGCCGTCCTGTGACCAGGGCGGGCTGACCGCGGCCGAGGGCGGGCAGCGGGCGCAGAACCTTCTCCTGTACGAAGACCCGGACCACGGCTTCGTCATCAACGGGCTGGTGAAGGCGCCGGGCACGCGCACCAGCATCCACGACCACGCGCACAACTGGACGCTGTACGGCGTGCTCGACGGCAATGAGACCATCGAGCGCTACGAGCGGCTGGACGACGGCTCCAAGCCGGACTACGCGGAAGTGCGCAAGACCGAGAACGCCGAGGTGGGACCCGGCAAGATCGACCTCGTGCGGCCGTGGCAGATCCACGCGGAGCAGAGCGGCGAGGAGCGTACCGTCGCCATCATCGTGCGCGCCGAGAAGCCGGGTACGTTCCTGCAGGGAAGGTACGATCCGGAGACCCGCAAGTACTGGCAGGGATACGGACCCACCCAGATACCCTGCGACTTCGAATAGTTCCAAGCGGGCGGGGCACGAGGAGGGCCATTGTAAACAGACAGGCATCTGCGTCCGGAATCCGGTTCTTGGCCGACTGCGGCAACCGAAAAGCGAAGGATTTCGGACACCATGGCCCTGAATTTGACAAACTGGTTTACGTCGGCTACCCTAAGCCAATGCTTTTGAAGGAGTTCCGCATGACAGGCGGCCGGGTGGTCCTGGCGAGTCTTCTCCTACTCCTTTGCAGCAGCCTGCTCTACGCGCCGGAAGCCTCGGCGCGCACAGGGGCTTCCACTCAAGCGGATCCGTTCGCCATACCCGCGGGGCTCGAGCCTGCCGTCAAGTTCTGGAAGGCGATTTTTCTCGACTACGACTCCACCCAACTCGTGTTCTTCGATCCCCGGAACATGTCGAGGATACACGAGGTGGTCGAAGTCAGGCCGAACGCCAGTACCCGGAGGGTGTTTCGTTCGGTGCGCGCGCGTCTCCAGCGGCGCGGCATCCCGTCGAGTCGCATCAGGGCGCAACGCGGCATCCGCGAGCGTTTCGAGGGAGGGGTGCGTCGGTCGGGACGTTACCTGGAGCACATGCGCAAGGTCTTCGCCGGTCGCGGACTTCCGGTGGAGTTGACCTACCTGCCCCTCGTGGAGTCGTCGTTCAGGAACGACGCGCGTTCGTTTCGGGGCGCCGTGGGCATGTGGCAGTTCATGCCCCGCACGGGACGGCGGTACTTGCGGGTGACACGGCTCGTGGACGAGCGCAGGGACCCGATGGAGGCGACCCGAGCGGCGGCGCGCCTCTTGCAGGAGAACTACCGGGAACTCCGGACCTGGCCATTGGCGGTGACCGCCTACAACCACGGGCGCGCCGGCATGAAGAGGGCGGTGCGGCGAGTCGGCACGCGGGATATCGTCGAGATCATTCGCCGCTACCGCAGCCGCACCTTCAAGTTCGCATCCAAGAACTTCTACGCGGAGTTTCTCGCGGCCGTGCACATCATGCGCGAAGTCGAGCGGCATCTGCCCCACGTCCGTTTCGACCCACTGGTGCACCTGGAGGAGATCAGCCTCACGAAACGCGTATCGGTGTCCACGCTGCTCCGCCGCAGCCGGGTGTCGCGGGCGGAGTTCCTCAAGTGGAATCCCGCGTTGAGCCGTCGCGCCGCGTGGCTGCCGAAGGGCTACCGTCTCAAGGCGCCGGAATTGCAGGGTGAATGGTTCCGCAAGGCATTGGCGGGCATCGGGCCGATGTCGTCTTTCCCGCACCATGTGGTCAGTCGGGGTGACACGCTCTCCGAGATCGCCAGAGTCTACGGCACGTCGGCGAACGCGATCCAGGCCATCAACGACTTGAGGAGTCCCCACCGCTTGCTTGTCGGGCAGCGACTGGAGATCCCGCGGCGGTCATCGGCCAGGTCACGCGAGGCGGAGCGGTCGGTCCGGGTGGTGGACAAGCCTCGGGTGGCAGCCAAGCGCCGGGTTGTAAAGACGCGACAGGTGGCGGACGTGTCCCGTGAAAAGGGGAGTGCGCACCACGTCGTGAAGCGCGGCGATACGCTGTGGGAAATTGCCCGACTCCACGGGACAACGGCGCGTGCGATCCGAAGAGCCAACGGCGTTCAGAGCGTCCGGCGTTTGCGCGTGGGACAACGGTTGGAGATACCGGGCACCAAGAAAGTCGCGAAGCAAAGGCGTCTGTACCACCGCGTGCGTCCGGGGGAGACGCTTTCCGCCATCGCCGACCGCTACCGGGTGTCGCTTGCGGCCCTCCAGCGCGCCAACGGCATTCGCAACCGGCACCGGATACGCGCCGGCCAGCGCCTCAGAATCCCCGGAACGCAGTCCTGACCCGACGCGGGCGGTCCGGCACGGCCGCGCCCGACCTTGGAACCGTCCCACGGGTTCGCGCGCGCCGTCCATGCGCCCGTTACACCCTGCCCAGCGATGCGATATAATCGTCGGAGACCATGTACCAGAGCCTTCTTCAGGCCACGGCAGGTTTCTACCTGCTGGCGACCGGCGCATTCATCCTCCACCTGTTTTCCCAGCGGGAGTCGTTTTCCCGCGCGGGGCAGTGGCTCCTGCTCGCCGGCTTCGTCGGCCATGCGGTAAAGTTCGTCTTCCTTTTCAATGACGCGGGCTTCCCCGCCCTGGCCCAGACCGCGGCCACGCATTCGTTCTACGGCTGGCTCATGGTGGGCGTCTACCTCACCGTGCAGCTCCAGTACCGGCTTCCCATCCTGGGAGGCTTCGTCGCCCCGCTGGCGTTTCTCATGTCGCTGCGTTCCATCGCGTTGGGAGAGCCGGGTCTGGAGACGCCGCCGGCGCTGCTCACCTACTGGCTGCCGCTGCACGTGACGCTGGCGCTTCTGGGGAACGCGGTCTTCGCCCTGGCCTTCGCGGTGAGCGTCGTCTACCTGGTGGTCCGGCGACAGCTCAAGCAGAAGCGCATGAGCGGGCTGAGCCGAACCGTGCCGGCGCTGGAGACCCTGGACCGTCTCAACAAGATCTTCCTGGTGTGGGGCTTCCCTTTCATGACCCTGGGCATCCTCACCGGCAGCGTGTGGGCGCACGCGCAGTGGGGCAACTTCTGGTCCTGGGATCCGCGCCAGATCACCTCCGCGCTGACGTGGCTGCTGTATGGCATCCTGCTCCACGGCCGGCTGACGGCCGGCTGGCGCGGGCGCAAGGCAGCGGTCTGGACCATCGCCGGATTCCTCATCGTTCTGGGCTACTTCCTCTGGGGCGATGCCTTCTTCCTGAGCCGGCACGGAGGCCGCTTTGAGTGAGCCGGCGCACCCTGTTCCGCACCAGATCCTCGTGGTCGGCGTGAACCACCGCACCGCGCCCGTGGAGCTGCGTGAGCAGCTCGCGTTTCCGGCCCAGCACGTCGACGGCGCCTTGCAGGACCTGCTGACGCTGCCGTCGGTGGACGAGGGGGTGATCCTGTCCACGTGCAACCGGGTGGAAGTGGTGGCGGTGGCGCGGGACGGCAATGCCGGAGTCGCCGAGATCGAGGACTTTCTCAAGCGGCAGCCCGACGTCCACCTGAAACCCACCCGGGACCATCTCTACCACCACGCGCGGAAGAACGCCGTGCGGCACGTTTTCCGCGTGGCCTCCAGCCTCGACTCCATGGTCGTGGGCGAGCCCCAGATCCTCGGTCAATTGAAGGAATACTACGCCATCGCGCAGCAGGCCGGCACCGTCGGCAGCATCCTCCACCGGCTGTTCCATCGCTCCTTCGCCGTGGCCAAGCGGGTGCGGCAGGACACGGGCATCGCCAACCGGCCGGTGTCCGTGGGCTCGGTGGCGGTGGACCTGGCCAGGCGCATCTTCGACAGGCTCGAGGAAAAGACCGTCATGGTCATCGGCTCCGGCGCCATGGGCGAAGCGCTCGTGCGCCACTTGGTGGAGAACGGCGTGCGCAGCCTGATGATCACCAACCGCACCTTCGAGAGGGCGGTGGAGCTGGCGGACCGTTTCGAGGCCAGTCCCATCCGTTTCGAGGACTACGGTCGCTATCTCAGGCTGGCGGACGTGATCATCGGCTCGGTGGAGTCGGAGGAGGCGCTGATGACGCGCGATACCGCGGCGGAGGTGCTGCGGGAGCGCAAGCAGGACAACATGTTCCTCATCGACCTCGGCGTGCCCCGGAACTTCGACCCGCTCATCAACGACCTGGACAACGTCTACCTCTATCACGTCGACGACCTCGCGGACGTGGCGCGGGAGAACCTGCGGGGGCGGGAAAGCGAGGCGGACAAGGGAGAGGAGATCGTCGACCAGGAGGTGGAGGCGTTCCATCGGTGGCTGACGTCCCTGGATCAGGTCCCCACCATCGTGGCGCTCAAGCGGAAGCTCGATGAGATCCGGCAGGGCGAACTCAGGAAGTCGCTGGAATCGAGCCTCAAGGACGTGTCCGAGCGGGAGCGCAAGGCCATCGAGGACCTCACCGCGGCCATGATCAACAAGATCCTTCACGCGCCCCTCACGCGGCTCAAGCAGCGGCCCGGCGGCGACGCGGACTACGACGATGCCCTTCGGGCGCTGTTCGACCTGGACGAAGAGCCGGGGCAGGGACGTCCCCCCGAGGCCGACCAGGACGAGGAACAGTTGCCGGCGCGCCTTCCCGAGGGCCGACCAGGACGAGGAACAGTTGCCAGCGCGCCTTCCCGACGCCGACCTGGATGAGGATCAGTTGCCGGCGCGTCCCCCCGAAACGTCATTCCCGCGAAAGCGGGAATCCAGGGGCGGAGAGGGGTGACGCGGGCCGGAAAGGCACCGCGACCACGCCATGAACAGATTTCGCATCGGTACCCGGCGCAGCCCGCTGGCCCTGGTCCAGGCGGAATGGGTCCAAGACCGCATCCGCGAGCACCATCCGCTGGCGGCGGTGGAGATCGTGCCCATCCGCACCAGCGGCGATCGTTTCCAGAACGTCCCCATCGAGCAGATCGGCGCCAAGGGCGTGTTCATCAAGGAGATCGAGGAAGCGCTTCTGCGCGGCGACGTCGACGCCGCCGTGCACTCCATGAAGGACCTGCCCACGGAGCTTCCCCAGGGACTGGCCATCGCGGCGGTGCCGGAGCGCGAGGATCCCGCGGACGTGCTGCTGAGCCATGTCGCCGAGAGCCTCGACGCGCTCCCGGCCGGAGCCCGGGTCGGTACCGGCAGCCTGCGCCGGCGCGCGCAGTTGCTGTACCACCGCCCGGACCTCACCGTGGTGCCCATCCGGGGCAACGTCGATACACGCATCGCCAAGCTCGCCCGCGGCGAGGTGGATGCCCTGGTGCTGGCGCTGGCCGGGCTCAAGCGATTGGGACGCGCGCACGAGGCCACGCAGGCGCTGCCGCCGGAAACCTGCATGAGTGCCGTGGCCCAGGGGGCCCTGGGTCTGGAGACGCGCGCCGGCGAGGTGGAGAGCTTGCGCTTCCTGGACCACCCGGCCTCGGCCCTGGAGGTGGCGGCGGAGCGGGCCTTCCTGGCGCGCCTGGAGGGGGGCTGCCAAGTACCCGTGGGCGCCCGCGCCGTGGTGCGCGGCCACCGGCTCACGCTGGCGGGCATGGCGGCGGAGGGTTCCGGCAGGCAGGTCTTCAGAGGAGAGCTGTCGGGAGCGTCCGCGGACGCGGCATGGCTGGGGGCGCGACTGGCCGAGCGGCTGCTGGCGGAGGGGGCAGGCGCCGTGCTGCGGGAGGCGCGGCCATGAACGGTCCCGCAAGCCCCGGCGAATGGCGGCCCGGTACTCCAAAGGTGCGCCCATGAGCGACTCCACCACCTTCGGCACGCCGCCGGCCAGCGCCCGGCTGTCCGGGCAACGTATCCTCGTCACGCGCCCGCGCGAACAGGCGGGTGCTTTCGTGCGCGGCTTGGAGGCTCTCGGCGCACACGTCGTGGTCTTCCCCACGGTGGAGATTCTGCCGCTCGCGGACAAAGCCGCCCTCGATCGGGCCATCCGCGGTTTGCCCGAACAGGACTGGCTGGTCTTCACCAGCGCCAACGGGGTTCGGCACTTCCTCGCGCGCTGTGAAGCCTTGGCCTGCACGGACAGCCTGAGCCGGCTCTCCATCGCGGCCATCGGGCCGCAGACCGCCCGGTTGCTGGAGCAGCGAGGCCTTGCGGTGAGCCTCGTGCCCGGCGAGTACCGCGCCGAGGGTATCCTGTCGGCCCTTGGCCCCGAGCGGGTCCGGGGCCGCCGGTTCCTGCTCGCCCGTGTCGCGGGCGCGCGCGACGTGCTCCCGGAAACCCTGCGCCGCTGGGGCGCGGCGGTGGACGTGGTGGAAGCCTATCGCAACAAGCCCGTGCGCGACGGCGCCGAACGCCTGCTGGAGGTCCTCGACCGGGTGGACTGGGTCACCTTCACCAGCCCCAGCACGGTGAACGCCTTCATGGATCTGCTCGCCGGGGCGAACGCGGGGTTCCCCGCCGACGCGCGGGTCGCCTGCATCGGCCCCATCACCGCCGACGCCGCCCGCCGCCAAGGCATGGATGTAACCGCGGTGGCGCGGGAGTACACTGTTCCAGGGCTCATTCAGGCAGTGGTGGAAGCCACGGTTGAGGTGGTCCCGGAAAATTGGACAGGTTGCTGAGGGCCAAGCTCAAGGCGCCGGGAACGTTCTTCTGCGTCAGCGTGGCCTTGACGAATGCCTCGATGGCGTCCTGGATCTTGGTTTTCACCATGGCGCGGCGGGTCACCAACTCCTCCGCCGTGTACCGAGCCGTGATGCAAGCCGCCCGCCATGCATGGCTATTGCTCAATGAATTCAGGTGGTTACAAGTGCAGCGGTGGCTCTCATCGTCATTCCCGCGAAAGCGGGAATCCAGGGGCGGTGGCGAGGCGCTACAGCGGCGTTCCCCCGCCTCCCCCCTCCTGGATTCCCGCTTCCGCGGGAATGACGTTTCAGGGACTCTCTCCGCAGCCGTAGTCTTACGGGCCGAGGTCGCCTGGATTCCCGCTTTCGCGGGAATGACGTTTCAGGGGGGTTGGTGCCTTTCTCGGATGGGGTTTGCCACAGCCTGTTTCGCGGGAATGACGGAGGGGGAAACGGGTATGGCGGAATTGCTGCCCGCGATCAAGGGCAAACCGCGCCGAAGGCAGCCGGGAAAGAGGTGACCGGCGCCCGCCGCGTGTGCTATGTTCCATCCGATTCAAACCCCCTGTTCCACGGCCGGACACGCACTGCCAGGAGACACCCTGATGGCATTCCCCGTCACCCGACCAAGAAGGCTCCGGCGCACCGCCTTGTTGCGCGACATGGTGCGCGAGACCGCGCTCAGTCCGCGGGACTTCATCTATCCCCTGTTCGTGTGTCCGGGGCGCGACCAAGTGCAGCCGGTGACGTCCATGCCGGGTGTGTCCCAGCTCTCCGTGGACCGGGCGGCTCAGGAGGCGGAGAACGTCTGGCACCTGGGCATCCCGGGGGTGATCCTGTTCGGCATTCCCGAGACCAAGGACGCCGTGGGCTCGGAGGCCTACGCCAACCACGGCGTGGTGCAGCAGGCGGTGCGAGCCATCAAGGACAAGGTCCCGGGTCTGCTCGTGATCACCGACGTGTGTCTGTGCGAATACACCGACCACGGCCATTGCGGCGTCGTGGACGGCGGCGAGGTGGACAACGACGGGACCCTCGATCTGCTGGTCAAGGAGGCACTGTCCCACGCGGGCGCCGGCGCCGACGTGGTGGCCCCGTCGGACATGATGGATGGCCGTGTCGGCGCCATTCGCACCGCGCTCGACGGCGAGGGTTTCGAGAACGTCGTGATCATGGCCTACGCCGCGAAATACGCCTCGGGCTTCTACGGCCCGTTCCGCGAGGCGGCCGAATCGACGCCCCGGTTCGGCGACCGACGCTCGTACCAGATGGATCCGGGAAACAGCGACGAGGCGCTCAGGGAGGTGGAAGCGGACATCGCGGAGGGCGCGGACATCGTCATGGTCAAGCCGGCGCTCTCGTATCTGGACGTGATCTCACGGGTCAAGAAACGTTTCGGCCACCCCACCGCCGCCTACAACGTGAGCGGCGAGTACGCGATGATCAAGGCCGCCGCCCGGAACGGCTGGATCGACGAGAGCACCGTCGTGCCCGAGGTCCTGCTGTCCATCAAGCGCGCCGGCGCCGACCTCATTCTTACCTACTTCGCCAAGGAGATGGCGGCGGGGCTGTGACCCCGATCCGGAGCCGGGCGCCGATTCCCCGGCGGCTTCACGGCCGGCCGTGACATGCCCGGGGAGTGGATGCGGCTGTCACCCGACCCGCCCCAGCAGGCGGCGCACCTCACCCACCCGGTTGCGCAGGATCTTTTCGCATTCCGGTTCACGTCCGGACGTGTGCACCTGCGCCTCGGAGAGCCGGAACAGCAGCACCCGGGCGCCGCGCGCCAGGCGGATGACGTAGGTGTTGGAGTCGGCGTCGTGGTACGATTCCGTGGCGCGCACGGAATCGTCCTCCGAGCGGATGATGGCGTTGGCCCATGCCTCGATGTCGGGCACGGCCGCCTCGCCCACGTGTTCGGCGATCATCGGCGTGCGGGCGCTAGCTCTTGGGTGCGCGGAAGGGGCGATGGCAGCTTCCGCAGGCGCTCTTGCCGTAACCCTTGACCAGCTCGGCCGTGTCCTCGCCCGCGCGCGCCTTGGTGGCGATGGCCTGGGCCAGGGTGACGGCGTTCTTGGCGGCGGCCGCGAACTCGTCCCACTTCTCCCAGATGTCCGTCTTCGCGCGCGACCCCTCCGCGCTGCCTTTGGGAAAGGTCTCTTCGTTGACCTTGGCGAAGGCTTCCGCGAGCTTGTCGGCGTTGGCCGCCACGCCCGCCGCGTCCGTGGCTTGGCGCATGGCCTTGTTGATCCCGCCGATGTCCTTCATCAGTTGCTGGCGCGCCTCGATGGCCTTGTCGAACGGTCCGGCCGAGAACGCGTTGGCGCCGGTCATGAGAAAGGCTCCCGCCGCGAGGGCGTACAACCACGGTTGTCTCCGCATGGTGTTCCTCCGTTATTGCTCGAACTCGTGTTTCTGAAGCTCCTTGATGAGAGCCGACAGGTTGGGATCGCTGTTGACCGCGTCGTTGACCTTGTTCTGGAATTCGCCGGCGGCGCGCTCCAGCGGGCCGGTGTCGATGCGGATGCCGAGCCACTGGGTCAGCCGCAGCACCAACGCCAGGGTCCCGCGCGGGTTCGGCGACGGCGCCAGGTAGTGGGGTAACGCCGCCCACAGGCTCAGGTGCGGCATGCCTTCCCGGCGGAACGTGTCGCCGAGGATGCCGACGATGCCGGTAGGCCCCTGGTAGCGCGACGGCGTGAAGTCCAGCTCCTTCATCAGCGTCGGGTCCGACGAGAATCCGTTGAGGGGCACCGGCTTGGTGTACAGCACCTCGTCGAGAAGCGCTCCTATGGTGATGACGCGCGCCACTCCCCAGCCGCGCGCGAGTTCCATCATGGTCTTGGCGAATGCCTTCCAGTGCAAGTGCGGCTCGGCGCCGGTGGCGAAGATGAAATCCCGCTCCAGCTCGTTTCCGGTTCTGTAGTAGTGGAAATCGTAGGAGGGCCACTCGATCTCGCGTTGGCCCTCCACCAGCCGCACCTGCGGGCGGTGGACCGAGAAGTCGTAGTAGTCCTCGGGGTCGATCTTGGCCAACTCCGCGGCCAGCAGTTGCTCGACGAGATAGCGCACCGCGGAAGTGGCCGACGACCCGGCATCGCTCCAGCCCGAGAACGACAGGATCAGGAACGGCTGGCGCAGATTGGGCCGGCGGATGTGTGAAACTGCTTCGGAATCCATGTGCCCGTATACCATATCTACGCGACGCAGCACCAGCCACGACCGCGATGCCGGTCGAGCGGTGCCGCTTCGCCTCCTGCGTTTCCGCGACGGGCCGGATCTGTTAGAAACTCGGTGGCCCCCGTGACCCGAGAGCACGCCGGCCGCTCCGCCATGTGTCCTTCAATCCCCGCATACGCCCCGGTCCTGTTCGGCCGTGACGCGACCCCGGCCGTAACGGCGGTGGAGCTGGAGGGCAACCGCCACGTGCGCGTCTACACCAGGGAGACCGCGTCCGCTTCCTCCACCGCCGTGCCGTTCGAGCCCTTCCTCTGGTTGGCCTCCGAGGACCGGCTCGTCAGGTGGAAGGGCGAATGCCGCATCGAGCCCCTCGCGGGCACCCACAGGTTCCGCCGGCTGGCATTCTTCCCGGACATGGACAGCCTGGAATCCGCCCGGGCCTGGCTCTTGCGCAAGAGCGGGAAGAGCCAGAACGCTCCCGGATTGCCGTTCCTCCACGTGCGCGACCCGGTGCAGCAATACCTCCTGGCGTCCGGCACGACGCACTTCAACGGCATGCGCTTCGACCGCCTCCTGCGCATGCAGGTGGACCTCGAGGTGTACCGCACCCCCGGCTTCGAGTTCCCCAATGCACTACGGGAAGGCGATCGCATCACGGCCATCGCCATGTCCGACAGCAGCGGCTGGGAGCGGCTGATATCCGGCAGGGACCATGACGAGGGGACGATGCTGGCGGAGATGGTCGGGGAAGTGCGCCGGCGCGATCCGGACGTGATCGAAGGGCACAACTTCTTCCGTTTCGACCTCCCCTACGTCGAGGAGCGGGCCCGACGGCACGGCGTGAACTTGGCGTTGGGGCGGGACGGCGGCACGCTGCGCCGGCGTTCCGCGCGTTTGCTGATCGGCGACCGCGTCATTCCGTATCGGCGCTACGAAGTCCACGGGCGGCACATCATCGACACTTGGTTCCTGGCGCAACGCTACAGCCGCGCCGACCGCACGCTCAAGCGCAACGGCCTGAAGGACGTGGCGCGCCACTTCGGCGTGGCCGCGCCGGACCGCACGTATATTGGCGGCGCCGAGGCGAGCTGGTATTTCGATCACGATCCGGACACGCTCTTCCGCTACGCCCTCGACGACGTGCGGGAGACCCGCGCCATCTCCGCGGCGCTCTCCCCCGGCTGCTACCTCCAGGCGCGGATCTTTCCGTGCCGCTACCAGGATACCGCGCTGGTGGACGAGAGTACCGCCATCGACTGGCTCATGCTCCGGGAATACCACGCGGCGCGGCATTCCGTTCCCGCTCCGACGGACCCGACGCCGGTGATCGGGAGGCTGGCGGAATCGAGGACCACAGGGGTACTACGGCGCGTGCTGCACTGCGATCTCCACCCGATTTATGCGGCGGTCATGCGCCGCGGCCGTTGCCGGCCCCGATCGGACGACCTGGAGGTCTTTCCGCACCTGCTCCAGGGGTTCCACGACCTGCAGGCCGGCGCCGGCGCGGGTGGCCGCGGCCCCCCCGCCCCGGGCCCCCCCCCCCGAGGGGGGGCGGGCGGCGCGGGGGGTTGC